>CAJTYN010000102.1 GCA_910584115.1 uncultured Lachnospiraceae bacterium
CAGAGTACGATAAACCCGAACATCCCCGTGCGGTACGCGATGTACGCAGGCAGGGCCTATGAACAGGGCCTGGATGAACGAGACAGATATCGGGCACGTTTGGTGCAGATACCAATGCCGGCAAAGCCCATGAGATCCTGGACAAATGCGATATAGGGATAATAGAACAGATGATCATAAATGCTCTGACCACAACTGGCAGTATCGAACAGACCGCCGCGGTCTTACGTCTGGACGAAGAGCGCGTGCGCCGGACCGCAGAGACAAAAGAGATTATTCTCACTGGACCATGAGCGTACAAGAACCCATCCGAAAACGAGCGCGGACGTCCCAACGGGCAGCCGAGGGACGTTCGTCTATCCCTTTCTATCATTTCTTTGTGCAAGACCCCTTGACAGATCTTTCCGTTTGGTATATACTTTGAAAATCAAAACAATTTAAGACCAAAACAGATCCAGAGGAAAAAATATGGCGGTAAAGATATGCGGGACGGGTTCCTACACCCCGTCCTATGTAATGGACAATAACGGTATTGCAAAACTGGTGGATACCAGCGATGCGTGGATACGGGAGCGCACCGGCGTAGAGCGGCGCCATATCGTCAGCAAAGAGACGACCGTCTCCATGGCCAGTGAGGCCGGGCATCGGGCACTCCTGCGCGCGCAGATCACGGCGGCGGAGGTCGATCTGATCATCGTATCCACGATATCATCCAACGTAATCCTCCCCTGCGCGGCCTGTGAAGTCCAGAAGGCCCTGGGCGCGGTGAACGCCACCTGCTTTGACTTGAGCGCGGCCTGCACGGGATTCGTCCTGGCCTACAACACGGCGGCGGCTTATCTGGCCAGCGGCGTCTACAAGACAGCGCTCATCATCGGGAGCGAGAGCCTCTCCAACCTGACGGACTGGAAAGACAGGAGCACCTGTATCCTCTTCGGGGATGGCGCGGGAGCGGCCGTCCTGCAGGCGGACAGCCGGAAGATGTACCTTCCGAAGACACATTCAGACGGAGGAAAGGGCGGCGCCCTCTCACTGAAGAGCAGGCACGACTGGAACCTGCTGGGCACAGAGCATCCGTCAGATGGCGACGGATATTTCATGCAGATGGACGGCAAGACGATCTTCCAGTTCGCGGTGCGCAAGGTGCCGGAAGTGATCCGCGAGGTGCTGGAAGAAAACGGGCTCCGACAGGAAGAGATCACATGGTACCTGCTCCACCAGGCGAACAAGAGGATCATAGACGCAGTAGCAAGACACCTGGGGGAACCCATAGAGAAATTTCCTATGAACATCCAGGAATACGGCAACACATCTTCAGCCAGCATCCCGATCCTCCTGGACGAGATGGCCCAAAAAGGGATGTTAAATGCCGGAGATAAGCTGGTCATCGCAGGCTTCGGCGCCGGGCTGACCTGGGGTGCATCCGTCTATGAATGGATCTAAAATATCAAGAAAGAAATAAGATAGAGGTTGATAAAATGCAGACAGAATTGAGCAGATCATTAGGCATCACATATCCCATCATCCAGGGCGGCATGGCATGGGTCGCTGAACATCATCTGGCGGCGGCCGTCTCAGAGGCGGGCGGCTTAGGGCTGATCGGCGCGGCCAACGCCCCGGCAGACTGGGTGCGCGAGCAGATCCGGGAAGCGAAGAAACTGACAGAGAAGCCCTTCGGCGTAAATATCATGCTGATGAGCCCTCACGCGGACGAGGTGGCGAAAGTCGTCGTCGAAGAAGGCGTTAAAGTCGTGACCACCGGAGCCGGAAACCCGGAAAAATATATGGAACAGTGGAAAGACGCGAAGATCAAAGTGATCCCCGTGGTGGCATCCGTGGCCCTGGCCAAACGCATGGAGCGCAGCGGCGCCGACGCGGTGGTGGCGGAAGGGTGCGAGTCCGGCGGACATATCGGAGAGAGCACCACCATGACGCTGGTGCCCCAGGTGGCAGACGCCGTGCAGATCCCGGTCATCGCCGCCGGCGGCATCGCCGACGGGAGAGGCATCGCGGCCGCCCTCATGCTGGGGGCAAAAGGCGTGCAGATGGGCACCTGCTTCGTGGTCACCGATGAATCCCAGGTACACGACAACTACAAAGAACGCATCCTCAAGGCGAAGGACATCGACACCAAAGTCACCGGGCGGAGCACCGGCCATCCGATCCGCACCCTCCGCAACGAGATGACGAAAAAATATATGGAACTGGAAATGCAGGGAGCCAGCTTCGAGGAACTGGAATACCTGACACTGGGCGGACTCAGGAAAGCCGTGGTGGACGGCGACGTAAAGAACGGCAGCGTCATGGCCGGACAGATCGCCGGCATGGTAAGAGAGCGCATGTCCTGCCAGGACCTGATCCAAAAACTCGTCCGCGAGACAGACGCACTGATGAAAGGAGTGGCATCCTATGAGTAAAAAGACCGCATTCATCTATCCAGGCCAGGGCGCACAGAAAGCCGGGATGGGCGCAGATTTTTATGAAAACAGCGCTTCCGCGCGGGAGGTCTTTGAAGAAGCCAGCGAAGTCTTAGGACTGGATATGAAAGCCCTCTGTTTTGAGGAAAACGACAAGCTGGACCTGACAGAATACACCCAGGCGGCCATGGTCACCACCTGCCTTGCCATGACGAGAGTGCTCACAGAGGCGGGCATCCAGCCGGATATCACAGCGGGCCTGAGCCTGGGCGAGTACGCGGCCATCGCTGCCGCGGGAGGCATGGACGACGCGGACGCCATCCGCCTGGTGCGAAAGAGAGGCATCCTCATGCAGGACACCGTCCCCACCGGGGAAGGCGCCATGTGCGCTGTCCTGGCCATGGACGCGGATAAGATCGAAGCCGTCTTAGAGGACATCCCGGACGTGGGGATCGCCAATTACAACTGTCCCGGCCAGATCGTGATCACAGGGAAAAAAGCCGCCGTGGAGACAGCCGCCGCCCGTTTAAAAGAAGCCGGGGCGAGACGGACGATGATGCTCAACGTCAGCGGTCCTTTCCACTCACCCCTCATGCTCCCCGCCGGAGAAGAGCTGGCAAGAGAGTTGGAGCAGATCCAGATCCATCCGCTGCGGATCCCCTACGTGACCAACGTGACGGCTCAGAAAGTGGAAGACAGCGCCGAGACGAAAGACCTCCTGGTCAGACAGGTGAGCTCCCCGGTGCGTTGGATGCAGTGCGTGGAGACGATGATCGCGGACGGTGTGGAAGAATTCATCGAGATCGGACCGGGCAAGACCCTGGCCGGATTCATGAAGAAGATCGATCCCAGCCGCACAGTATATAATGTTTCCGTATGGGAAGACATAGAGAAGCTAAAAGGAGAAGAAAGATGTTAGAAGGAAAGACCGCCGTCGTCACAGGCGCCTCCCGGGGGATCGGGCGGGCCATCGCCCTGAAGCTGGCCTCCCAGGGGGCAGCCGTGGTGATCAACTACAACGGCTCCGAAGAAAAAGCGCGTGAAGTGGAAGAACAGATCCGGGAAAACGGAGGTCAAGCCTCGATCTTCCAGTGCAACGTGGCCGACTATGCACAATGCGAGCGCTTCATCCAGGACGTGATCAAAACATACGGGAGCCTGGATATCCTGGTCAACAACGCCGGGATCACAAAAGACGGCCTGCTGATGAAGATGTCCGAGGAAGACTTCGATCAGGTCATAGACACCAATTTAAAAGGCGCGTTCAACACGATCCGTTTCGCCTCCCGCCAGATGCTGCGGCAAAAGAGCGGGCGCATCATCAACATGTCGTCCGTCTCCGGCGTGACCGGCAACGCGGGCCAGGCAAATTATGCGGCCTCCAAGGCAGGTCTGATCGGGCTGACCAAGGCGGCGGCCAGGGAGCTGGCCTCCCGGGGCATCACAGTCAACGCCATCGCGCCGGGATTCATCGAGACAGACATGACCGACGCGCTCTCAGACCAGGTAAAAGAAGCATCCGTCGCCCAGATCCCGCTGGGCAGATTTGGCAGGCCGGAGCATGTGGCAGCGGCGGCGGCATTCCTCGCCTCCGAGGAGGCCGGGTACATCACCGGCCAGGTCCTCCATGTAGACGGCGGGATGGTCATGTGATGCAGACGAAAGCGGCTTGATAGAGGAGGTAAGATAGAGGAAGATGGATAGTGGTATGAAAAAGAGAGTGGTCGTAACAGGGCTGGGGGCGGTCACGCCCATCGGGAATACCGTGCCTGAGTTCTGGGAGAGTATAAAGGCCGGGAGAGTAGGGATCGGGGAGATCACCCAGTTTGACACGACCGGCTATAAAGTGAAGCTGGCGGCGGAAGTCAAGGGATTTACGGCGAAAGAGCGGATGGATTTTAAGGCGGCAAAGCGCATGGAACCATTTGCACAGTATGCAGTGGCGGCGGCGAAAGAGGCTTTTGAAGACGCTGGATTGGATATGGCAAAAGAAGATCCCTACAGAGTGGGCGTGATCGTGGGTTCCGGGGTCGGGAGCCTGCGGGAGACAGAACGGGAATACGAGAAGATCCAGACAAAAGGGCCGGGCCGGGTCAATCCGCTGATGGTGCCGCTGATGATCTCCAACATGGCGGCCGGGAACATCTCCATCCAGCTGGGCCTGAAAGGAAAATGCACCAACGTGGTGACAGCCTGCGCATCAGGGACACATTCCATCGGGGACGCCTTTCGGGCCATCCAGTACGGCGATGCCGATGTGATGCTGGCGGGAGGCGCCGAGAGCTGTATCTGTCCTCTGGGAGTGGCAGGATTTACCAGCCTCACGGCCCTGTCCACATCAGAAGATCCCCTGCGCGCGTCCATTCCTTTTGACAAGGACAGGGACGGTTTCGTACTGGGAGAGGGCGCCGGAGTCGTGGTGCTGGAGGAACTGGAGCATGCGAAGGCGCGGGGCGCGGAGATCTACGTGGAGCTCATCGGCTATGGGGCCACCGGGGACGCGTATCACATCACCTCCCCGGCGGAAGACGGCAGCGGAGCCGCCAAGGCCATGGAGCTTGCCATGGAAGAAGGCCATGCCGATCCGTCCCAGATCGACTACATCAACGCCCACGGCACCGGGACTCACCACAACGACCTTTTTGAGACAAAAGCGATCAAAAAGGCGCTGGGAAAGGCGGCCGCGGATGTGGTGGCCAACTCCACCAAATCCATGATCGGGCATCTTCTGGGCGCCGCCGGAGGCGTGGAATTCATCGTCTGCGCCAAGACCATCCAGGAAGGTTTCATCCACCAGACCATGGGGACAGAAGTCCTGGGCGAGGGATGCGACTTAGATTACGCGGTGGGCGCGCCCGTGGAAAAAGACGTGGAGTATGCGCTGACCAACTCCCTGGGATTTGGCGGACATAATGCGACTTTACTGTTAAAAAAATATAGAGGATGATCCTGGGAGGAGCGATATTATGGAGATCAAAGAACTGACCCAACTGATCGAAGCCGTGTCCGCGTCGGATCTGACCGGGTTGAGATATGAAGAAGGCGGGATGAAGCTGCACCTGACAAAAAAACAGGAAAAGATCCAGGTGGCAGCGGTCCCGGCGGAGCCGGAGGCCGTATCCAAGACGGAGCCGGAAGCCCCGGTAAAAGATGCGGGCGCCAACGCGGTGACCTCTCCGCTGGTGGGGACATTTTACGCGGCCCCGTCGGAGGACGCCGAACCCTTCGTGGCCGTGGGCGACCAGGTAAAGAAAGGCCAGACCCTGGCGATCATAGAAGCCATGAAACTGATGAACGAGATCGAGAGCGAGTACGACGGCGTCGTGGAAGAGATCTGCGTTTCCAACGGGCAGACTGTGGAATACGGGCAGGAACTGTTCCGGATCAGATGATCAGATAAGAGGAGGACATCATGAAACATCTAGACATCAACCAGATAAAAGAGATCATCCCGCACCGTCACCCGTTCCTTTTGCTGGACTACATCGAGGACTACGAGCCGGGACAGTACGCGGTGGGGTATAAATGCCTGACTTACAGGGAAGATTTCTTTGCAGGGCATTTTCCACAGGAGCCGGTGATGCCCGGGGTGCTGACCGTGGAGGCGCTGGCCCAGGCCGGAGCCGTGGCGATTTTGAGCCTGGAGGAAAATAAAGGGAAGACCGCCTATTTCGGCGGCATCAACAGATGCAAGTTCAGAGGAAAGGCAGTCCCCGGGGATAAACTGCGCCTGGAGACGAAGATCATCAAACGGAAAGGGCCAGTGGGCGTAGGCGAGGCGACGGCCAGCGTGGACGGGAAAGTGATCGTCAGCGCGGAACTGACATTTATGGTGGGATGATGATAAAGAAAGTATTGATCGCTAACAGAGGCGAGATCGCCGTGCGGATCATCCGTGCGTGCAGGGAGATGAGGATCCAGACGGTGGCCGTGTATTCTGAGGCAGACCGGGAAGCGCTCCATACGAAGCTGGCGGACGAGGCCGTCTGCATCGGCCCCGCGCCGTCCAAAGACAGTTATCTGAGCATGGAGCAGATCATCAGCGCCACGGTGGTGACGGGGGCGGACGCGATCCATCCGGGCTTTGGGTTCCTCTCCGAGAACAGCAGATTTGCCAAGCTGTGCCGGGAGTGCAACATCACATTCATCGGACCGGATGCGGAGGTGATCGCGCGGCTGGGCAACAAGCAGGAGGCAAGGAATACCATGGCGGCGGCCGGGGTGCCGGTGATCCCCGGGAGCGAGGACGCCGTCTACGACGCGCAGACGGGAAAAGAGATCGCGCGGGCGATCGGCTATCCAGTCATCGTAAAAGCGGCCCTGGGCGGCGGCGGAAAAGGGATGCGTACGGCTTTTTGTGAGGAGGAGTTCGAGCAGAGCTTCCAGACGGCCCAGACGGAGGCGCTAAACGCCTTCGGGGACGGGACCATGTATATCGAACATTTTGTCCTGGATCCCAGGCACATCGAATTTCAGATCCTGGCGGATAACTTCGGCAACGTGATCCATCTGGGTGAGCGGGACTGCTCCATCCAGCGGAACCACCAGAAGATGATCGAGGAATCCCCCTCCGTGGCGCTCAGTGAGGAGCTGCGGGAGGAGATGGGCAAGGCGGCTGTCCGGGCGGCGAAGGCGGCGGGCTATATGAACGCGGGGACGATCGAATTTCTCCTGGAACCTTCCGGGAGATATCATTTCATGGAGATGAACACCCGGATCCAGGTGGAGCATCCTGTCACAGAATGGGTCACGGGGATCGATCTGATCAAAGAGCAGATCCGCATCGCCTCCGGCCAGAAGCTCTCGTATAAGCAGGAGGACGTGCATCTGAGCGGCCATGCCATCGAATGCCGGATCAATGCGGAAGACCCCGCGCACGGTTTCTGCCCGTCCCCGGGGACGATCACGGATATGTACCTGCCGGGGGGCAAGGGCATCCGGATCGACTCCGCCATCTACAGCGGCTGCACGATCCCGCCCTATTACGACTCCATGGTGGCGAAACTGATCGTGTGGGCCAGGAACCGGGGGGAGGCCATCCGGAAGATGCAGAGCGCGCTGGGCGAGGTCATCATCGAGGGGATCAAGACCAACGTGGACTATCAGTACGAGATCCTCAACCATCCGGATTACCTCTCCGGCAATATAGACATCGGATTTATCGAAAAAATGTAAAAAAATGTATGGATGAGCAGGGTGATATGATATGAAGCTAGATAATGTATTCAAAAAGACCAGACTGCTAAAGAGGAAAGGCCAGACAGCCGCGGAGAACAGAGGCCCGGAAGTGCCGGAAGGACTCGTGCGAAAATGCAATATGTGCAAAGGGGCGATCATCGCCGAGGATGTAAAAAAAGGCGGCTACATCTGCCCGAGATGCGGCGGCTATTTCAGGATGCACGCCTACCGGCGCATCGAATCGGTGGCGGATCCGGGCACATTTGAGGAATGGGACCGGGGGCTCTCCACGAAAAATCCCCTGCAGTACAGAGGCTACCCGGAGAAGGTGGCCGCACTGAAAGAACGGACAGGGCTTGACGAGGCGGTGACCACCGGGAAGGTCCGCATCGAAGGGGAAGAGGCGGCCCTGGCAGTCTGCGACGGGCGCTTCTTCATGGCCAGCATGGGAGAAGTGGTGGGCGAGAAGATCACCCGGGCCGTAGAGCGGGCCACGAAGGAGCGGCTCCCGCTGATCATCTTCACCTGTTCCGGTGGGGCTAGGATGCAGGAAGGAATCGTCTCCCTGATGCAGATGGCGAAAACGTCCGCGGCGATCAGGCGGCACAGTGATGCCGGGCTCCTCTACATCACCGTCCTGACCGATCCGACCACCGGCGGGGTCACGGCCAGTTTTGCCATGCTCGGCGACATCATCCTGGCGGAGCCGGGGGCGCTGATCGGGTTTGCGGGGCCGCGGGTCATCAGCCAGACCATCGGCCAGCGGCTGCCCAAGGGCTTTCAGCGGTCAGAATTTCTCCTGGAACACGGATTCGTCGACCAGATCGTGGAGCGGCCCCGGATGAAGGAAGTGCTGGGCCGCCTGTTAAAGCTGCACAGAGACGATCAAAGAGCGCTCACAGCTGCGCCCGAAGGCATGCGCCAGAGTCTGAAGATCCCCACGGGGATGGACCGGGCGCGGGCCTGGGACCGGGTGCTCGCCTCCCGCAGGAAGGACCGTCCGGTGGGGATGGATCACATCGGAGCGCTCTTTACCGATATCACGGAACTGCACGGGGATCGGTATTACGGGGACGACCAGGCCATCGTGGGCTGCATCGCCCGTTTCCAGGGAATGCCGGTGACTGTCATCGCCCAGGAAAAAGGCCGGGATACGAAGGAAAACATCCGGTGCAACTTCGGGATGCCTTCCCCGGACGGATACCGAAAGGCCCTCCGTCTGATGAAGCAGGCAGAAAAATTTCACCGTCCGGTCATCTGTTTCGTGGATACGCCAGGGGCTTTCTGCGGCGTGGAGGCGGAAGAGCGGGGCCAGGGGGAGGCCATCGCCAGAAATCTCTATGAGATGTCGGCCTTAAAGACGCCGATCCTCTCCATCGTGATCGGAGAAGGCGGCAGCGGCGGCGCCCTCGCCTTAGGCGTGGCGGATGAGGTATGGATGCTGGAAAATTCGATCTATTCGATTCTCTCGCCGGAAGGATTTGCCAGTATCCTCTGGAAAGACAGCACAAAGGCACAGGAAGCGGCGGAGGTGATGCGGCTGACCGCCGGGGATCTCTACGCGCTGGGCGTTGTGGACCGGGTGCTGGCGGAACCGTCGGGACTGACCGTGGAGGATATCCAGGCCGTGACAGAGCCGCTGGCCGCGTGGATCCGGGAGTTCCTGGAACAGTACGGGGAGATGGATGCGGACGCGCTCGTCGCGCACAGATACGAACGTTTCCGCAGGATGTAGGAGGAAGATATGCAGAATATAAAGGCAGAGCTTCCGATCATACAGGGCGGCATGGGCGTAGGGATCAGCCTGGGCCGTCTTGCGGGGGCTGTTGCAAGAGAGGGCGGCATAGGAGTGATCTCTGCCGCCCAGATCGGTTATGAAGAAGAGGATTTTGACCGAAATACAGATAAGGCCAATCTCCGCGCGATCCAGAAGGAATACGACAAGGCCCGCGCCCTCGCACCGTCCGGAGTCATCGGTTTTAACATCATGGTCGCCATGCGGGGGTATGAGGAATGTGTCCGCGCGGCCATAAGAGCCGGTGCGGACATCATCGTCTCCGGCGCGGGGCTCCCCATGGAGCTGCCGAAGATTGCGGAAGGATCCCAGGTCAAGCTGGCGCCCATCGTATCCACGGCCCGGGCCGCGCGGGTGCTCCTGAGATACTGGGATAAAAAATACCGCCGCGTGCCGGACCTCCTGATCATCGAGGGGCCGTTGGCCGGCGGACACTTAGGCTTTACACAGGAACAGATGATGAAATACCAGTCCGCGCAGGCGGGCGCATACGATGCGGAGATCAGGGCCATCCTCGCTGTGGCGAAGGAGTACGGAGAGAGATACGAGCGCCGGATCCTGACAGCGCTCGGCGGCGGGATCCGGGGACGGGAAGAGGCGGCGCATGCGTTTTCCCTGGGCGTGGATGCCATCCAGGTGGCCACCCGGTTCGTGACCACAAGAGAATGCGACGCGGATATCCGCTACAAAGAGGCGTATCTGAAAGCGTCCAGGGATCAGGTGGCGATCGTGAAGAGTCCGGTGGGGATGCCGGGGCGCGCGATCCTAAACCCATTTATGGAGAGGGTCATGGCCGGGGAGCAGATCCCCCACGGCCCTTGTCACCGCTGCCTTAAGAACTGCGACCCGGCCCGGACGCCCTACTGCATCACGGAGGCGCTGATCCACGCCGTCCGGGGAGAGGTGGAGGACGGGCTCTTGTTCTGCGGCGCATACGCCTATGAGGCGGACCGCATCGAAACGGTACGGGAAGTGATCGATTCCCTGCTGCCATAGGGAAACGAAGGAAACAAAAAGAGAGGAAAAAAGGCGATGGAAGAGGCATATAGGAAGATCAATGGGGTCCTGGTGGATCTGATCAATGAGATCTGGGATCTGGAGCGGAGAGCGATCATCACAGAAGAGTTCAAAGATCTCAGCAACAACGACATGCATGTCATAGAGGCCGTGGGCCTGGGGGAAGGAAAAAATATGTCGGCCATCGCCGGGAAACTTAAGATAACCGTGGGATCCCTCACCACAGCCATGAACAGCTTGGTAAAAAAACAGTATGTGGAGCGCCATAGGAGCGAGGAAGACCGGCGTGTGGTGTTCGTCAAGCTGACAGAGAAGGGTATAAAGGCGTATCGGCACCATGAGGCATATCATAGGCAGATGGCCCATTCGATCATAGAGCGGCTGGAGGGGGAGGAGCTGGAGGTGCTGCTGAAGACGCTGGATATATTGAAAGATTTCTTTGCCGGGTATCGTTA
>CAJTYN010000103.1 GCA_910584115.1 uncultured Lachnospiraceae bacterium
CCTCCCGCACCTTCCAATTCAACGGATTACCTGTGTACGGGCAGGGCTGGCCGCGCTGTTTATCCCTGCACGTGTCGCAGTTCCCAGTCTCCCTGCGCCTACGCTGTATGTCCCGGGCCTGTTCCCTGCGTACTTGCCGGGAGTATGCATCCATGTCCTCGATCGTGATCATCTTTCTGCCTCCTCCCTCAACCACTCGACCTGTGCCTTGTAGAGCGCTACATATCTGTCGGTATCATCTTCAAAACAATCCCGCTCAATATCCTCTTCGATCGTCGCCAGGAGCATCTTGACAGCTTCGATCTCTACTGGCTCATCAACTCCTGTTATCTCTGCAAATTTTTCATGGTTTGTCATATGCTCACCCCCTTTCCGTCCACATTCACTGCTCAAACATGCTTTTTTTAATTTGGTCAAAATCGTAATCTCTGTGGGGATAGTCGTTGAACACATTCTTCTTGCATTCTTTCCCACTTTCCTTCACGGGCTGGTAGTTCGCGTCCAGGTAATCCACATATCCGATGTTAAAAAACGTGCTCCCGTTCTGATACTTCAGATAGTCGACACTCTCCACGTAACGCTTATATCTCTCGATTGCCCGTGCCATCTCATCATACCCGATCTTGAACAGCTTCATCTTTTGAGCATCTGATACCTGCCCTTTTCCTCTCTTGAGGGGGTACAGTTTCCACAGACGCTCGAACAGTGCCAAAGCGTCAGCTTTGCACATAGTGTTTTTATAATCATCTTTACTTACCTTTACTTTACTTGTGTCGTTTTCGCATACATTTTTTGCGTTTCTGTATGCAGAAATAGGATTTTCGTATACAATACCCTTAATTTTGGCAACACTAACCAAGAGGTACTCTTTTTTTACAAGGATTTTTTCACGTCTTTTTACAACATCGAAATACTGCGATTGTATCCTTGCTGATGTAAGAATGGAGTATTTTTCATACATCCCGGCATCAAATATACCGTTTTTTAAGCACCTATCCACTATTTCATTTATTAAACTGCAAGTCACCCCGCTACCCCCACCGAACCAGTCCGACAAAAATAGTAAGGTGCTTCTTCCAGACCATTCACAATAGTAACCCTTCTCAGCATATATCTTCTGCCAGAGCCGAACGACTACTGCAAACCCCTTAACTCCGTATTCAGCCTCAATTTCAGAAATGTTTTCGTTAGTGCGGCAATCTAAAAGGAACGCATTTATCCCGACTTTTGCCATGTCTTACCTCTGAAATCACCACTACATACCCACCAAGTAACCTCAACAAATACGCACCGGCATTTTAGCTATGTCTGTTTTTTGTACAGGTATCCACACCGCACCCACCCACAAGACAAGTGCGGCACAGATACAAGTTTCGCGCATCATGCGCTTATAAAACACCACATTACCGGAAACTATGAGCCGCCGGAAACACGGCATTTTATTTACTTTTCGATTGTTTTTACCTCAATCCGTGGCTCTTCCTTACCCACCGCGAACTTGTCGGAAAACCCGACAACATGCTCGATAACGCAAAACAGTTTTTGTTAAATGCGCTTTAAAATCTTTGCAATCTCCATCCCTGTATCTTCCTTATCACAGAACACGAACTCGACTCCATAAGCGATATGCGCCGCATACATACGATGCATCAACTCTGTTCCGGATACTTTAGAGTGTTTATCCCTGTATCTTGCCACATCCCGGATCTCTCTAAATCCGCCTCCGTGCTCACATAATATGATAAATCTGATACCATCCCTGTCCGCTCTCCTGATCTCTCTCCAAAACCTGCTCTTATCTTGAGAACACGTATTTTTAAGGAGCTCTCCCAGGTTCTTCTTTCTATCAATCGTAACATCCATGCTCTCTGACTCCATATAGTCGCCAGTCTCGAGTTTTTGCTCGATATAAGGGATGCCCTGTGCTCTGAAATACTCCAAGACCCTCTGATTTGCCTTCTCTCTCGTATCACATATGATCATACGGGACAACCTCAGTTAAACGGAAAATCATCGTCGATCCCGTCAGGGATGTTCATAAATCCATCAGCATCCGTTTCCACGCCTGGTCCGCTGCTCTGTTTGGGAGGCGCCGGGTCCTTGGTTGACTTGCTCCCGCAAAAATTGACCTTATCTACCAAGCAGACCATACGGCTTTTTTTGTTCCCGTCTTTTTCCCATTGCTCTGTGAGCATCTTTCCTTGTACGACGATCTCCTGGCCCTTCCTAAAATATTTTTCAAGGACTTCTGCGTTGCTCCGCCATGCCTTGCAACGCATAAAGCATTTTGTTTCTGTATCCTTGTATTTTTCTGACCATGCTACCGTAAATTCCGCATGTGCTATGCCGGATTGTGTATATCTCAGTTCTATATCGGCGGTCAATCGCCCCTGTAAGACCATGCTATTTACCACTTGCGCTTCCCTCCTTATCCATCTTTTCTTTCGCTTTTTTCATACAGGCCAGGCACAGAGTCCTTCCGGTGTTCCGCCTTGATATCTCCACCAGCTCCGATGCGCTCCTGGGCGGCACGGGCTTCACGATCCCGCCGCAATCGTCACACTCAATGCACTCTCTGATCCGGATCCCTGTGGTGGGTTTCCCTGCCACTTTTACTGCCGCTACATAGAGCATTATCTTTTTTCCGACACATGCCTGCGGATTAGATCCGTCGGTCCCAAACAAGCGTATGAGTGTTTTTGTGTTAGTCTTGTTCAAGACCAGCGGTTTGCACTCCTTAAAAAAAAGCGACTGCTTCATGGATCTTGAGTTGCTCCTTTGGTCATACGCTTCCTTGAAGTCTATATCCTCTATCGTGACCACTCTTTCCGCACCTACTCCCCCGATCAATTCCGCGTTGATAAAATTCGGATCGAGCACTTTTTCCCACGTCTCTATCATCACACATCCTCCTCCATGAGTTCTGCCGGCATATCCAGCGGGCCTTCATATCCGTACCAGTTGCCAGTTTCTCTGCAAGCGTGATAGATCCCTATCAGCTCTCGGAATTGATCATACCCCTGCGCCACAAATTCAGGTGTGCAAAAATACACTCGAACGGCATACGGGGGCTTTTTTTCCTGCGCTATAAAAACAAATCCATGTTCTGAAAAAGTGTTCTGAAAAACTCCTTCCGTGTACATCCCTGCCTGAAACTTGTATCCGTATCTTCTGCATGAACGCTCGAAACACCCATCCTCACAGGACTCCGTGCTTTTATAATCGACGATGTACCTCTTCCCTTCGTACTCCGTTATGCAATCCGGGCGGCACTTGCACGCCTCCCCCGTGAACGCATCTGTCCAAAAAAAATCCCTTTCATGTTCTCCCGACAACAGGGCGACGGCCAACGGATGCTTCATCAGCTCATCCCTCATATCTTCGATCACAGCCATATCGTCGCGGGTCACGATCTCTTTCCCTTCCTCAGATGCTTTGGCCCGAAAGTGCGCATACGCTTCCCGTCCGACCTTTGTCCTCCTGTTGATCTCCGGGAGCAGCACGAAATCATTGTAGAAATCCTCCTTTTCGAGTATGTACTTATGGAGCGCTCTCCCAAACGCCAGCGACGCTGAGTCTTCCGGGTGTTCCATCGCATACTTAAAATGCAATGGAGACCTCGAGATCCTGAAGAGTTCCGATCTGCTGATACCCGGTGCTTCCCTGTATTCTTTTTGTGACATCTTATACCCTCCGCTCTTTCGATACAGCTTTTACTTCGCGCAGTTTCTGCACGGCTCTGGACGGATCATCATCTATGCGGGCACGGACTCTTATATCTGGGAACTCGTCCGCGTACCATCCTTTCGTGTGCACCTGCACTTCAACCTCTCCTATGTGTCCCGACATATAAAAAAACGCCGTTGGGTGATCCCCCGTGATATCCCTTTTGCTCTTCTGCAATCCGTTGATATCCAAGGCTAGGTCCAGCATCTCATGGATAGCTTCCCGTTTGAGTTTCTCCGCCTTTTTCTTCTGCCTCTTAGTCATCACATCCTCCTTATATCCTCGATCGTCTGCCTCTCATCAAGATATCTCTCTATGCACCTATGGCACACGGCGCGGTCTACGCCTTTCTCGCACCCATCGCATGTAAGCCGCACGGGTTCCTGCGGCGTCGCCATCTTCAACAAGAACTCATCCACATCCCTCTTCACGAGCATGGCGCTTCTCTCCTTCTCTCCATCAAGTATCCCTCTATGCATCCCACACAGATATCTCCATCCGACATCTCATAGTACGGATCCCCGTACTCCGATGCGTTTCCGCTGTGTATGGGCACACCGCACTCCTTGCAGTAGGAATATATAGATCTAGTCACCCTCTGGCTCTCCTCTGCGTCCCTCACCGGATCACTTGTCCTGCAAAACATTTGACATCCCTCCTTCTTTGGCCTATAATGGCTTTGATGATTTCTTTATGTGCCCCGGATTTGCTCCCCAGCTTCCGGGGCAACTCTATAGCTGCTGTCACTCCGCCTGGAAGGGTGAATATGTAAGCATTCTTCCACCCAAGGCTCATGACATCCGGCACCTCCGCCCGATCGACGTTCTGCACCCCCAGTACGGCGTTCAGATACGCTGTGTATCTGTGTCCGTTCCTGCAAAATATCACACACATATCAAACTCGCCCACTTTCTGTTCACGTATGATCTTCTTTTTTTGCCTTCTTCTTTTAACATCCGCATGATGCGCTCCCCATCTTTTCCAGTCATAGCCTCATACTCTTGCAGGAAGAAATGCTCGCACTCTTTCTCCAAGATCCTGCGTTCCATCATCGGGAGACTATCCGGGTCCAGGTCTTGATGTTTTTTGAAGTAAACGAACGTGTTTATGTAGTCGGTGATGCTCAGGTTCACTATCTGCTCGACCATGAGCTGGATCCCCGCGTCGAAGAGTGGGTCGCTCATGCATAGCTTTCCGCTCATCCATCCGCCTCCCTGACCTCCTGCTCACTCATCAAGAATAAGTACTCATACGTCTTTCCCGTGGCCCGGATCAACTGGTTTATCTCTGGGATACACAGTTTTGTCTGGCCGGAAAGTCTTTCCTTCGTGCGGTGCCATCCCTTCTTTTCCAGGCACAAGATCCGGTGCATGTCTGCGGTGCACATGTTGTTATCCCGCATCCACTTCCGGAGACCCGGATAGACCACATATCCCGGAGGTTTCCCAGGAGCGCCTACGCGTCTTTCTCTATCCTGCATTTTTTATCACCTCCGGCGGCGGAGCAGTCAAGCCGTTTTTTCTTTTAGACACTTCCTTTAATTTCAGGAGCGTAAACTTCCTCGCGAATTCCTTTTTATCTGTGCATGCAAAATCTTCCTTGATATCATCCGCGCTCTTTATCTTCCTCTTTGCCATCCTTCCTCCTTTCTCCGCACCTACACACATGCGGGATCAGCTCCTTTTCCGCGATATCCGGGGACAGCATCTCGACTATCCCCGATAAGCTGTTGAGCATCCTCACCTTTTTTGTGTTGTAGATGAGCGGCTCTTCCGTCAGCGTCCGCATCATCTCTTTGACCCTCTCGCGCACCGTCGCCAGATATGCGCTGGAGACTATGTATTTTCTATTTTTCATGTTTTTCCTTTCATTCATCAGGATTTTTTTCTATCGGGAAATCATCTTTTGGCTTCCCAAATCTATCTCTTAGATTTTTCTTATCTACAGGCGTGCCAACAAGTCTTACATATCCCCTATCCCTCGCGTTGCTCCATAACCCAATTCCATTTTTCTTAAAATCCCTTTCCAGCTTCAATAACGCCACGCGCGCATTAGGAGCCCTCATATAAAACTCTAAATCCGGAACACAATCTGTCCATACCAAATACAGGCAATCCCCTATCGGGCTGTCGTCATATGCCTCCAGTAACCAGTTGATAGATACATCCAACGCTTTCTCCAGATCCTCCAGATCATCCAGCTGGATCCTCCTCTTGACCGTTTCTGTGTTCGCTAATCTCCCAGCGGGTCATCCCAGCGCCTCCGATAACTGTTTCTGGGTCATGCCCTTCTCTTCCCTCGCCTGCACGATGCGTACAGCGATATCCGCGTAAAAGTCAAAACCTATGCGTTCTTTTCTCCCTGGATAATATCTCACTTCTCCCCTCCACTCAGCTTTTCTTGCTCTTTTTATCATCATAGATTGACCACACCACCGCCGCCACGATCTCCACGATGATGGTGAAGCCGATACTACAGATAAACTCTGGAATATACGTTTTGATCACCTCCTAAACTATAACTTTTTCATCACACACAGCCGTGATTACCGGATCTTCGCGGTTCACAGTCTCATAAAGAGATTGTGTCGTCTGCACCATATCCAGCACGACTTTATCCAGAATGACAACACCCTTGTTTACTTCCCTCATGTGTTCGAGGGTCTGTAGCGTGATATCCGCCATCACCTCGTAGATCTGGGTTATCTTTTCCTTATCCATTCTTCACCTCCTTAAGTAAAACAACATAAAGAAAAACGCAAAGATCAGCACCATCCCCAACGCCATAAGCCCGGCCTCTACCAGAAACTTCAACCGCTCCATGCTCATGGGGACTTTCTCGTGCCGCTCAAGCCTTGCGGCCTTCAGCACCCGGTCAACATCTTTCTCGATCGTCTCGATCCTCTTGATAAAATCATCCAGGTTCAAATTTTCCTCCTTATCCTTGCGGTCACAGAGGAAATGTGGTAAACTATCCTCGTAATCGCTAAGTGTGGGTTAGTGGTTACTGGCCCTGGCTGGTGTGGCTGCACCGCCGGGGCTGTGTTGATCTATCAGCTAAGTCCCTTGCTGCGAAAATGATGTAAAAGAAAACGCGCCTCGCCTCTTCTCGCGTTCGCAGAGTTCAGTATGATAGCGCAAAACTCTTGTTCGCGTTCATTGCATCCTTGGTAAAAACCATCAATCTGCTTTTGCAGATCCATCTTTCTCCTTAACCACTCAGGGAAATACGCATACAGGGCCACAGAGATAGGATCCGTGTAATCTCTCTTGCATTTTTTCTGCCAAAAATACTTTTTTTCCATCGGAAGTTTATCAAACCCCTCTGGCTCCTTTCCTAATAGGCTGTTCCATTTTCCTTGCAGTGCATCCCAATAGATTTCATGAAGTTCTTCTATGCTGAATTTTTTCAAAATAAGAAGATTGTTTTCGCTCACTCCTACCTTCACTCTCTCACCTCCCTCCCTTAAACTGCCTACGCCTTCTTAATTTCTTGGTTAAACATCCTTTAAAAATTTTTGATCTTGTGTTATCCTTTCTGTACAGGCGTTGCCGCGCCGAGTAAACAAGAAAGGAGTAACTCAAATGACTGATGCACTCAAAAGTGTGTTAAAGCAAATGTATGATGAATATTTGCGGACAGGATGTGCTGACTGGATAAGTATAAGCAATCCTGTTGGAAATCAACTTAAAACGCTTGGCTATGTCACGGATAACGTACAAGGGGATTTTAAGCTGACCGATAAAGGGATCGGATACTTTAAAACCTGATCGCTTGCGGCGCCTTCAAGGTGCCGCTCCGTCTTCGTATGGGCTTCCAGATATCCGTTCCTCTGCGGAGGTCTGCTTCCCTTCGATATCGTAATTCGCAAGGTATGTAACGATTGTATTGATACCCAATTCAACCTGCCACCACTCACCATCATTCGGAGATGTATGACAGCGCAAATAAAAATTTTTTGCATCCTTTCCAAAATCCCTGCCGTTTACACGAAAAATTTTGTTCTTTACATCAATCTCAATCGTTTTCAGTTCAACGTCTGGTATAAAACGCTCTCGTCTTGTGACCATTTTCTTGTCTCCTTTCCTAAACCGCCTGTGAAGTCCTGGCCGTATCCTGGTTTGTTTGCGCCTCTTTCATGATCACCATACCCTCCGCCACGCCAAGGATGTAATTTTGCTTGCCCTTGTCAAGTTTAGGGATGGTTACGGAAAGGCGTTTGATGATGCTTTTTTCTTTTTCACTCATTGGCAACACCTCCTTTAAATTTTTGCGGTTTTGTGCTATCCTTTCTGTACAGGCTCTGCCAAGCCGAGTATATAGAAAGGAGAGCACCCATTGAAAATAGATGTTGATTTTGAAAAGATTTCCGACGAAATACAAAACCGCATCAATTTTGTTATAGAGCAGGCTTCTAAGGATCCAGAGACAAACATCGAAAACTGCGTAGAAGCCGCAAATATCGCAAAATTGGTATGCATTTATGCACTTGAACTTTATACGGATGAACTTCGAGAAATCGTCTTGAATTTATCCCAAAACTCAACAAAATAATCAAACCCGCTTTTCTGAATGGGCTTCTTGGGCGTTCTTACTGCCTTTGAAGCCTTTTTCTTTTTTGCCACCTTACTCCCATCACCTCCGTCCTGTACTTTGTACACCCATATAGTATCACTTAGTACATTGTTTGTCAAGCATTTTATTTGTACCTTGTACATTTTTTTATAGACATCCGGTTTTTTTTATTGTATAATACGTTCGTAAGGAGGATCGAGAATTGAAAAATAGGTTGAAGGAAGTAAGGCGATTATGTCCAGAGCACGGAAAAAGCCAGGAAAGTTTTGCGAAGTTCTTAGGAATACCAAAATCCAATATCACAAGTTATGAGGTTGGAAGGCGCACGCCGTCAGACGCTGTTATACAGTTAATCTGTGAAAAATGCAAAATAAATGAGCATTGGCTCCGAACCGGAGAGGGGGAACCCACGGTAAAAAGAACGAGAAATCAGGAAATACAAGAATTTGCAAACGATGTGATGGATGAATTGGATGAGTCTTTCAAAAAAAGATTTATCAATGCATTGGCGAAATTGGATGCGGGGGATTGGAAAACTATTGAAAAAATAGTATGCGAATTGATTAAGGGAGACTGATTAAGTCCCCCTGATATCATTTCATTATATTTTTTACACACCTATATATCTGTTTTAATATCCAAATATCGGTGATTTTACTCACCATGTTGCATATATTTTTGCGATACTTTTCCGCCTCTGCATCTTGAACACATGCTTGATCTTTTTGGTTTTCCATAAGCGGTACCCCCCCCCCCATTTTTCCAAATGTTTGTTCGGTGCCCTTATACTATCGCACATGTGTTTGGATATGTCAAGGGGGAATTTGGTATTTTTCATATTTTTTATTAGCTTTTATATGATTTATATATGTTTTTGTCGAAAAAAGTAGTCAAAGGAGGATGATATCTATGAGGTTTGCGACTTACGGAAGAAAATCCGTCTACTCCGACAAGTCCGACTCTGTAAGCAATCAAGAGCGGATGTGCCGGGAGTATGCGCAAATGAGGTTTGAGGTGGAGTCGTTTGAGGTCTACTCAGACGAGGGATTTACGGGAGCGAACACGAACCGGCCGGGGCTGAAGAGGCTCATGGAGGATATCGAGGACGGCCTGGTGGATGCCCTGATCGTGTACCAGCTCGACCGGATATCCCGGAATGTGAAGGATTTTGCGGACATATACTCGACTCTTGAGAAAAAGGGCGTGATGTTCGTGTCCATCAAGGAGAACATCGACACAGCTACACCGATCGGAAAAGCTATGATGTATGTGACCATGGTGTTTGCCCAGATGGAGCGGGAGACGATCGCGGCCAGGGTGGCAGACAACATGCGGGGGTTGGCAAAAAAAGGTCTGTGGATCGGTGGCAATCCGCCCCACGGATACACATCTCAGCGTGTAGAGATCGACGGGAAGATGCATGTGGCTATCTTTCCGGATCCAGAGGGCGTAAAGTACGTAAATTGGATATTCGACACTTTCCTGGAAGAAAAACAGTCCTTGCAGAGCATGGAGACGGCATTTAAAAACAAAGGGATAAAAACGATAAATGGAAAGTTTTTTTCACTCAGCCAGATCCGCAATTTTTTGACAACGCCGTACTGCGTCGAAGATACACCCGATGTATATGACTACTTTTCCTCTCTTGGATGCCAAATGGATCCTGGCTCCCCACGCGAAAAGTGGGATGGCACGCACGGAGTCATGGTGTACGGAAAGACCACGCACAAGACCGGGAGCCATACTCGCCAGGCACCAGATAAATGGATCGTGTGCATCGGATACCAAAAACCTTTTATGCCGGCCGAAAAATGGCTGGCTGTACAAATGCGCCTCCACGAAAATCTTTTTGATAAAAAAATGAAGTATGATGTGCCTTTATTGAAGGGGATATTGCGTTGCGGGACCTGCGGCTGTTTGATGCAAGTCTCAAGAAAAAAAAGACAGTATGGTATCACGAGCCACTATTTTTGTGCCAAAAGAAAACGCCAAGGAATGGAGGCTTGCGATATGAAATCTATAAAATGCGATATCTTGGACGAAAAGATCTTGAGCAGGCTTCGAGAGATCGAAGATGATCCCGCACTCATCATGGATTACATCAAAGATGATAAGCCCAAAAGGGGCAAGGGCGTTAAAGAGTTGGAGATCGATATCTCACGGATCTGCGCAAAGATAGAGCGATTGTCAGAAATCCTTGTTGATGCAGGAGGATCTGCGGCGGTGAAACACATACTATCCCAGATTGAAAAAGAGGATATGAATTTGGAGGCCTTGAAGAGAGAATTTGAAATCGCAAAGACAGAGGAAAAGAGGGAGCGAAAAAACAAAAGGTCGGCTGAGGCAAAAGTTGCTGAAATCACACATCTGATCAGGGGGATGGACGGATTTTCTGCGACAGAGAAGAATGCGATCCTAAAAGAACTCATAAAGGAATGTAGGTGGGACGGAGAGACTCTTTTTTGGCGTGTTTAAACTCATCTTTTTATAGTGTATCCTTCCGGGTTCATGCTGGCTCCGGCCATGGCATCCCGCATCGCCTCCACACCGATCT
>CAJTYN010000104.1 GCA_910584115.1 uncultured Lachnospiraceae bacterium
ATCTGTAATCTATTTTCCTACATTGGCGATTGCCGCCTGTGCCGCTGCCAACCGTGCGATCGGTACACGGAACGGTGAACAGGACACATAATCCAATCCGACCTTATGGCAGAACTCGATGGATGACGGATCGCCACCATGTTCCCCGCAGATACCCAATTTCAGGTCTGCGCGCACGGAACGGCCTTTCTCTGCAGCCATCTGTACCAACTGACCCACGCCGTTCGTATCCAGTCTTGCAAATGGATCTGATTCGTAGATCTTGCTCTTATAATAAGAATCCAGGAATTTGCCTGCGTCGTCACGGGAGAAGCCGAAGGTCATCTGGGTCAGGTCGTTTGTGCCGAAGGAGAAGAATTCTGCTTCCTCTGCCACTTCGTTTGCCAGAAGAGCCGCCCTCGGGATCTCGATCATCGTACCGATATGATACTGGATGTCTGACTTCTTCTCTTCTTTTACCTTCTCGGCTGTCTCGACAACGATGTCTTTGACGAATTTCAGCTCTTTCTTCTCACCGACCAGCGGGATCATGATCTCGGGCACGATGTCATAGCCTTTTTCCGCTTTCACTTCGATGGCGGCTTCCATGACTGCCCTGGTCTGCATCCTTGCGATCTCCGGATATGTGACGGCCAGACGGCATCCCCTGTGGCCCATCATCGGGTTGAACTCATGGAGCTCGTCGCACCTTGTCTGTACGTCTTCCGGTGTCAGTCCCATATCTTTTGCCAGATCTGCGATGTCCTGCGGGTCTGTGGGCACGAACTCATGGAGCGGCGGATCTAAGTAACGCACGGTCATGGGCCTGCCTTCCAGAGCCTCGTACATCGCCTTGAAGTCTGCTTTCTGGAACGGGATCAGTTCGTTCAGGGCCGCTTCGCGGGCTTCCTGTGTATCGGAGAGGATCATCTTGCGGATCTTCGGGATCCTGTCCGGCTCGAAGAACATATGCTCTGTACGGCACAGGCCGATGCCTTCCGCGCCCAGTTTTACAGCGTTGGCTGTGTCTGCAGGCGTGTCCGCGTTGGTGCGTACCTTCAATGTACGGAATTTATCCGCCCACTCCATGATCCTTCCGAAGTTCCCGCCGATGGACGCTTCCACTGTCCGGATATCGCCCAGGTAGATCTTGCCTGTGGAGCCGTCCAGGGAGATGTAGTCGCCCTCTTTGATGCTGTGTCCGCCCAGTTCGAAATATTTTTCTTCTTCATGCATCGTGATGTCGCCGCATCCGGATACGCAGGCTGTACCCATGCCGCGGGCAACGACTGCTGCATGGGAGGTCATGCCACCGCGCACGGTCAGGATACCTTCGGATGCGTGCATGCCCTCGATGTCCTCCGGAGATGTCTCCAGACGGGCCAGGATCACGCGCTCGCCTGCCTCATGGGCAGCTTTTGCTTCTTCTGCTGTGAAGTATACTTTTCCGGCTGCTGCGCCAGGTGATGCGGGAAGAGCCTCGCCGATCACTTCGCCTGCCTTCAATGCCTCCGGATCGAATGTGGGATGCAGGAGCTGATCCAGGGATTTCGCCTCGATCCTCGCTACTGCCTCTTTCTCTGTGATCTTGCCCTCGTCCACCAGGTCGCATGCGATCTGGAGAGCGGCCTGGGCTGTCCTCTTGCCGTTCCTTGTCTGCAGGAAGTACAGCTTGCCTTCCTGGATCGTAAATTCCATATCTTGCATGTCGCGGTAATGGCCTTCCAGTTTCTGCGCGATCGCCATGAATTCTTTGTAGCACTCCGGCAGATCCTGTTCCAGCCTGGTGATCGGCTGCGGTGTGCGCACACCGGCTACAACGTCTTCGCCCTGCGCGTTGATCAGGTATTCGCCGTAGATGCCTTTGTCACCGGTGGATGGGTTTCTCGTAAAGGCAACGCCTGTACCGGAGGTGTCGCCCATGTTGCCGAATACCATGGCCTGTACGTTTACAGCGGTACCCCAGTCACCCGGGATATCGTTCATGCGGCGGTATACGATCGCACGGGGGTTGTCCCATGAACGGAATACGGCTTTCACCGCGCCCATGAGCTGTTCCTTGGGATCCTGCGGGAATTCTGCTCCCTGGGATTCTTTGTAGATCGCTTTGAATTTGACGATGATCTCTTTTAAGTCGTCCGCCGTCAGGTCCGTATCAAACTTCGCGTTCCTGGCTTCTTTCTCTTCGTCCAGGATCCTCTCAAAATGAGATTTCGGGATCTCCATGACGACGTCGGAATACATCTGGATGAATCTTCTATAGGAATCATATGCAAATCTTGGGTTTCCGGTCTTTTTCGCAAATCCTTCTACTGCCACGTCATTCAGGCCAAGGTTCAAGATCGTATCCATCATACCGGGCATGGAGGCCCTTGCACCGGAACGCACGGATACCAATAATGGATCTTCGGTATCGCCGAACTTTTTGCCCTGCATCTTTTCCAGCTCAGTCAGCGCATCGAAGATCTGGGACTCGATCTCCTTTGTGATCTGCTTGCCGCTCTCGTAATAATCCGTGCAGGCTTCAGTGGTCACAGTGAACCCCTGGGGGATCGGCAGCCCTAAGTTGGTCATCTCTGCCAGGTTCGCACCTTTCCCGCCGAGCAGGTTGCGCATGTCGGCATTACCTTCTTTGAATAAATAAACCCATTTTGCCATTCTTCAATCCTCCTAAAGTTTTCTTTATAAGGTATATTTTATAGTTATTTTTTCCATCCGTCAAGGGCTTGTTTTTTTACAGCATTGATGTGGGTTTATATAAATGTCTGGGGATACCGTCCACCATGATCGGGGACACGCTGCCCTGGATGAGCGGTTTCACATATGTGATGAATTCGTCTGTCACATAAGTGCCGTCCGCGTTGATCCAATCCCTGGGGACTAATTTCTCGTCGTTCGCGATCTTATGCACGTCTTTGACCGCTGTCCCGCACTGATAGGGATCGTCGGAGATCCTCTCCAGCACCACCATCTTCCCTGTGTCGCCCTCGTCGGCCGCTTTGACAGCCGCGCCGCCGACCTGGGAAGCTTCCAGGATATCGATCCTGGAGCAGAGATGGGAGGCCGCCCTCTGGAGTGTGCTCAGCTCGATGGCCCTTGTCTTGCATCCGATCTCCCCTGCGATCACGTTGCCCAGATAGGCCGCTGTACCGGTCAGCTGTTTGTGGCCGAAAGCGTCCACGAATTCCGTAGCGGTGCCTGATTCGCACACATATGTCCCTTCCGCGTCGCGGATGCCCTCGGAGACAGCCACGATCACGGACGTCTTCTGTGCCAGCAGCTCCCGGATCTTCTCCAGGAATCTATCAATGTCAAAGGGCAGCTCCGGCAGGTAGATCAGGTCCGGCCCTGCGCAGTCCTCGCCTTTTGCCAGGGCGGCCGCGCCTGTGAGCCATCCGGCATTCCTGCCCATGATCTCCACGATGGTGACCTGGCCTTTTGACATATATCCCTGGGAGAGGCTGTCCCGGATGATCTCTTTTACGGACGTGGCGATATATTTTGCCGCGCTGCCGTATCCCGGCGTGTGGTCGGTGAGCGCCAGGTCGTTGTCGATGGTCTTCGGGCATCCGACGAATCTGCAGGAATGGCCTTTTACGATGGCGTAATCCGAGAGCTTCTTGATCGTATCCATGGAGTCGTTCCCGCCGATATAGATAAAGGCTTCGATCTCCAGTTTACATAAGATCTCAAAGATGCGGTCATACATCTCCGGATCCTCATGGATCTCCGGCAGTTTATACCGGCAGGATCCCAGGTATGCGGCCGGTGTCCTCTTCAAGAGTTCCGCGTCCAGATCCGTGGTGATGTGCTCGGAGAGATCCACATAGCGTTCCTGGAGCAGGCCCTGGATCCCGTACAACATGCCATATACTTTTTTCGCGCCCCTGTCCTTCGCCGTGCGGTAAACGCCCGCCAGGCTGGAATTGATCGCCGCTGTGGGGCCGCCGGATTGTCCTACGATAACATTTCCCTTCATGATCATCTTCTCCTATCGACTAAAATCTGAATTTCTCTGCAAAATAAGTTTCCAGGTCCTCGATCTTCACCCGTTCCTGCTCCATGCTGTCACGGTCGCGGACGGTCACGGCACCATCCTCCGCCGACTCAAAATCGTAGGTCACGCAGAACGGTGTCCCGATCTCATCCTGCCTGCGGTAGCGCTTCCCGATGTTGCCGCGGTCGTCGTACTCGCAGTTGTAGGTCTTGGAGAGCTGCTGGTAGATCTTCTCCGCGCCCTCTGCCAGTTTCTTTGAGAGGGGCAGCACGCCGATCTTCACAGGCGCCAGGGCCGGATGGAAATGGAGGACCGTGCGCACGTCGCCTTTTTCCTCATCCAGCACTTCCTCGTCATAAGCGCTGCACAGGAAAGCCAGGACCATACGGTCCGCGCCCAAAGACGGCTCGATCACGTACGGGATGTATTTCTCCTTCTTCTCATCGTCAAAGTAGCTCATATCCTGTCCGGATACGTTCTGGTGCTGGGTCAGGTCATAATCCGTCCTGTCCGCGATCCCCCAGAGCTCACCCCATCCGAACGGGAAGAGGAATTCCACGTCGGTGGTCGCCTTGCTGTAGAAAGACAGTTCCTCCGGCTCATGATCGCGGTAGCGGACTTCGTCTTCTTTCAGGCCCAGTGAGCTGAGCCAGTCCAGACAGAACTTCTTCCAGTATGCGAACCACTCAAGGTCCGTGTCCGGCTCGCAGAAGAACTCAAGCTCCATCTGCTCGAATTCCCTGGTACGGAAGGTAAAGTTCCCCGGCGTGATCTCATTCCTGAAAGATTTCCCGATCTGGCAGATGCCGAAGGGGATCTTCTTCCTGGATGTCCTCTGTACGTTCTTGAAATTCACAAAGATGCCCTGGGCAGTCTCCGGGCGCAGATAGACCGTGTTCTTGGCGTCCTCGGTCACGCCCTGGAAGGTCTTGAACATCAGGTTGAACTGACGGATGTCGGTGAAATCATGGGCGCCGCAGGTGGGGCAGGGGATCTGGTGCTCCTGGATGAAAGCCGCCATCTTCTCCTGGGACCAGGCATCCACCGTGCCCTCGAGGGCGATGCCCTTCTCCTCGCAGAAATCCTCGATCATCTTATCCGCACGGAAACGCTCGTGGCACTCTTTACAATCCATCAGCGGATCGGAAAAACCGCCCAGATGGCCGGAGGCCACCCATGTCTGGGGATTCATGAGGATCGCGCAGTCCACGCCCACGTTGTAGGGAGACTCCTGCACGAACTTCTGCCACCATGCGCGTTTTACATTATTTTTCAGCTCCACGCCCAGGTTTCCGTAATCCCAGGTGTTGGCCAGGCCGCCGTAGATCTCGGAACCTGGGTAGACAAACCCGCGGGATTTCGCCAAGGCTACGATCTTGTCCATTGTTTTTTCCATTCTTATCATTCTCCTATTTTCGATATTCAATCTATTATAACCAGATAAATGGTATTTTTCAAGCTATTTCTCCGCCATATACCGATCCAGGACCAGCCCCACACAGAGGATCGCCGCGGCAAACAGCCCCTGGATCCCCAATCCTTCCAGGATCCCCCGCTCCTGCGCCTGGGTAAATCCTGTGTTCATCGCCAGGATCTGGTTCACGCTCTCATACCAGTAGAATGGCAAAAACTGCGCGGCCGCTCTCACACCTTTACTCAGCACCTCCATGGACACGAACACCCCGCAGACAAAGCTCATGCCCAGGGCGATCACATTGATCACCGCGCTGAGCACCACTTCCTTTCGGACCAGCGTCCCCACGGTAAAAGAGATCGCCAGGGAGACCAGCGTCACGGCCAGGACATTTGCCATGTACAGCGGCATATTCGGATCCGTCAGGAGTTCTTTTCCATATAGGAGGACCGGCATCAGGATACAGACCAGCCAGATGCCCGCGCCCAGGACGAGATATCCCAAGACCAGCTGGCCGTTCTGCTGTCTGGGCGGCATGGCCGAACACTCCATGCGGCGCCGTACTTCTTTATCGCGGAATCCGATCATGATGCTGCCGATCACGTAACAGATGATGCTCAGGATGATGTAGGGCATGTACTGGAACATGAACGCATACGGGGCCTGGACGCCGCCGTGCCCGTTCTTGTCCATCAGACCCACCTCTGTCTTTAGCTCGTCAGCCTCAACCGCCCTCTCGTAGATCTCCTGCCCGTCATAGCCCGCAGTCTCCAGGACGTTTACCCAGCCCAGGAACTGGCCGATCTGCTGATCCACGTAGTAGGCGCTGTTGGTGCCGGGGATCTTGATCGTCTGGATCTTATCTTCGATCCCCTCCCCATATCCCGCGGGGATGATCACCACATAGACCACATTCCTGTAAAAGAGCGCTTCGCAGATCGCGTCCTCATCATCAGAAAGCGCCACCAGATGGTGATGCCGGCCCAGGTACTCCGTGAGTTCTCTTGCCAGGACGCTCCCGTCCCGGTCGATGACCGCCAGATCCAGGCTCTCCTGCTCAAATCCGTCCATGCCTTTTCCCCCGGTGGCCAGCTGCATGCACACGGAGATCGTCAGGAAGATGGAGAAATACAAGATCACCATCCGGCTGTTCCTCTTGACCATTTTCAGGAAACATCTAAATACTGTCATAGCTCACCCTCCTCACTGCCAGATAGGCGACCGCCACCATCCCCACGCTCATGATGCTCAAGATCGCCACGCTGCGGATGAGCCGCTCCCCATCGTTGTAGACGCTGATGCTGTAAAGAGCATCGCTCAGGACTGCCGCCGGGTTGATCCGGTTCACGATGGGACAGTGACGCTCGACCACGTTCTTCATCTGCCCGAACATCAGTCCCGCCAGAAAGCTGGGAAACAATGTGAGAAATACGCACAGCCCCATCTTCCCGCTCATCCCCAGACGGCTGATACGCCCCACCAAGATCCCCATGGAGATCCCGATCATGCTGCCCATCCATTCCACCAGGATGAGCGCGGGCACATCGCCGCCCAGATCCACTTTTAAGACAAAACGGATATAGCAGGTCAGGATCAGCACATTGCCGAAATGGATAAAAAACAGGACGAGCAGATCGGTCAGGATCATCTGGAGCCGATGGACCGGAGCGACGCTCTGGCGCGCGCCCAGAGCGGAGAGATCCGCCTGACTGTCCAGACTGGCCTGCGTACCCAGAAAGACCCCCGCGAGACAGGCATATGCGATCAGCGCAAAGAAATATGATATATTTGTATCCAGCGTCCTTCCTTTTACCCCTACATCCTCCGTCATCTCCTGCCGCTGCCCCAGGGCCGCCGCCGCTTCGGAGAGTTCCGGGATCTTCTCGGGATGATCCCGGACGATGGAAGCGATCAGGGCCGCGTTTTTGTCATAGCCATCCATCAGGGACTTTAGGATGCTCTGACTGATCCCCGTCCCGGCCACGGTGAGGGAGGGGGCACGCCTGCAATCGAAGATCCCGATGATCTCATCTCCCTGCAGGGCTTCCCGTGCGGCTTCCTCTTCCATGGGCAGGACCTGGAGTACACCCCCGTCCATCTGCTCCAGGAAGTCCATGAACGCTTTTGTATCCGCGGCCTCTCCCGCATCCGCCACCACAGCCACAGGGATCGGCCCCATCTCTTCCCCCATATCCCCGCTCCCAAAAGAGACATAGAAAAACGTGCCCAGTATGATCGGGAACGCCAGCGCCCAGAACATCTGGCTCCAGTTTCGCACCGTCTGGATGCTCCGATATCTTACCAGATGCAAAAACGATCCTCCTCTCATCTCCCATCACCTCCCTGCTGATCCCGGAGTCCTTTTCCTGTGATCTCCAGGAACACGTCGTTGAGCGTGGGCAGTTCAGAAAAGACTTTGCCGAAGACCAGATCTTTTCCTTCCAGATAATGCAGCACGCTCACCAGGTTATGCCTGGCCCTGCTGCAGCGGATGACTAAGATCTGCTCTTTATAGGATACGTCAAATACATGGGGCAGGGCGCGAAGAGCATCCAGGTGCTCCTGCTCCAGGGCCACGGCTTCGATCGTGATCGTCTCGCCGGTCCTGATCATATCTTTCAGCTCTTCCTTCGTTCCCGAGGCCAGGACGCGGCCGTGGTCGATGATCGCGATCTGGCTGCAGATCTGCTCCACCTCTTCCATATAGTGGGACGTGTAGATGATCGTGGATCCCTGCCTGTTCAGCTCCAAGATCCCCTCCAGGATCTTGTTCCGGCTCTGGGGATCCACTGCCACGGTCGGCTCATCCATGATGATCAGCCTGGGCCGGTGCGCGATCCCGCAGGCGATGTTCAAACGCCGCCGCAGACCCCCGGACAGCTTTTTCGGACGCATCTTCACGTATTCCCCGAGTCCCACGAACTGGATCGCGTCTTCCACCAGCTCTTTCCGCCGTGCCTTATCCCGGATGTAGAGACCACAGAAATAATCCACATTTTCCCGAACAGACATCTGCTCGAACACGGCCACATCCTGCATCACGACACCGATCTGTCTCTTCAGTTCATAGCTGTCCGGACCCATGGGCTCGCCCATGACCGTGATGGATCCTTTGTCATATCTCAAGAGTGCCAGCAGGCAGTTGATGGCTGTCGTCTTCCCGGAACCATTGGGGCCCAGCAGGCCGAAGACCTCGCCTTCGTGTATGCTGAGGTTTAGGTGGTCGAGGGCAAGGAGACTGCCGTAACGTTTTACTAGATTTTTGATCTGGATCATAAGACCTCCTCCTGAACGATCATCGATCTTTCGATTTTTTTTATAGTATAACCCCTGGAGAGCTCCTTGCGGTAGTGTCTCCCGTCAGGATCTATGTGTTAAATGTCACGATCTGCCTCCGATCTAAAGACTCTCACTTGCCGGATGGCCCTGAAAGTCTTATAATAGATCGTATGATAAAAAACATTGCTTGCTATGAGGTGGATCATATGACGGGAACAGCATATATACGGCCGGTCGGGGACCAGGCCGTTCTCCTGCTCTACGCTCTTTTTGCCCTGCTGTCAGAGAGTGCGGACTCGATATTCTTGACAGGTCTTCTCTATGCGGTCATCTACATCACCATGGACAGTTACCTGCAGCGGCACATCTGCCGGAGGATCCTGGGCCTTTTGTTCCTGACCGGTTTGTTTTTTTATCCGCAGCTTTGGTGTTTCTCGCCTGTGCTGCTGTATGGCCTTCTGTCATCCGGAGACCGCGTGAGTCTCGGCCTGCTGCTCTCCTTGTGCCTGTACCGGGCGCATCTGGGATCCGTATCCGCCTTCTTGTATCTGATCCCCGGATGGGCCGCCGCGTTCTTGCTGTGGAGGCGCACGTCCGCCTTTGGCGCCCTGGAAGAGCAGTACCGCCAGACCCGGGACGACAGCCGGGAACTCAATCTATTATTAAAAGAAAAAAACCAGATGCTGCTGAAAGATCAGGACAATGAGATCTACACTGCCACTTTACGGGAACGGAACCGGATCGCGCGGGAGATCCATGACCATGTGGGACACATGCTGTCCTGCTCCATCCTCATGACCGGCGCCCTCCGCACGGTCAACACCGACCCTGTCGTCGGCCAGTCCCTCAGACAGCTGGAGGACACCCTCCATGGGGCCATGGACAACATCCGCCAGAGCGTCCACGACCTGCACGATGGATCCGTGGATCTGAAGAGCACCCTGGAACACCTGGCCGCGTCCTATACCTTCTGCCCAGTATCCCTGGAATATGACATGGGCCGCTGCGCCCCCATCCGGATCCGGTACGCCCTGATCGCCATCGTAAAAGAAGCGCTGCATAACATCGCCCGCCACAGCAACGCGGACAAGGCCCAGATCACACTCCGCGAACATCCGGGCCTCTACCAGCTTTCGGTCAGAGACAACGGGACGCAGACGACCACGCAAAAGCCGCCGGGCCTGGGACTTTCTGATATGCGGGACCGGGCTGACTCCCTGGGCGGTTCTATGCAGATCTACACCGATGAGGGATTTCATATCTTCATCACGATACCGAAGAACGAACGGGAGACGGCTGACACAGCAGAAAGGGAGACTTTATGAAGATCATGATCGTTGACGATGACATCCTTGTGACCACCGCCCTGAAGACCATCTTAGAGGCCGACAGCTCTATACAGGTCTGTGCCACGGGAGCGGACGGGCCGGAGGCGCTGCGTCTGTATGAGATACACCATCCGGATGTGCTCCTCATGGACATCCGCATGAAGGGCATGGACGGCCTGGAAGCCTCCCGCCGCATTCTCGCCCGCCATCCCCAGGCGCGGATCCTGCTCCTGACCACGTTTTCCGACGACGGATATATCGTGCAGGCGTTAAAGGCCGGGGTCAAAGGATACCTGCTGAAACAGGACTATACCAGTATCGTCCCGGCCCTGCACGCCGTCTGCCGGGACCAGACAGTCTTTGGAAAAGAGATCATCTCCCGCATACCCGACCTGCTCCAAAAGAAAGGGGATTTTCCTTATAAGGACTTTCACATCACGGAAAAAGAATACGAGCTGATCACCCTGCTCGCCGACGGATTGGACAACAAGGAGATCGCGGAGAAGATGTATCTGAGCGACGGCACCGTGCGCAATTACATCAGTAATATCTTAGATAAATTGGGACTTAAGAACCGGACACAGCTGGCTGTTTTTTATTATCAGCATCTGTAAAGAATATCTGAAAAACCCGCTAAATTTTGTATGCTGTTTGGATCTTATTAGGTATACGATACGATCTGGAACCGTTCGAGCGTGTACTTTTCTGCGAGAAAAGTACCAAAAGCGCCGGGGGATCGCGATCTCACCCGGACCCCTTAAAACGCTGTCCAAAATATCCA
>CAJTYN010000105.1:0-5359 GCA_910584115.1 uncultured Lachnospiraceae bacterium
GTACCAAAAGCGCCGGGGGATTGCGATTTCCCCCGGACCCCTTAAAACGCTTTTTGAAAAGGCAAGTATCTTGGAGCATCTGTAGATTTGTGGCGGTCAGAGGGGATTTTGGATCTTCAAATGGGCTCTGACACTGCAGCGAATATAAAGGACCGGGATCTCATTTATCTCTCTGGTTTTCACAGATCATGCTGTCTGCCGATGTATGACCGGGGAGAGATAGCCCTCTCTTTCCGGTGTCCCTTTGTGATGGGATGATGAAATGTTCGCTGTAATACGTAAAAGATAGAGGAGGACACATATGGAAAAAGTAACTGTAGAACAGGCGACCGAACTGGTCCTGGAACATGCGAGGGTGATCACCGATACGGAAGAAGTCCCGCTGCTGCAGGCATCCGGCCGCATCCTGGCCAAAGACATGACGGCCGCCTTTGACAATCCGCCCTTCGACCGCTCCCCGATCGACGGGTATGCCTGCCGGGCCGCGGACACAGCGGGCGCCTCGGAGACAGACCCTGCCCGGCTCAAGGTCACCCGTGAGATCGACGCGGGACAATATTCCACCGAAGAGATCAAGGAAGGCCAAGCCGTGCGCATCATGACCGGCGCCGCCATCCCGCCCGGCTGCGACTGCTGTATCCGCCAGGAGGACACCGATTACGGCGAGGACGTGGTCTCCATCCGCCGCCCGGAAAGGTCCGGGGGGAATTATTGCCTGCGGGGCGAGGATTTCAAGACCGGGGACGTACTGCTGAAAAAGGGCTCCCGCTTGAGTTTCATCGAAGCCGGGATCCTGGCAGGCATGGGGCAGACATCCGTCCCCGTCTATCGCCAACCCCGGGCCGCCGTCTTTACCACCGGGGACGAAGTGATCCTCCCCGGACAGCCGCTGCCGCCGGGCAAGATCTACGACAGCAACCAGACACTCCTGGCCTCCCGGCTCCTGGACTTCGGCGCGAAGCTCGTCCACGTCTCATCCATACCGGACGAACCCCCAGCCATGGCCGCCGCCCTGCGAAAAGCCGCAGCGGACGTGGATGTGATCTTCACCACCGGGGCCGTATCCGTGGGAAAAAAGGACATCATGCACGAAGCCCTCTCCCTTGCCGGAGCCGAACGCGTCTTCTGGCGGGTACTGGTCAAGCCGGGGATGCCCACCCTCTTTTCCACCTATAAAGACGTGCCGATCATCAGCCTCTCCGGCAATCCTTTCGGCGTGGCCGTCATGGTGGAACTCCTGGGCCGTCCACTGTTTTCGAAGATGCGCCAGGACGACCGCCTGACCCTCAAACGGGTGCAGGGGACCATGGCCGATGCTTTCAAAAAAGCCAGCGGCGGACGCCGGTTCGTCCGGGCCCTCTGGGAAAACGGCGCCTTCCACCTGCCAGACGGCCTGCATTCCAACGGAGTCCTGGCCTCCATGGCCGGATGCAACTGCCTGATCGACATCCCCGCGGGCTCGCCGGCGCTGCAGCAGGGCGACCGAGCGGAAGCCGTTTTATTATGATCATGAAAAAAAAGAAAACAGACACACAGATCTTCGCGATCAGCGGAGTCAAGAACTCCGGAAAGACGACCCTGATCACCCGGCTCCTGCCTCTTTTGGCAGAGCAGGGGCTCAAGGTAGCCACCATCAAGCACGACGGACATGATTTTGACGCGGATGTCCCGGGGACCGACACGTACCGCCATTTTCACGCGGGCGCCTACGGCACGGCGATCTTCTCCGACTCCAGATATATGGTGGTCAAAGAGCAGCCCCTCATGACAGAGGAGATGCTCATGGAGTTTTTTCCGGAGGCCGACCTGATCTTGCTGGAGGGCTTCAAGACCTGCCCTTACAGGAAGATCGAGCTGATCCGCAGAGGCAATTCCGTAAAGAGCGTCTGCGAAGGGTACAACCTGACCGCGATCGCCACCGATCTATATCCAGCAGAACTGGAGCGCACCGATGCCTCCATCCCCCTCCTGGACCTCAACGCACCCGCGAAGATCGTATCCTACATCCTCAACGACAGGAGAAATAAATGATGAAGACAGGCGCTATCATCCTCGCCTCCTGGCAGCCCCTCGAAAAAAATAGGGACAACGAAGACATGCCCATCTTCCTGCCCATGTACCCGCTGGACGGCACCACCGTGATCAAACGGGAGATCGCCGCCCTGCGAAAGGCTTCCGTCTCCCCCATCCTCGTCCTGGCCGACTGCAAAAAAGAGATCCTCAAGAACCATCTGAGCCACAACCATGTGGTCTTCATCGAAGACGACGCCTGCCAGGAGCCAGACCGGGAGCGGACCCTGCAGGCCGGACTGGCCGCCGCCCGTTCCCAGATGGACCGGGTGATCGTCGTCCCGGTGGATATGCCCGCGTTCTCTTTCCAGACACTGGAAAAGCTCCTGACATATCAAAAGAGCACGATCCCCATCTACGACCGGCAGGCCGGCTGGCCCAGGACCTATGTATTTTCAGATAAAGGAGCGGAAACGACTAAAGCCGAGCAAGTCCCCGTAGACGATCCCGGCGTCCTGCTCTCTCTCCTGGATCCGGACGGGATCGAGAAGACGCAGCAGTATCTGAAGACACAGCGCAGCATCAACGGGCTGCGCTGTAAGACGAAGGTCATCCTCACGCGGGAAGAAGATTTCTTCGGACCGGGCGTCTGCCGTCTGCTGGAATACATCGACGAGACCGGCTCGATCCAGGCCGCGGCCTCCCGGATGCACATGTCCTATTCCAAGAGCTGGAAGATGATCAACAAGGTGGAACAGGAGATGGGCTTCCCCTTCCTGAACCGCTCAAACGGCGGGAGATCCGGCGGGAGTTCCACCCTCACGGAGGAAGGCCGCCTGTTCATCGAACGGTATCAGGCCATGAGCCAGGATATGCGGCGCATCAGCCAGAATTTTTTTGACGTTTATTTCAAGGATTTTCAGTAAGAGATCATGTGTACTTTTCTGCGAGAAAAGTACCAAAAGCGCCGGGGTTGCTAAGCGCCAGTGGCGCTTGATCAGCAACGACCGGAACGAAGTGGAGACCTCGCGATCTCCCCCTGCCCCCTTAAAACACTATTTTTGAATGGTAAACGTTTTATTATCTGTAAATTTGTGATAATTAAGAGAAACTTTAGGTTTTTATGTGCGTTCTAATATATTTTTCCGTAAAAATACCAAGGCGCCGGAAAATCGCACATCCCCCCAGACTTCTTTAAAATGATGTTTTGGAAGACGGGTATTCGATCATCTGTGATCACTGGCCGTGGCAGATCCTTTTTAGTCCTAAGAGCGCCGCCGCACCCGCTACGGTCGTTCCGTAGAATAGGACTTCTTTATCCAGACCTATGTAGTCCACGATCGTCCCGTTGGACAGGGTGCTGCCTGTACATAGGATGAGATCCGCCCAGCGGATGACTTCTTCACGGTCCCGCTCTCCGTCCAGGATCTTCACCCCAGACTTGGTCTTCCCGATCATCTCCGGGTTCAGGTCCAGGAGCCGTATCTCAAATTTCTCAGACAGCCGTTCCAGCAGGGCGGGCTGGTAACCCACCTGGGCGATCTTCACGGGGCCGTACGTTTCCATGAGGGTATCCGCAATCTTCACGGCGCATTCCTCTGGGCCTTCGTCCCTGCAGTGGATCGTCCGGTCGCTCAATCCCAGCTTTCTCGTGACCGCGTTCATCGCCGCGATGAAGATCGCCCGGTCGTGGTCATTTCCCACCACGTCCAGTTCCAGCACCTCCTCTATGGTCCCGCTAAAAGCCGACGGCGCGCTGGTAAACGTCTGGCCGATGGCCACGTCAAACTCCGCCTGCATCATCACTTCCCTGCCTGTGAGCAGCGGGAAATCTTTCCGTTTTGTCTCGCCGATGGCTTCCTGGGCCGAGAGCGCCCGGCATCCGATCTTGACTTCCCGTCCCAACAGACCGTTTTCCTCTACAATCTTTTTGAACTTCTCCATCAATACCGAAAAAAACTCTCTTCTTGACTTTTCTTTTGTCATTTCCTATCCTCCATCTGATCCCCTGACCCTTGTCGTTTTTACTGTCTTTAATCTACACACGATATCTGAGATCGTCAACTTATTTTTCAGCACGCGTTTGAGGATGAAGGAGCCAGAGGTGAAAAGCCCTGAATGCCTAAGACACCAAGACCACCGGTCAGCCCGGTGGTCTTGTATCCTTACACATCCTGATCTATCTGCCGCATTCCCCCGCTGTCCCCCGTAAGATCCCCAATCCGTGATCCAGATGGGGCAGCACATATTCCAGGCTCTCTCTTACCGCCTTCGGGCTCCCCGGCAGGTTGACGATCAATGTCTTCTTGCGGATCCCGGAAACGGCGCGGCTCAACATGGCGCGGCCGGTGATCGTCAGGGAATACTGGCGGATCGCGTCGGCGATCCCGTTTGCCATGCGGTCGCAGACCTCGATCGTGGCCTCCGGCGTCAGATCCCTCTCCGAGAAACCTGTCCCGCCTGTGGTGAAGATCACATCCACCTGGCGCTGGTCTGCCAGACGGATCAGCTGTGCGGCCAGAGGCTGCCTGCCGTCCGGCAAGAGCAGCGTCTCCACCACCCGGTAGCCTTCTTTTTCCAGCATCTCCTGGATGGCCGGGCCGCTTTTGTCTTCCCGTTCGCCTTTGGCGCCTTTATCGCTCAGCGTGACCACGGCTGCCCTAAACGGGCGGTCTTCGGGCAGCGGCAGCATCTCGATGGTATCGCCTGTCTTGATCTCTCCCCCTTTGATCACCTGGGTAAAGACCCCTTCCCTGGGCATGATGCAGTCGCCCACCGCATGGTAGATCGCGCAGTGGCTGTGGCATTCTTTCCCGATCTGGGTGAGTTCCAGCACCGCCTCTCCGATCTGGAAACGGGTACCCACCGGGACCTGGCGCAGGTCGAAGCCTTCCACGACGAGATTTTCCCCAAAGGCCCCGAAATCCACCTCCACGCCTTTGGCGCGGAATTCTTCTATCTTTTCAAAAGAAAGGAGACTCACCTGACGGTGCCACTTGCCGCCGTGGGCGTCTTTTTCGATGCCCCAGTCCTCGACTAATGTGGCTGTCTCCACAGGTTTTTTCTGCGTCCCCTTCTTTTCACTGACGCATATGGCCAATATCTTTCCCATAAGATCCTCCTTCAATGTGCATTTTCTCTAATGTTATCACAAAGAGGGCCGATCGTAAACTATGCAGATCAGCTCAGTACACAAACACATTCCTGCTAAAAGAGTATTTTATCACTCTTTTTTAATATCCCATCGCCTATTTACGTACCTTCCCGGAGCATCATAATCGATCACTTTTGCATAATTCCCAACAGCGGTCGCGTTGTCCGGTATATCTTTCGTAACAACACTCCCTGC
>CAJTYN010000105.1:5459-9286 GCA_910584115.1 uncultured Lachnospiraceae bacterium
CCATGGCCGATATAGAGTCCGTATCCTACTTGTGTCTGTCTTGGAAGTTGGATCGTTTTTTTCGTTCTATATTAAAGCCCATAAAAACAGACCGATCATTTTCATTCCACGTGTATGACATGATCTAAACGCACACTGAAACCTAAATGTACTGTTTCTGAAATAAGCGCGGAGAAAAGTGACTATATCATATTTCCCATAATATCTCATCAGATCGCTTTTTATATGATCATCCATAAAGCATGCTGTATGTTCGGAAAACTATTCACGCATCTATCGTATCAGCTCGCTCACTCGGAAAAACGGATCCGCTCGATCATGCTCTGCTTCCGGAACATATGCGTGACCAGGTACGTGATCAGAAACTGTATGACCGCCACCAGGACTGCCAAAAAAACAGTCTGACTGAGGGGATAATGGTAGCTGACGATCCCCAATAGCCCATCTTCTTTGGCGTAGAGGAACACCAGATATCCGGCCGCAGAGCCCGCGCCCAGGGACAGGCCCAGCGTTCCCGCCGTATAGAACAGGCCCTCGAGCTGGAGCATGCGCACCATCTGTTTTTCGGAAAGGCCGATGGCCTGCAGGATCCCCAGCTCCCTGCGCCTCACATAGATGCTGTTGATCATCGTGTTGACCAGGTTCATGATCCCGATCCCGCCCAGGACGGCCATGAACACGTAGCAGATCTGGGCTGTGAAGCCGGTGTTCTTTTCCCGTTCGGCGACTTCCTCTTGATACGTGTGCAGTTCTAGGAACTCCTCCCCTTCGATCATCTCCCGGAGCTTTTTTTCCACATTTTCTGTCTGGCCCGCTTCCGTAGCGATGGACCAATGATAGTCCATGGGGCGGCCGCCCAGCGCATCCGTCACTTCTTTTGGCAGCAGGAAACCGGCGTAATGGGCCAGGCCGTCCGGCATGTCCGCGACCGCCGCGATCCTAAAGGACTTTTCCACTTTTTTATCCGCGCATTCCAGGACCATGTCCAGTGTGTCGCCCACTTTCCAGTCCGGCGCCCAGTGGAGCATCCTCTTACTCATGACGATCCCATCGCCCTGCAGCAGGCTCTCATAAGTGGCCTCGCCCTGTATGATGCTTTTTTCCATCCGGGCGGCATAGTCTTCCGGGATCCCCACGATCTCGGTGCCCCAGGGCTCGTCTCCGTCCATCAGATCTTTGAGCCGTGCCTGCAGGCTGCTGGATGCGGTGATCTTCCTGACGCCGGGGATCTGGCTGATCTCTTTTTCCAGGGCCTCGTTCAGCGGGTTGTCCCTGCAGATGGCCGTCCACTCCCGCTCCGGGTGCATCTTATCTCCCGCGGTACTATCCACCGAGATCAGCAGGTCGTCGAACATGGCGTCCCTGGCGATCTCCTCGGGATCCGCGCAGGATAAGACAGTGGACAGCACCATAAATAAGATCCCCATCAAGCTTAAGGTGACGACGGTCAATACGGTGCGCTTCTTATTTCGGGACAGGTTCGCGCCGGTGAGCGCCGTAAGGCTCATGTCCCTGTGGCCTTTCCGCTCTTTTTTGCGGATCTTCATGTCCCCGTTGTAGCGCATCGCCTCCACCGGGGAGATGCGGGACGCGATCTGCATGGGCCGCGCCAGGGAGACTGCCACCGCCGCCAGCGTGACTGCCAGGGCCATGAGATAGATCCACGGCCTCCATATGGAGATCTCCCCCTGGCTGAGGGCCTGGATGATGGCATCCCCCAGGGCATCCCGCCCGAAAGTGGTGACGAAATACCCAAATCCCATCTTTGAGAAGATCGTACCCAGCACCAGCCCCACAGGGATCGCGATCGCGGCCACCAGCATCCCCTCCCGGAAGACGATCTGGCGTATCTGTCGTTTCGTGGCGCCTAAGGCTTTTATCTTGCCGTATTCCTGGACTCTGTAGATCATGGAGATGTAGTAGATGCTGCAGACCGTCATGATCCCCGCCAGCACCACAATCACAAGGACGACAGCGACGCCTGTGTAAAAAGCCGGATCCACATAATTTGCCCACAGGTAGTCACTGTTGGCCACCACATCCCCCTCCGGGATCCCCAGTTCCGCGGCCAGGTTGTCGAACGTCTCTTCGATGGCATCCATGGTCATGTCATCCGCCCCGGCGATCCGGAACATGACCCGGTATCTCCGGGTCTCTTCTGGCTGTTTCTCTTTCATGAAGTCCGGGGAGACCAGCGCGAAATAACTCCGCTGCTCTCTCTGCTCTTCCGTCGTGGGGAGGAGTCCTACGATCACGAACTCGTCCGCCTGCTCATAGCCCAGACCGTCCGGTTCCATGAGCTGATACGGTATCCGGATGCGGTCGCCGAAATCCGCGGTGATCCCCAGCTCGTCCAGGATCCCTTCTGAGAGGACGATCTCATCCCTCTCTTTCGGCATGTATCCGGCCTCCAGTCCCGTCTTGCTCAAGCTGCAGGCCGTCTCATCCAGATCCATCACCAGGATCGTCCCATCCTCTATGGGGATCTGCGCCACGTCCTGCCGCAGGCCCAGCGTCTCGATCTCGGCCCGGTGCCGCAGTTGTCCTGCCGTCTCTTCGTCCACATCCCGGTACATCCCGTGGAACGTGGGATAGAGCTCGCTGATGGCCGCTTTCTGGGCATCGATCTGTCCGAACCCGATCGTGGGGATGATGAAGAGCAGCATCGTGGTCAGGACGATGGCGATGCCCGTCAGGACGTTCTTTCCCTTGTTCTGCTTAAGAGCCGCCCATGCGATCCGCGTCACTGTATTCATCTGCTCACCACCTTTCCGTCCGCGATCACCAGCGTGCTGTCCGCCATCTGAGCGATCGTCTCGTCGTGGGTGATGATCACCAGCGTCTGGCCGTATTCATTTACGCAGGCTTTCAGTAAAGAGATGACTTCCAGCTCCATGCTGGAATCCAGGCTGCCCGTGGGCTCGTCCGCCAGGATGACCGCCGGTCTGGCCGCAAGGGCACGGGCGATGGCCACCCGCTGCCGCTGTCCTCCGGATAGGGTGTTCGGCAGGGAGGAGAGCTTATCCTGGATCCCCATCCGCTCTGCCAGGTCCAGGATATGTTTCCTGTCCACCCTCTTCTTGTCCAGCCCTATGGGAAGAACGATGTTCTCCCACACATTCAGCGACGGGATCAGGTTGAAATCCTGGAACACGAACCCGATCTTCCTCCGCCTGAAGACTGCCAGCTGTTCGTCCTTCAGGCTGAACACGTCTTTTCCCTCGATCAGCACCCGGCCGCTGTCCGGCCTATCCAGCGCCCCCAGCATATGCAGCAGGGTACTCTTTCCCGAACCGGAACGCCCCACGATCGCCGTGAACGCACCCCTCTGGATAGACATGGTAGTATGGTCGATGGCCCGCACGATGTTCTCGCCGCTGCCGTAATACTTGCACAGATCTTCTGTTTCCAATATCTTGTCACTCATATGACTGCCCCTTTCGTATATGATCTTATGCAGATATCTTACATCCCGACCCTTACAAAAAGGACGCAGAAAAGATAACAGTTCTGTAAGAAAAGTTATCTTTTTCAGAAATACCCGCTATTTTAAAGGATCTTGGCGATCACACGCACCGATCCACACCAACGCATACACCATTTACACCAATATCCTATCAAACGATCTTATACGCTCTTTCAAACATCTCCATCTCTGCCCTGAACTTGTTTTTAATGCCCTGATGATAAATTTACTGCTGCGCGGATCATAGCCCGCATTTTGCCGAATATGTATGATACGGCCTTTAAGATCTATGTCGCACCATCTCAAGCCGCGCGATCCGCTTGAACGGATACCCGTTTGCAATATGAACAAAAAATGATCA
>CAJTYN010000105.1:9386-10649 GCA_910584115.1 uncultured Lachnospiraceae bacterium
CAGCAGCCAAAAACTCAGCCTGTTCATCAAGCGTCAACACTCGCGTATCACGTTTCCTTTTTTTAGGACATCTGACAGACTTTGTGATCGGGCTTGTATCCATCATCATCCATTATGTTTAAAACATTCTGGCAATGCATAGCCCTTACATCTGCTTATGAGCATGGAGCCTATGATATTTTTAATATTCTTTCTGTAGCGATCTTTATAGCCGTCAAGAGTACTCCATGCTACTGTTTTCTCTTTTAGCTGGATTCAATATTCATACCACGTATTCACTGTCATATCCGATGCCGCATATATGCCGCCATGTCCATCAGCGAACTGCGCGTCTGCTAACCAATTCCGGCATTCTTGCAGCTTTTTGAAATACTTTTGTACGCACTTGCCATTTCTATCTGTGAATCGTGCCGTATATGTGCCATCTTTATCCTTTCCCTTTAAATTCTTTCCCAAATGATCAGCTTTCCTTTCTTTTTAGAAAGATAAGAGCTTGAGATACAACACTTTCAGTTATCTGTTTTGTCTGGATCTCGCTGCATCAGATGACGTTTCATCAAACCATGGAGGACACACATGAAACTTGTTGATAACGTATGAAAGTAAGTGGAATGCAAGATCTTGATCATTGTCTGATAATCTTTGAGTGATCCTTTTTATTAAATCGCCTCTGTCATTGATCATGTGATCTTCCTTTCTGTTTTTGATCGCCTATAAGCCCCTTATGTGAGATATATTACATGGCCCGTGCCTAATTTGTCTACTGGTGATGCAGCTGAAAATGGGGGCAGATCTTCGGTTATTTTTAGGGCTAGACAAAATGAAAAGATTGAGTTATTATAGGGGAGGCTTCAAGTTAAAAACAACCGTGATATAAAAGACATGTAATAAATAATTCAATATAAATAATCCAACAAAATACTAAAAATACTATCATCAAGCACAAGATCATAACTTGAATATTTCTCAGGATCATGGTATGATCTGTTCAAGAAGGCGATTTTATATGACAGGATATGATGATAAGGGGGTAAACACATGCCGAATAATTTAGAGATCACAAAAACAGCGATCGAGGATTTCAAAGAAATCCAAGAGTATATGATGTTAGCCAAGGAAGAGGGAGCTGAAAAGACTTATGCCAAGTTAAGACTAAAGTATTTATCCTTAAAGGCGTTACTCGCTGTTTCTGGCGTAAATCTTACAGACATTGACTATATGAAAGAATAGACGAGCTGGAAGATGGTCAAATGTCGTAAGTGA
>CAJTYN010000106.1 GCA_910584115.1 uncultured Lachnospiraceae bacterium
GTTACCATGAGGTGTGTATGGTCATGCAGACGATCCAGATGTACGACGTGATCAACCTGTACAAGACATCCAGACCGGGGATCCGATTGAGAACGAACCTTCCCTATATACCCACGGACGAGCGCAATCTGGTCTACAAGGCGGCCCAGATGCTGCTGGATGAATTTCATATCCAGTGCGGGCTGCGCATCGACCTGCAGAAATTCATCCCCGTGTCCGCGGGCATGGCGGGGGGGAGTTCGGATGCCGCCGCGACGCTGGTGGCGGTCAACCGGATGTTCCGTCTGCGGCTCTCCAAGAAAGAGCTGATGAAGAGGGGACTGGCCATCGGCGCGGACGTGCCCTACTGCGTGATGCGGGGGACGGCCCTGGCGGAGGGGATCGGGGAGAAGCTCACCGCGCTCCCTCCCGCGCCGGATTGTTACGTACTGGTGGGAAAACCGGCGCTGAACATCTCCACCAAACAGGCGTATGCGTCCCTGCATCTGGAGAAGATCGCCCGTCACCCTGACATTCCAAGCCTGGTGCAGGGGATCCGGGACCAGGACTTAAAGGCGATGGCCCCGTACATGGAAAATGTATTTGAGCCGGGCATCACAAAAGAAAATCCTGTGATCGGAGAGATAAAAGAACTGATGTTGGACAATGGCGCGTTACATGCCATGATGAGCGGGAGCGGCCCGACGGTGTTCGGCCTTTATGAGTCCTGGGCGGCCACCCAAAAGGCAGCAGGCGCGCTGCGTGAGAGCCAGTTGGCCCGCACGGTCTTCGCCACCCGCTTTTTTAATAATAGAGGAAAGAATAGATGAAAAACCGTTTTTCCATGGAGATGGATGAGTATCTGCCGCTTCGGGATGCGGTATATAAGACACTCCGGCAGGCGATCCTGAGAGGAGAATTGAAGCCCGGGGAGCGTTTGATGGAGATCGCCCTGGCGGAAGAGCTGGGCGTCAGCCGGACACCCATCCGGGACGCGATCCGGAAACTGGAACAGGATGGGCTTGTGCGGATGATCCACCGGAAAGGGGCGCAGGTAGCGAATATAACAGAAAAAGATCTGACCGATGTGCTGGAGGTCCGCATCGGGCTGGAGCTGCTCGCCATCGACAAAGCCTGCCAGATGATCGGACGGGAGCAGCTGCTCCAGCTTGAGCAGGCGGCGAAAGATTTTGAAAAAGCCATCGAGGGGGGCGACCTGACGGAGATGGCCGAGGCGGATAAAGCGTTCCATGAGATCATCTATCAGGTCTCCGGCAATAAATGCCTGATCCAGATGCAGGCGACTCTCAGGGAACAGGTCTACCGCTACCGCATGGAATATCTGAAGGAGGAAAATGTCCGTAGGGCGCTGGTGGAGGAACATGGACAGATACTGAGGGCGATACGGGAACGGGATGCCGAGAAAGCGAAAGGGATCATTTATCGGCATATCGAAAATCAGCGCGTGGGGATCATACGGAGTATACGGGCATATTGAATCCTCCAAAGGTGGAGTATCCCAAAGCGGGTATATGTACCTCGCAGAGAGAGACGTCCATCCTGGCTGGGCAGGCATGGATAGAGTGTCGATGATCGATCATCGAGATAAATGACTGAGAAATTTCTGGTTGAAAAGTCATTAAAAATAGCATATAATATGCTTAACAGGGAAGCCGGTACGATAGTGCACACCTATCCGTTTCCGGCGAAGATAATGGTAAAAAATAGCACCTTTACTTTGTCAGAGCGGGGGTGCTATTTTTTATGGTTCATGTAGTCCAAAATGGCAATGATGAGCAGTCCAACATATTGAGCAGTGCCATAAACACTTCATATGTACTCATAAAAACGCCTCCTTCCTATACAAGGCTCGGAATGGAGGTATTCACACCCTACCGGCTCCCTGGGTAAACATATCATGTTGTCATGGTGCGGTTTTTTTGTGTTAAACTTTTTACACCTTGATCGCGTCCAGAAGAGAGAGCAGGCTATTGATGTACTGTTCGGTCATCCAGGGAACGGGATCGTCTTTCGGGATCATCCCGTCGTCTGGATCCGCCATCCCGGCCATCGCCAGAAGGCGTCTTCCCACCGGCCAGGCTTCCGCGGGTGTGAGCAGGCCCCAGTCCAGCTGGTCTAAGAGATGCGCGTATAGAGAGGTGCAGGTGACCAGCAGATTTCCGGTCTTTATGCCGTCCAGCCAGTCTTCGAACGCGTATCGGGGCAGGTGTTCTGTCTGAATGTGCTTTTTCTCGTAAGCTGCCCAGAGCGTGTCTTGGGTGACACCGAACCGGTCCATGCGCCGGAGGATATCGTGCTGGGAGCGGGGGTTTAGACCGGTCTGGAGCAGCAGGGCTTCTTTTACGGCTTTTATCACGGTCTTTCCGATGTATTCGCCCAGTCTGCTGTGAGATCCCGCGTCGGTCAGTTTTTTTTCGGAGGCCGTGTTGCACACTACGATCACGCCGTCTGTGCCGGAGCCGGTGGCCAGCCCTCTGGAATAGCGGCTGGAGGCCAGCAGTTCCTGGATGGCGGCGGTCTTTGCCTCGGTGCAGGAGGAGAGGGCTTTGATGAGGGCGCCGTCCGGGAGGTCGGCGTCGATGTGCAGGATGATGTTGATCGTGCCGGGCTTTTCGGTGTAGGAAGCGGTATCTCCGATCCGGCATCCGTTGCTCTCGATCCCGGCGGTCACGATGGCGGTCACGGTGAAGTCCTCGTGGGCCATGGACTGGATGGAGGCGTTGTCCATGCTGGCGGCTGTACAGAAGCCGGTGCATCTGTCCGGATCCAGCCCCATATCTTCGCGGGCGATGACGGCCAGATGTTCCGGATAGGTGTCGGCCCGCATCTGAAACTGCATGCCGGGTCCCGGGTTTCCGTCGTTGTTGAAGACTGCCTCAAGGTCCTGACGGCATCCGCCCTGGTCGGATCCGGTGCTCGCGACTTTCCGGGGACCATGGAAGCATAGGACCAGGGATTTCTTATAACGGTGCAGTTCGTCGCCGCATGTCAGCTGATAGATCTTCATGACGCCTCCCCATTTCTGTGCGGATCTTCGAGGTTTTTCAGGATCTCGAAGAAACTCTTGTTGTTCTTGATGTAGGTGATCTGTTTTGTCTTCTCCAGGTGGCTGATCTGTCTGGAGAGTTTGCCGTCGGTGTAATCGCGGCGCAGCGCGTTCTGATGGATGCAGAGCCGGCCCGCTCTGGTCTCCAGTCCGTGCAGGTTCATGATGTTCCCCTCGCCGAAGGGGACGCCGGCGACCAGGATGATGTCGGCATCTTCCATGAGGGCCAGGTTTTCGGCCTGTTTTTCCAGGGTGACCGAGGTAAATGGTTCGATGTCCACGCATCTGATCCCCAGTTCCTGGCAGATGTTCCAGTCCTCGCTCTGTTTGTTGAGGACCCCCGCTGTGAGCGTGTAGCCCCGGGCGTCCAGCTCTTCGATCAGGCGGACGGCTTCTGTGGCGCCGCAGATGATGTGTATGCGTAAGGGCACGCCTGTTTTTTCCTCCTCCATGACGCGGATGGGGACGATCTCGGGTTTGGAAAAGAGAGGGCTTTCGCGGATCATCAGCTTCATGTCATAGAGGGACTCCATGTTCGGGCGGTCGATCACTTCCCGGGGGGTCCCGTCTGTGTAAACGACGCCGTCTTTGAGCATGATCATCCGCTGGCAGAAACGGGAGGCCATGTTGATGTCGTGGAGGACGGCCAGCACGGTCATGTGTTCTTCCCGGTTCAGTTTCGTGATCAGTTCCATGACCTCGATCTGGTGATGGACGTCCAGAGCGGAGGTGGGCTCGTCCAGGAGGATGATCCTCGGCTGCTGGGCGATGGCACGCGCCAGGATGACACGCTGCCGCTCGCCGCCGCTCAGCTCGTTGTAGCAGCGTTTGCAAAAAACTTCCGTGTTGGTCATCTCCATGGCCCGGGTCACGATCTCCCGGTCTTTTTGCCCCTCTTTTTTGTGGAAACCCAGGTAGGGATTTCTGCCCATCATCACGATATCCTCCACGGTAAAATCATATTCTACGTGGTAGGATTGGGGGACGACGGCCACGATCTGGGCCCGCTGCCGGCTCTTTAGCGAGGTGTTCTCTTTTCCGCAGATGGTGATGCTGCCCCGCTTCAGGGGCAGGAGTCCGGAAACACATTTGATCAGGGTGGATTTTCCGGTGCCGTTGGATCCGATCAGTCCGGCAAATTCTCCTTCGCGGATGGACAAAGTGACATCCCGCAGGACCTCACGCTGTCCATACCCGGCGGCTACATGGTCGAACCGCAGTATTTCTCCATTCATCTATAGTCCTCCTCCCTTCTTCGTGCGGCTGAGCAAGTAGATGAAAAAGGGGCCGCCGCACAGTGAGGTGATGATGCCCACCGGGATCTCCCACGCGGCGATGCTCCGGGCGGCTGTGTCACAGATGATCAAAAACGTGCCGCCAAAGACCAGCGATAAAGGCATTAAGATCCGGTGTTTCGGGCCGGTGATCATGCGCACCACGTGGGGGACGACCAGTCCGACGAAACCGATGATCCCTGTGACGGAGATCACGGCCGCGGTGATGAGCGTGGAGGCGAAGAGGACTTTCTTTTTTAGGGCTTCCACGTTGACACCCAGCTGGACCGCCGTGTCCTCGCCGGTGAGCATGATATCCAGTTCGCGGCAGGTGGTAAAGAGCAGCAGGATCCCCAGGATGCTGTACGGCAGGATCATGAGGATCTGGTCCCAGCCTTTTCCGTTTAAGCTGCCCATGGTCCAGAACATGATCTGATCCATGCTCTGCTTGTTCATGATCATGATGACCGACATGGCGGCGGAGAGCGTCTGGTTCACCGCGATCCCGGACAGGAGCAGGGTGGCCACGGGTACTTTTTTCCCGACTTTTGAGATGTTGTAGACCAGCGTGATCGTCAGGAAAGCGCTGATAAATGCCAGGGGCGTCGTCCACCTCTGCAGGATGATCCCGATGGAGGCGCCCAGGGCTGCCCCCGACGAGACGCCCAGGACGAAAGGATCCGCCATGGGGTTTTTGAAGATCCCCTGGAAACCGGATCCGCAGACGGCCAGCGAGGCGCCCGCCAGGAAACCGAGAACGACCCTGGGGAGGCGCACATTGCGGATGATGGTGACGCTCCCGTCGGAGATGCCTTCCATATCGATGTCCAGGTGCAGGAACTCATGCATCAAGATCCGGTTGACATCCTTAAATGGGATCGATGCGATCCCGGTCACCGTGCACACATACATGATCCCGATGCAGAGCAGGATGGAGAGGGGGATCGTCCATTTCCTGTCCAGTTTCTTCAGGGAGATCATTCTTGGGCCTCTTCATAGATCTGTCCGGCCAGAAGCTGCAGCCCTTGTACGACACGGGGGCCGGGGCGCTGGATCATGTCGGCTTCATTGGAAAGGGCTTCGTAGAAGATGATCCGGTCGTTTTTGATGCAGTCCAGGTCGCTCAGCCCGGCGGTCGCCTTCAGTTCTTCCGGGGTGGAGTACAGGGAGATGTAGATATCGGGATCTTTCTCGATGATCGTCTCTACGGAGAGCTGCGGGTATGCTTCTTCGGTGTCGGCGGCGATGTTGGTCACGTGCAGCCGCTCCAGCATATCGCCCAGCAGGGAACCGGGGCCCGCGCTGTAGAAAGAGCCGATATCGACGAATACGGATAAGGAGTCTTGGCCGGCGGTCAGCGCCTCGATCTTCTGCAGGTCAGCGTCCATGGATGCGGCCAGTTCTTCGGCGTTCGCCTCCAGATCCAGGATCTGTCCGCACTGCGAGATCACATCCTGCACCTCTTCTATGCTGTTCGCGGAAAAGACCACGACTTTTGCTCCGGCGGCTTCCACCTGTCTGCGGATGTTGTCGTCGATGTAGTCTGAGGCGAAGATCACATCCGGTTCCATGGAGATGATCAGTTCGGTGTTCGGTGATGTGTACGTTCCGATGGACTCGACGGCGGCGGCTTCCTCCGGGTAGGAGCAGTAGTCTGTCCGTCCTTTTACCCGGTCGCCGGCGCCCAGCGCGAACAGGATCTCGGTGGTGGCCGGAGCCAGGGAGATCACGCGTTCTGGTCTCTCTTCGATCGCCACCTCGTTTCCGAGGCTGTCCGTGATCGTGAGCGGGTAGGCGGTGCTGCCGCTGTCACTGCTGTCGCCGGTGTCCTCAGCCGCCTCCGCGGTCGCTTCCGGGCTGGCTTTAGCGGCGTCCTCTTTGGGATCGTTGTCCCTGCAGCTTGTCAGGGCGGTCATCGCCAGTGTCAGGACGGCGGTCGTCAGGAGCATTTTCCATTTTCTTTTCATTTTGTGTGGTCCTTTCTGAGTATTTTATCAAAATGACAGATCTGTCTTTCTGTGTCGGAAAGAAGTATTGATATGTCTGCATTGTTATATTATAGCAGGTTCGGGAGTCCTTTTCACTATCTTTTTCTCTAAATTGACAGCGGGATCACAAAAACGCCACGGACGATCGTTGTCCCTGGCGTTTAACAGATATATTTCGGATCTTTAAAATCCCTGCAGCATCTCCCTCTCTCTCCTGCGGGCCAGCAGATCCTCCCGGAAGACATAGGAGCGGATGGCGGATTCTTTGCGGTCATTCATGTTGATGAACCTGCAGCCATAACCCATCATGCTGCCCGGGAGGTAATTGCCCCGCCCGGTGTAGGGCTGTCTGCGGAGCACCTCGCATTCCAGGCGCAGCGGCTCGGCGGTCCGCCGGAACAGGAATGAAAACCGTTCGCCCACCTCGAAGAGCATCTCTGATATGAAGTAAATGCCCCCGGCGCTGATATCCTGGATCGTAGCATTTACGTTGATCTTCTCACCGGTATTGGTGTCGTAGGCCTGGATGGAGACCGGGACGATCTGCCGGAGCTTCAGGTCGTTCCTGCGCTGGACGACGCTCTCCTCCTCCCCGAGGATACAGTGGGCCAGCAGACGCTCGCCCCGGCGTTTATGATCCGTCAGCCGGCACTTATCATAAGTGACCAGTCCTTTCTGTTCGTCGTAAAAGACCACCTTCGCACTCTCCAGGGACTCCAGGGTGCTCTCCTGGATCTCTTCGGGAAATACCAGGGTGATCGTGTCATTGGTCATCTCGACCCTCACATCGCAGATGTGGTCTTTATCCAGATCATATATACTTGCTTTTCTCCATTTGTTAAACTGGGGCACGGGTACAACCTCCTTCTCACATGATCCACGCACACTTTTATATATCCAACTATACCATTAATGCGTACCAGGGCGCAAGAGGGAAAGTGGATATTCTTTCATACAGATGCGGCGGTCTCTGTCATAGTCCCAGAGGCTTAGGATCTGTCCGTCGTCGTGGAGGCACCAGGGGAGGCGCTGCTCGGGGACGAGGATCTTATAGCCCCGTCTGCGAAATTCAAAGCTCTGGGACACGTCGTAGAGATCCCAGCCCTTCAGCAGATCCGTACGCCAGGGGATGTCACAGGCTGTGGCCATCAAGAAGCCGTCGACGGCGTCCACCGTATGGAGGCCGTGACCGATCTCATACCTGTAATCCCGGTACTCGCAGGGCGGTGTGTCCCGGATGTAAAAATTTCCCACGCGTCTGCCCGACCACATCATGAAATCTTCTGGAAAGACGGGCGTGCCTACCATCCCCACCATCCCGGCCTGGGGGACGGAGCGGAAGATCTCGATCAGGCTGTCCAGGAAATAGGGGTATAAGATGAAGACATCCTGGTGCAGATAGATCTTATACCGGGCGTCGCTGGCTTCCATGGCCGACTGATAGCCCTCGGTCATGGAAGGGGCGTCCGCGATCGTCAAAAGGTCGGTGGAAAAACCTTCCGGCACATGCAGGCGCCGCAGGTACAGCAGGCATTCCTGCAGGTAGAGGTCTTCGTTGTAACAGATGATGAAACAGATCTTCTTGTCATTTAAGTCCATGGCGAAAACCTCCTGTCACATGTATCGCATAGCCTGCCGGCGCACGTACTCCGGGTCGGTGAAGATCTCACATTCCGTGATCTTCTGGAGGGCGCAGACGGATATCCCGCCTCCGGCGAGCGCCGCCGCGGTCTCCGTGAGCGCGTCGTCGGGCAGGCGCAGCTCGATCCTGCGCAGTAAAAAAGTGATGTATACGTATTTCCAGATCAGGTCGTCAAAGGATGCCGCATTTTCCAGAAAGACCAGCCGCCCGCCGGGGAGCTTCTCCTCAGCGGCCACGATCTCGCAGATGATCAGCAGCCTGCGCATGTCGGCGTCCAGTTGGGAGAGCCGGTAGGGGCCGATCGGAAAGAGGGCCAGGATCTGCGGGATATAGGAAAGGTCCCGGCGGCGGGCCATCTCATCGGCCAGGCGGACGGCCTGTTCCCTCTGCCGGAAAAAACGCGTGCGGATCCGGGCCAATGTATCCAGAAAGGAAGACGTCGTGTCGTTCTTTTTGTCCATGGGTGATATCTCCATTTTGAAACGCTTGAATCTGGCGGGCAGATATGCTATATTTTGATATGATAACATACCAACATCAAGATCGCAAGTGTGCAATAGATAGCAATGAGGGCGGGATATCTTATGGAGACAATAGCGCTGGTCATGATCGTCAAGAACGAACAACGCTGCCTGAAACGCTGCCTGGACAGCGTGCGGGGGCTGGTGGATCGGATGATCGTCGTCGATACGGGATCCGAGGACGACACGCAGGAGATCGCGCGCCAGGCGGGGGCGGAGGTCTATCAGTATCGCTGGAAGGATGATTTCGCGGATGCCAGGAATCACGCGCTGTCTCTTTCGGATGCCGATTGGGCTCTGATCATGGACGCGGACGAATATATCATGGAAGGGAGCCGCGAAGAGATCGCGGCGGTCTTGGAAAAAGGGAACGCGCTGGGGGACGTGTACATCTACAATGCCTATCGGGAGGATGGGGAAGAGTCCTGCGCCAGATTCAGGGCGAGCCGCATATTGCCAAAAGGGGTGCGCTTCAAGGGGCGGATCCATGAGCAGCCGGACACGGACCTGCCGGGGATCCTCCTGCCGGTCAAGATCGGGCATGATGGCTATCTGGAAACGGGTGTCAAAGAAAGAAGGAACCTGCCCTATCTGCTCTCGGAGCTTAAAGAGCGGCCAGAAGATCCCTATCTGCTCTATAAGGTCGCGGGTTCTTACCAGACGCTGGGCGAAGAAGAGAAGGCGCTGGGATATTTCCGGGCATTTTATAAGGAAGCTGCGCCGAAGTCCCCTTATCGGCCCAAAGGTGTCGTTGGGTTTTTGTACAGCCTGATGGCCTGCGGGGAATATGCGGAAGTCTTGGGGATCCTGGAGGCGGAGGAGGAGCGTCTGGGAGAGAGCGCGTCGTTTCACTTTTTTTGCGGAGTCTTTTACATGCAGTTAATTTTATCGGATACAGTCCGATATATAAAGTATCTGCCGATGATCGAAAAGTCCTATCTGCGCTGCCTCGCGATCGGGGCGGACGTGCAGGACGAGGAGGACGTGGGCGCGGGTTCTTACAAAGCGGCCTACAACCTGGGGACCTGGTATGAGGTGAGCGGGGATATGGAAAAGGCCCGGCGGTATTACCGGCAGGCGGCAGGACAGGGCTATGGGAAGGCGCAGGAGAGGCTGAAGGAGATGGAAAAGTGAGATGAAGATCCAGTTTTTGAACGGAGGATTGGCGAACCAGTCGTTTCAATATATCTTTGCCAGGTATCATGAGCTGTCCCATCCCGGGGAGATCATGTATCTGGACGATTCGTATTTTGCCATAGATACGGTCCATAATGGGTATGAACTGGAAAAAGTCTTCGGGATCCGGCCTCATATGCTCAGCGAGTGTTTCGACGAAGATGTGTGGGCGTTCATCCTGGAAGAGAGGAAAAAGGGCAAGAGTGTGCCGCAGATCTTCCTTGAGGATCAGATCGAGATCTCGATGCTGTCGGAGGTGGGCGACGGGCATAAGACCTTCAATCCTTTTGACGGCCAGGTCCTGGACATCCCGTGCAATCAATATCTCCCGGAGATCCTGGATCTGCCTGGGAATCTGTACTATCATGGTTATTGGATCAATAAGAAATGGTTTGCCCGTTATCGGGAGGAGTTCCTGCGGGAATTTACTTTTCCGGATATCACGGATGAGAGGAACCTCCGGTATATGGACGAGATCCGGTCGTCGCTCTCACTGTCTGTACATATCAGGCGGGGGGATTTTGTGACGGGGGGGCTTTTACAAGATCCCAAGATATATCGGTATAGTCTGGAGCGATTGGCAAAAGAGGTCCCGGGGGAATGGCACCTGTTCGTGTTTTCGGATGATATCGGCTGGTGCAGGGAACATGCCGAGGAGTTGGGGATCTGTTATTTTCGGGAGACCACTTATGTAGAAGGCAATAAGGATGGAGAGGATTACCGGGATATGCAGCTTATGAGCATGTGCAGGGCGATGGTGGTCTCAAATAGTTCATTCTGTTGTCTGGCGTCCCTGCTCAATACGGAGAAACAGTACATGCTGAACACATCGGGCTGGGAGGTGTAGACCGATGGATGATTTTTTGATGCGGCCAAAGGTAGACTTTGCATTTAAGGAGATCATGACAGA
>CAJTYN010000107.1 GCA_910584115.1 uncultured Lachnospiraceae bacterium
CCGAAGGTGTTGTCGATCTCTTCTTTGTGGAAGGCTACCAGCTTGTTTACGATGGTGTCGTCGTAATCCGTGAAGCATACGTACGTCAGGTCCAGCCTCTTTTCCCGGGTAAATCCTCTGAACTCGTCGTCTACGAATGCCCGTGTGATCTCCCTGGCCCGGTCCGGGCGGAAATTGAAGAAGATCACGGAATCCCCGTCCTGTACAGTGGCCAGCGGGCGTCCCTCCTTCGTGACCACGATGGGCTCCACGAATTCATCGGTGACTTCCGCCTCATAGGACTCTTTCACGGCGCAGACCGGGCAGGCGGCTTCTTTTCCCTGGCCTTTTGTCAGGGCATCGTAGGCCCTCTGGACCCGCTCCCAGCGGTTGTCTCTGTCCATGGCGTAATAGCGGCCCATGACCGTGGCGATCTCTCCCACGCCGATCTTTTTCATCTCGTCTTTGAGTTCTTTGATATAGTCTCTGCCGGAGGCCGGCGGTGTGTCGCGGCCGTCCAGGAAGCAGTGTACGTATACGTTGGATATCCCTTCCCGTTTGGCCAGCTCCAGCAGGCCGTACAGGTGGGTGTTGTGGCTGTGGACGCCGCCGTCGGATAAGAGGCCCATGAGATGCAGGGCGGATCCTTTTTCACGGACGTTCTTTACAGCCTGTAAGAGGGCCTCGTTCTGGAAAAATCCTCCCTCCTGGATCTCCTTGGTGATCCTGGTCAGTTCCTGGTAGACGATGCGGCCCGCGCCCATGTTCAGATGGCCCACTTCTGAGTTGCCCATCTGGCCTTCGGGGAGTCCCACAGCCATGCCGCTGGCCGAACCTTTTACGAAAGGATACTGGGCCATCAGCTGGTCCATGACGGGTGTCTGTGCCTGAGAGACGGCGTTGGCCTCGCTCTTTTCATTTAAGCCGTAGCCGTCCAGGATGATCAAAACTGTCGGTCTCTTGCTCATTCCAGTCCTCCTTTATCTGCCTGATAGACCCGCAGCACGGTGGAGATCTCCTGCAGAGACTCCTGTGCCTGCAGCGTTTCTATCGCTTTTTTCAGGTTTCCTTCTTTTACGAGATCGGTGATCACCACCAGCTCTGCCGTGCCTTTTTCGGCCGGGCGCTGGATGATCTGGGCCAGGCTCACCTGGTTTTTGGCAAAAGCGCTGGCCACGTCGGTGAAGACGCCGCATTTATCTTCCACTAACATGCGCAGGAAAAAGCTGTTCTCTGTCTCTTCCATCTTCTTTATGGGCAGTTCTTTGTAGCAGGAGCAGCTGATCCGTCCGCAGCAGCCGTTTAAGATGTTCCGGGCGATGTCGAACACATCCCCCACCACGGCGCTGGCTGTGGGCAGGCTCCCGGCGCCCCGGCCGAAGAACATGACATTTTCCACCGCGTCGCCGTGGAGGAACACCGCGTTGTAGGAATCGTTGACTGTGGCCAGCGGATGGTCGCCGGAGATCAGCATGGGGCATACGTAGGCTTCGATGCCCTCTCCGTCGCAGTGGGCCACGCCCAGGAGTTTGATCGTGCAGCCCATCTCCCGGGCATACTGGATATCCTTCGCCGTGATCTTGGTGATCCCCTCGATGTGCACGTCGCTTAAGACCACGCGGGAATGGAAGCCGATGGAAGCCATGATCGCCACCTTGCGCCCGGCGTCCAGGCCCTCGATGTCTGCGGTGGGGTCGGCCTCCGCGTAGCCCAGCTCGGTGGCCAGCGCCAGGGCCTCCTGAAATTCCATGCCCTCCTGCTCCATCTTCGTCAGGATGAAATTCGTCGTGCCGTTGACGATCCCCATGATCTCTGTGATCGTATTGCCCAGCAGGCACTGTTTCATGGGACGGATGATCGGGATCCCCCCTGCCACGGCCGCCTCGAAGAGGAAATCGCACTTGCTCTCTGCCGCCGCGTCCAGGAGTTCCCGGCCGGATACGGCTACCAGATCCTTATTTGCCGTCACCACATGCTTGCCCGCATGCAGAGCCGCCAGGATGCAGGTCTTGGCCGGCTCCAGACCGCCCATCAGCTCGATCACGATCTCAACGCTGTCGTCCTCCACCACTTCCCGCCAGTCCGCGGTCAAAAGGCTCGGATCGTCCACCTGGTCGGCCACTTCCGCCGGGTCTTTCACGGCGATCCTGCGGATCTCCAGCTCTACGCCCAGTTTCTTTTCCATCTCCGGCTGCTGGGCTTTCAGTACCTTATAGGTACCCATCCCCACGGTGCCTAAGCCTAATAAACCAACCCCTATCTTCTTCATCTCGTTCTCCTTTTCGCTGTGTAGAAAACGGGGATGGAGATCAGTCCCTCTCCATCCCCCATCTCTATGCTCTTTTATCTATCCCTGTTTATAGTTGACGATCTTGCCAAAGTCCGGTTTCAGGGAAGCGCCGCCTACCAGTCCCCCGTCGATGTCCGGCTGCGCAAATAATTCCGGTGCAGTCTCGGCGTTGACGGATCCGCCGTACTGGATGCGGATGGCTTCCGCTGTGGCTTCGTCGTAGACTTCCGCGATGCATGCGCGGATCCCTTTGCAGACTTCCTGGGCCTGCTCTGTGGTGGCTGTCTTGCCTGTCCCGATCGCCCAGATCGGCTCGTAAGCGATCACGGCTGTCTTGGCCTGCTCTGCGGTCACGTTCTGGAAGCCGACCTTTACCTGCTGGCGGATGAAGTCCATGGTCACGCCCTGTTCCCTCTGCTCCAGGCTCTCGCCGCAGCACATGATCGGCGTGATGCCGTGCTCGAAGGCTTTGAGCATCTTCTTATTGACGGTCTCGTTCGTCTCGGCAAAATATTCTCTTCTCTCAGAATGTCCCAGGACGACGTACTTTATCCCCGCGTCGGTGAGCATCGCCGGAGAGATCTCGCCTGTGTACGCGCCTTTTTCCTCAAAATACATATTCTCCGCTCCGACCTGGATGTTGGATCCTCTTGCCGCCTCGACCACCGGGATGATATCGATGGCCGGCACACAGAAGACCACGTCCACGTCCGGGTTGTCCACCAGCGGCTTTAACGTCTCTACCAGTTTCACTGCCTCAGAAGGAGTCATGTTCATCTTCCAGTTTCCTGCTATGATCTTTTTCCTCATCTTCTTCTCCTTTTACTTTAAAGGTCCCGCCGCCGAGTAGGCGGCATGTATTCAGGGATGCCCAATGCGCCCGCCAGACTTTCATGTGAGGTGGAGCGTCCGCTGCCGGGCGCATGCAGGTTTGCTTTGATCTTCGTTCTCTTATTTATCGTCTGCCGCCGCTACGCCGGGCAGTTCCTTGCCTTCCAGGAATTCCAGGGATGCCCCGCCGCCTGTGGAGATATGGGTCATCTTATCCCCGAAGCCTAACTGGTTCACGGCTGCCGCTGAATCCCCGCCGCCAATGATGGTCGTGGCATCTGTGTCTGCCAGGGACTGGGCCACGGCGATGGTCCCTTTTGCCAGGATCGGATTTTCGAAAACGCCCATGGGGCCATTCCATACGACTGTCTTTGCGGACTTCACAGCATCGGCATAAGCCTTGGCTGTCTCCGGTCCGATGTCCAGTCCCATCTGGTCGCCCGGGATCTGATCGGAGGGAACGACAGTCACATCGATCTTGGCGTCGATCGGATCTGGGAAAGATCCTGCCACGACGGTATCCATGGGAAGGAGCAGTTTCTTTTCGAGTTTTTCTGCCTTCTCCATCATCTCCTTGCAGTAGTCGATCTTCTCATCGTCCACCAGGGAGCTGCCCACGCCGTAGCCTTTGGCTTTTAAGAATGTGTAGGCCATGCCGCCGCCGATGATCAGTGTGTCGCATTTTTCCAGCAGGTTGGAGATCACGTTCAGCTTGTCCGCCACCTTGGCACCGCCTAAGATCGCCACGAAGGGCCTCTGGGGGTTGTTGACCGCGTTGCCCAGGAAATCGATCTCTTTTTGCATCAGGTAGCCGACGGCGCATTCGTCTACGAACTCCGTCACGCCTACGTTGGAGCAATGTGCCCTGTGGGCTGTGCCGAAGGCGTCGTTTACGAATACATCACAGATGGAGGCCAGCTCCTGGCTGAATGCCTCTCCGTTCTTTGTCTCTTCTTCTCTGTAACGGGTGTTTTCCAGAAGGATCAGAGTGCCGTCTTCCATGGCGTCCACGGCTTCTTTTACGTTTTCACCGACCACTCTGTCATTGGGAACGAACTTTACTTCCTGTCCTAAGAGTTCTGTGAGCCTTGCGGCTACCGGAGCTAAAGACATCTCCGGGAGGGGTTTGCCCTTGGGCTTGCCCAGATGGGAGCATAAGATCACGCGGCCGCCGTCCCTGACTAATTTCTGGATCGTGGGGAGAGCCGCTACCAGACGGTTCTCATCGGTGATCTTCCCGTCTTTGAGCGGTACGTTGAAATCGCATCTTACCAGGACTTTTTTTCCTTTTACCTGAATGTCGTCTACTGATCTTTTATTTAACATAATGTTCTCCTTTATGAAAAGAAGGATCCGACCCTAGATCGATCGGATCCTTCTTGGATCATTTTCTATCACACATCACTTTATGAAAAATGCTTCTTTTTATGATAATTCAGAGAAGAATTTGATGGTGCGCACCATCTGGCTCACGTAGGAATTCTCGTTGTCGTACCAGGAAACGACCTGTACCTGAGTGTCGCCGTTGTCCATCGCGGAAGCCATGGTCTGTGTCGAATCGAACAGGGAGCCGTAGGACATGCCGACTACGTCGCTGGATACGATCTCGTCCTCGTTGTAGCCGTAGGACTCGTTGGCAGCTTTCTTCATGGCCTCGTTGATCTGCTCTACAGTCACATTGCCTTTTACGACAGCGATGAGGATCGTCGTGGATCCGGTCGGTGTGGGTACACGCTGTGCGGAGCCGATCAGCTTGCCGTTCAGTTCCGGGATGACCAGTCCGATCGCTTTGGCTGCGCCTGTGCTGTTCGGCACGATGTTCACAGCGCCTGCGCGGGATCTTCTAAGATCGCCTTTCCTCTGCGGGCCGTCTAAGATCATCTGATCTCCTGTGTACGCATGGATCGTGCTCATGATGCCGCTCTGGATCGGAGCCAGGTCGTTGAGCGCTTTTGCCATTGGAGCCAGGCAGTTTGTTGTACAGGAAGCAGCGGAGATCACTGTATCTTCTGGTTTTAATGTATCATGGTTTACATTATAGACGATCGTCGGAAGGTCATTTCCTGCCGGTGCGGAGATCACGACTTTTCTCGCGCCTGCCTTTACATGAGCTTCTGCTTTTTCTTTGCTGGTATAGAAGCCTGTGCACTCCAATACCACGTCCACGCCGATCTCTCCCCATGGGAGTTTCGCAGCGTCTGATTCTTTATAGATCTTGATCTCTTTCCCATCCACTGTGATGGAATCTTCTCCTGCAGTCACTTTCTCAGCCAATGCATATTTTCCTTGGGACGAATCATATTTTAATAAATGAGCCAGCATCTTCGGAGATGTCAGGTCGTTGATCGCAACGACTTCATAACCTTCTGCCCCAAACATCTGCCTGAATGCCAGGCGTCCGATACGTCCAAAACCATTGATCGCAACTTTTACTGCCATGTTCAATTCCTCCTAATGAATATAAAATCACACTACTGATCCTGATAACACTACTGACATGATAAGGAAATGCCAGTCCACGTGCTATTGTACCCAATTTCCTGGAAAAATTCAAGCCCAAATCCATCATTTTATGACGAAAGTCCCGGCAGACGGAAGGTTCTCTCCTTACTCGCCAAATACGGCCTTATAGTCTTTCTGGAACTTCTCGATCCCTGCCGTGGTCAGCGGATGATGCACCATCTGCTCGATCACGCTAAAGGGCACCGTGGCGATGTGCGCGCCTGCCCGTGCGCAGTCTGTCACATGGATGGGGTTGCGCACACTGGCCGCGATGATCTGCGTCTCAATGTCCACGGACGCGTCGAAGATCTCCACGATCTCTTCGATGAGCTGTACGCCGCAGACGGAGATGTCGTCTAAGCGTCCCAGGAACGGTGAGACATAGGTGGCGCCTGCCCGTGCGGCCAGGAGCGCCTGGTTCGCGGTGAAGATCAATGTGACGTTCGTGCGGATGCCTTCCTGTGAAAGGACTTTCACCGCTTTTAAGCCTTCTTCTGTCATGGGGATCTTCACCACCATGTTCTTGTGGATCTTTGCGATCTCGCGCCCCTCTCTGATCATCCCTTCCGCATCTGTGGTGGTGGCTTTTACCTCGCCGCTGATCGGCCCGTCCACGATCGTGGTGATCTCTTTGATGACTTCGTTAAAATCCCTTCCCTCTTTGGCGATCAGGGACGGGTTCGTGGTGACCCCGCAGATCACCCCCATGTCATTCGCCCTGCGTATGTCTTCCACTTTTGCTGTGTCGATAAAAAATCTCATCTGTGCTTGCCTCCTCTTTTTTGTATTAGTATACCACATTTTTCCTATCCGTCAATATTCTTGCTCAGATGCACCTCCAACTGCTCATAGGGGATCTCGATCCCTTCCCGGTCGAAAGAGAGCTTGATCTTCTCATTGAGCCCCCACTTCACCTTCCAGTATCTGTCCGTAGGGACCCACGCCCGGAACCCTAAGACCACCGCGCTCTTTGCCAGCTCATCCACGAAGACGGCCGTCTCCCGTTCATGATAGATATCCGGCTCCTCTTCGAGCAGCCGCTCTAAGATTCCTTTCGCCTGCCGGATATCCGACTGGTAAGAGATCCCCACTTTCACATCCAGCTGCCGCTCTTCTTTTTCTGTCACGTTGGTGATGCTGCTGTTCGACAGCGTGCCGTTGGGGATCACGATGGTCTTGTTGTCGATGGTCGTAAGCCTCGTGTAGCACATGTCGATGCGGCTGACCGTCCCCTCGCAGCCGGTCAGCCCGTTCTGCACGATGTAATCCCCCACCTGGAAAGGCTTGAACAGCAAGATCATGATCCCCCCGGCCAGATTTGCCAGGCCGCCCTGGAGCCCCATGGCCAGCGTGATCCCCGTCGACCCGATCAGCGCGGCCACCGAAGCCTCCGTGACCCCGAACCGGGTGGCTATGCTGAATGCCAGCAAGAGATACGCGAGGATCTTTGCCAGGGAGCAGGCGAACTGGACCACGCCCTGGTCCACTTTCATCTGCTCCATGGAACGCCGCATGATCCTCACCAGCCATCGGATCAGGCGCAGCCCCAGATAAAAGACCACGATCGATATGAGCACCTTCATACAGAATCCGACCAGGGCCGGCATCTGCTCCTGCAGATAGGAACCGCCGCGGCGCATCAGCCTGTCCATCTCCTCCACCTCCCTGCTCTATCTTTACACCGACTGGTAAGCAAATACCATGATCCCGGACGCGGGCACTCTGACCGTGAGACTGTACGGCCTCCCGTCCCACTCCGCTTTCCGACAGGTCTTCACCCGCGGGTTGATCACGCCTTCGCCTCCGAATATGATCCCGTCGCTGTTGAAGATCTCTTTATATTTTCCATAATAGGGGACCCCGATCTTGTATCCGTCCTGTTCCTGCCCGGAGAGATTACAGATCACCAGCAGCACATCTTTTTTTCGGCTGTCCTTTCGGATATAGGCCAGGATATTGTCCTGGGCCTCCATCTGCTGGACCCACTCGAAGCCCACCGGATCGTCGTCCGCCTCCCAGAGCGCCGGATGAGCTTTATAAAACTGGCTCAGGCTCTCCAGATAATCGCAGATCTCTTTCGGGAGAGTGCCCTGAGGCGCCAGATATTTCTTTCCCGGATGGGTGTAGAAGTATCCCAGGGCCGCTTTCAGGCCGTTCTGTCTCTCCCGGGCGTCTTCTCCCGGCAGGGACTCCAGGAACTGTTCCACCGTCGTGATGTCCCTGTCATTTAATGTCAGGATGAAATCCTCGCAGTAATGATAGAGCATGCTGGCCGTCAGCTCGTCATGGCGTGCCGTGCGCGCCTGTCTGTCCCCATGGATATAGTCCAGGAAATCCCGCGTCCAGCCGTTGTTCCATTTATAATGGAAGCCCATATGTGTGTCGTCCACCGGCCCGGTCAGATCCGGCCAGTAGCCGTCCTCCTGGGCGATCAAAAGGACATCCGGGTGCGCCTTCCTGACCACGGAACCCAGATGTTTGATAAATCCCACCCCGTCCAGATCCTCACTGCCCCCGTACATGTTCGGCGTCCACTCTCCCGGGCTGCGCCCGTAATCCAGGTAGAGCATGGCATCCACGTCGTCCAGGCGCAGGCCGTCCAGATGATAGCACTCGATCCAGTAGAAAGCATTCGAGATGAGGAAATTCTTCACATGGGGGCTGGCCAGGTCAAAGAGCAGCGTCCCCCACATGGGATGCACGCCCTCGCCTTCCAGGCTCTGCTCGTACAGGCAGGTCCCGTCCAGCAGGCTCAGACCCTCTTCCTCCCTGGGAAAATGCGCCGGCGTCCAGTCCATGATCACCCCGATCTGTCTCTGGTGCAGATGGTCCACCATCTCCTGCAGACCGGCCGGGCTGCCGTACCTGGCCGTGGGCGCGTAATAGCCGCTGGTGGCATACGGCCCCGTCTCATCGTCCATGTACTCCATCAGCGGCGGCAGTTCCACATGGGTGTAGCCCGCGGCCTCGGCGTAGGCCGCGATCTTCACCGCCAGCTCCTGGTATGTGAGATGCCCGCCGTCCGCATCCTCTCCCATCTCCTTAAGATCGATCTGGCCGATATTTAAGGGTTGGGCTCTGCCCGCCAGGGATCTTCTCTTCTTCATCCATGCCTGGTCGTTCCAGCGGTATCCGCCGACCCTCTCAACGACCGCCGCCATACCGGGCACATGCTCCCGGCTGTTGGCGAAGGGATCCGTTTTTAAAAAGGTGGAGCCGTCTCTCATCCGTATCTCGAATTTATAGAGTTGTCCCGGTTTCAGGCGGGGGATGAACAATTCATGCAGCCCTGTGGACGGGGACTTCTGCATGGGATGGACCCGGCCGTCCCACTGGTTGAAATCCCCCACCACGCTGACCCGCAGGGCATTCGGCGCCCACACGGCGAAATACACGCCCCGCACCCGGTCCACCGTCATGGGGTGCGCGCCCAGCTTCGCGTATTCCTTATAGTAAACACCCTGCCGGAACATCTCTTCCTCCTCGGAGGTAAACTGGGACGGGAACCTGTACGCATCGCCGAAACGGCGTTTTTTCCCGTCTGTGCCTTCGACGATAAATTCATAGGAGGACACTTCTCTTGCCGGAAGGAGCACCGCGTAAAAACCCGCCTCGTCCACTGATTCCATGTCGTATCTCTTGCCGCTCTTCTTGCTGTCGACCTTGACGCTCTCCGCGTTTGGGAAAAAACACTGGATCAACACTTCGTTTTTTATTTCCTGGGCGCCGAGGATCTCCCGGGGGCGGTCTTCTTCCCCGTATACCACCGCCTCGATCCTGGGCCAGTCCATATATCCGTATAATCTATCCGTCATCGTCTCTCCTCCTAAAAATATCCTTAAGATCAGCTCTTTTTATCTTTACCATTGTATCACCTCTGGTCCGCCTTGTAAAATATTTTCCCACCGAAAGAGATCCTTTATGTATTTACAAGAAAGCCCCGTATGCTATATAATAATGGCAAGAAAAAACTGGAGGTACAGGTTATGAGTGAGAAAAGATTCGATGTAACTGCGTTAGGTGAACTGCTGATCGATTTTACGGAAAACGGGAACAGCGAGCAGGGGAACATCCTGTATGAAGCCAATCCCGGGGGCGCCCCCTGTAATGTCCTGGCGATGCTGACGAAACTGGGGAAGAAGACTTCTTTCATCGGCAAAGTGGGGAACGACCAGTTCGGGATCCGGCTAAAAGGCGCATTGGAGGAAGTGGGCATTGACACGGGCTGCCTGCGGATGGACGATAAAGTACACACGACCCTTGCCTTTGTCCATACGTTCGAGGACGGCGACCGGGATTTCTCCTTTTACCGGAACCCGGGCGCGGATATGATGCTGACCAAGGATGAAGTGCCCATGGACGTGATCGCCGCCTCCCGGATCTTCCACTTCGGGACTTTATCCTCCACCCACCCGGGCGTCCGGGAAGCCACCAGGAGCGCCCTCTCAAAGGCGAAGGAAGAAGGGATCTTGATCTCCTTTGACCCGAATCTGCGGGAACCGCTCTGGGAGTCTTTAGAAGACGCCCGCCGGGAGATCTCCTACGGCCTGGGATACTGCGACATCCTGAAGATCTCCGACAATGAGATGGAATTCATGACCGGCACCACGGACTACACGAAAGGGGTGGAGATCCTCCGCGAGTCCTATCAGATCCCGCTCATCCTCGTCACTCTGGGCAGAGACGGCAGCCGGGCTTACTATAAGGACTGCATGGTCGAGGCCGCGCCCTTCCTCCAGGAGAACACGATCGAGACGACCGGCGCCGGAGATACGTTCTGCGCGAGCATCTTAAACTATGTGCTGGAACACGGCCTTGAGGATCTTTCACCGGATCAGTTAAAAGAAATGCTGACCTTCGCCAACGCCGCCGCTTCTTTGATCACCACGCGAAAAGGCGCGCTGCGGGTGATGCCGACGAAAGAGGA
>CAJTYN010000108.1:0-7957 GCA_910584115.1 uncultured Lachnospiraceae bacterium
CCCCCGGCGTTTTTGGTACTTTTCTCGCAGAAAAGTACATAGAAAAATCTGAGCAGCCACAGATTGTATAAAATATTTGTAAAATCCATTTTATATTACAGTATAAAACTTGAAATGTAAGTCTGCAAGGTTTATACTGAATAAAAACATGATGACATATGAAGGAGTGTATGGCCATGATGGAGACGACAGATAAGATAGACTTTACATTTACAATAGAAAAAAAGATCAAAGAGCAGTTCTCTGACTTGTGTGATGAGATCGGCATACCCGCGTCGGCCGCACTTGGCGCACTGGTCAAGCAGGCAGTCAGACAGCAGAGGATGGAATTCTCTTTGGCAGATGAAAATGGATTTATGCCGGACGAGGCTGTCAAGATCAAGAGCAGGATCGCAGATGTCAGAGCGGGGAAAGCAGAAGAACATTCCCTGATAGAGGCATGATATATGAGGAGCATTTATTGGCACGCCGGTTCTTGGGATGAGTATACCAGACTCCAAGAAGATAAAGCGGCGCTGCGGAGAGTCAACAAACTTATCAGAGATATCCAGAGAAATGGATATGGGTGTTCTCTGGGGAAACCAGAGATGTTTAAAGAGGATCCATGGGGACTATGCGGGGTTCGCGAGTGTGCGGGATCGATAAGAAGAACAGGCTGATCTTTGAAGTCACCGATGATAGGATCAATATCGTACAATGCGGGGGACATTACCTTGATAAATGACATCCTACGCATATTTCTTCATATATTTTACCACTATAAAACTTGAAATACAACTCTGCAAGGGGTATAATAGAAAAGAAATACAACAGGAAGATCACGAAAGGAGTCAAAAGATCATGGGATTTATCGACACGATCAAAGCACGGGCAAAAGCAGCCCAGAAGACCATTGTATTACCGGAGACTGAGGACAGAAGGACCTTAGAAGCGACGGAGATGATATTAAAAGAAGGGATCGCGAAAGTCGTCCTGATCGGAAACGAAGAAGCTGTAAAGAAAGGTGCCGAAGGACTGGATATCTCCGGCGCTACGATCGTAGATCCGGCTACCTCCGACCGGACTGCCGCTTACATCGACAAGCTGGTAGAATTGAGGAGCAAGAAGGGCATGACCCCGGAACAGGCAAAAGAGATCCTGCTCAACCAGTATCTGTACTACGGCGTCATGATGGTAAAGATGGGCGACGCGGACGGCATGGTATCCGGCGCCTGCCATTCCACAGCAGACACACTGCGCCCCTGCCTGCAGATCCTGAAGACAAAACCAGGCACAAAATTAGTATCCGCGTTCTTCCTCATGGTCGTACCGGATTGTGAATACGGCGCAAACGGCACATTCATCTATGGCGATTCCGGTCTCGTACAGAACCCGAACCCGGAAGAGCTGGCAGCGATCGCCGGATCCTCCGCGGAATCCTTCGAGCTGCTGGTAGAGAAAGAGCCTGTCGTGGCTATGCTCTCCCACTCCACCATGGGCAGCGCGAAACATGCGGACGTGGACAAAGTATTGGAAGCGACCCGCATCGCAAAAGAAGAATATCCGAACCTGAAATTAGACGGCGAGTTCCAGCTGGATGCCGCGATCGTACCGAGCGTAGGCGCTTCCAAGGCTCCGAACAGCCCTGTAGCGGGTAAAGCCAACGTGCTGATCTTCCCGGACCTGGATGCCGGAAACATCGGCTACAAGCTGACACAGAGACTGGCAAAAGCAGAAGCATACGGCCCCATCACACAGGGTATCGCTATGCCGGTCAACGACCTTTCCAGAGGATGCTCTGCCGAGGATATCGTGGGTGTGACCGCGATCACAGCCGTACAGTGCCTGGCACAGAAATAAAAACTTAACAAAGAGGAGGAAATGAAAATGAATGTATTGGTGATCAATTGCGGAAGTTCTTCCCTGAAATTCCAGTTGATCAATTCCGACACAGAAGCAGTCCTGGCAAAGGGCCTCTGCGAGAGGATCGGTATTGACGGAAGGCTGGTATACCAGCCCGCAAACGGCGACAAAGAGACCACAGAAGCGGACATGCCCACACACAAACAGGCGATCCAGCTCGTCTTAAACGCGCTGATGAACGAAAAGACCGGCGTGATCAAGAGCCTGGACGAAGTGGACGCTGTCGGCCACAGGGTGGTACACGGCGGCGAGAAATTCGCTTCATCCGTCGTGATCAACGACGAAGTCATGGCAGCGATCGAAGAGTGTAACGACCTTGCGCCGTTACATAACCCGGCGAACCTGATCGGTATCCGCGCCTGCCAGGAGCTGATGCCAAAAGCACCGATGGTCGCAGTCTTCGATACCGCGTTCCATCAGACGATGCCAGAGAAAGCCTATCTGTACGGCCTTCCCTATGAATACTATGAGAAATACAAAGTGCGCAGATACGGCTTCCACGGCACATCCCACAGCTTCGTATCCAAACATGCCGCAGAATTCTTAGGTCTGGACGCTTCTGACTGCAAGATGGTCGTGGCTCATCTGGGCAACGGCGCCTCCATCAGCGCAGTCGTAAACGGAAAATGCGTAGATACATCCATGGGCCTGACACCGCTCGAAGGTCTTGTGATGGGCACACGTTCCGGCGACATCGACCCGGCGATCATGGAATTCATCGCGAAGAAAGAGAACCTGGACATCGCAGGCATGATGAACGTGCTGAACAAGAAATCCGGTGTGGAAGGTCTCTCCGGTGGTCTCTCCAGCGATTTCCGCGACCTGGAAGAAGCCACAGAAAAGGGCAACAAGCTGGCTGAGAACGCGATCGAAGTATTCTGCTACCGCGTGGCAAAATACATCGGTTCTTACGTAGCGGCCATGAACGGCGTAGACGCGATCGCCTTCACAGCAGGCATCGGCGAGAACGCCATCAACGTGCGTGAAAAAGTCATGGGCTACCTGGGCTATCTGGGCATCGAACTGGATAAAGAGGCCAACAACAACAGAGGCGAGGACATCGTGATCTCCACACCTTCCTCAAAAGTAAAAGTAGCCGTCATCCCCACAAACGAAGAACTGGCGATCTGCCGCGAGACAGTGGCATTGGTATAAGACGGATCGATATGACAGGCCCCCGCAGGTATCTGCGGGGGTCTGTTGATACAAAGATCCTGTGAAAGAGGATCAGCGGTGCAGCCGACCGTCCGCTCTGATAAAATCGTCTTTCGTCAAAATGACTGGGGTCACATTTCCCTCATAAAACCTATAGGGCTTCCCAACGATCCTGCCACCCATGCCACAAACGATCTTTACGGTCGCATCGCGGGCGTCCATGTATATCTTATCGACACCTTCATCAAACAGCTCATCAAATGAAAATCTTGCTAATCTGGTCCCGATGTGCAGTCCCCGCGCAGCCGGAAATACGGCGAAGCGGCCCCAATGGACGTCGCCGCCTTCTTTCCATGCCGCTGTTGCGGCGTATATCTTCCCCTCGATCTCAACACACCAGCAGATAGGATCTTTTGCCATGAATGTGTCGATATCGTCACTCGGGATGCCCTGTTCGCCCCCAAATACATCTGCCTGCATTGCGATGATCCGGGGCATCTCATCCTTACGCGCCCTTCTAAAGATCATATTTTCCATGATCATCTCTTACCTCCATCTCCTTTAATATGATAGGCCCCCCGCAGGTATCTGCGGGGGCCTTCTTAATATAAAAATATAGTAAACAATGCTTAGTATTACATTCTAACGGATCTTGCTTTAGAAATATGATGCCCTGTTCTTTTGATCATTTGATATATCCATATGATCCAGCCTATACGATGGGCTGTTATCAGATCATCATCAGCGGTGTTGCCCAGATCGTTCATGTGTGCAGAGCTTTCAAAATACCTTTCCATTGGAACAGGCACAACCCTACACTCACGCCCCCGGCTATTGGATATGCGACCCACACATAATTTAAATTTCTGCTCAAAGCCAGGACATAGGCGGCGGGCAACAAAACAATGATCTGGCGTGTCAGGCAGCATATCAAACTGGCAATCCCACGCCCAACTGCCTGAAAGCTGGTTTGACTGATCTGGCAGAAGCCCTCCAAAATAAAATAGGTGCTTATGATACGCAAAGCGTTCATACCAATGGATAGCATTTCGTCTGAAGCATCAAACAGCCTGATGAGCTGACAGGGTATCAACTGGAACAATGTTGTTCCAGCCAGCATTATGACCGTCATGTAGAGCATTGCATAGTGCAATGTATTGATGATCCGATCTTTGCGTTTGGCTCCGACATTGTAGGACAGGATGGGTAACAGCCCGCTCGTCAATCCCCAAATGGGCATGAAAATAAAGTTTTGCAAGCGGTAGTAAACACCCAGCACCGCTGCGGCAGTCGTGGAAAAAGTCAATAGAACCCCATTCATCATAAAGTTCGACACAGAACCGATGGACTGCATGAGAATTGCGGGCAGACCAATTTTGTATATCTCGGACAGGATCGATCTGTCAAGGTGGAAATGGGCAAAAGAGAGTCGCAAATCCTTGTTAAAAAGCTGATGAAAGGTAAAGCCGCAGACCATAGCGGCAAACTGTCCGATCACTGTAGCCATAGCGGCCCCGCTCGCTCCCAAGGTGGGAAAATCCATAAAGCCGAATATGAGCAGCGGGTCAAGGATGAGATTGACTGCCGCTCCAATGAGCTGTGAGGCCATTGAGAAGATAGAACGTCCGCTGGCCTCTAACAGCTTCTCGAAAAGCTGTTGTCCAAACATGGAAACGGAAAACACCAAGCAGACCGACATATAATCGACTCCGTAACGTATGATCTCCGCATCCGCTGTTTGTAGCATAAAGTAATTCCGTGTAAAGAACAGACCTATGAAAAGAAACGGCAAATATGAAAAGACGGCCAGTAAGGCGCTGTGCTGGACGATCGACCGGGCGGCTTCCATGTTTCTCTGCCCAAGCGTTCGCCCCAAGTAGGCGTTCACTCCGATATAGGTGCCGATGCTAATGGCGATCATCAGTGTCTGCATCGGATAAGTGAGAGAAACGGCGCTTAATGCGTTTTCGCTGAAATGTGCGATAAAAATGGAATCTACAATGTTGTAGAGCGCCTGCATCAGCATGGAAAACATGATGGGCAGGGATAAACTCAATAAGAGCTTTCCGGTGGGAGAGGTGTCCATTTTGTTCGTTCTGGGTGTTTGCATAACTTTCCTTCCTTTCAAAAAAGCGCAAAAAAAGAGTGGGTACTGCCTCCACTCACCCAGATACGCAGGACAGGCGTCCCTTGTAACAATGATCGGATATTCAATTATGAAATAAATACCGGCTCTTAGACAGCAACAAGATTTACTCTCTATCATACATTATACATATCTCTGAAAAAATGTCAATACACATGAAAGAATGAGTCTTACATATGCCTCGATCTGCCGATCTGGTAAACAGCAAAAGCACCTGCTTACAAATACAGATCAGGAGAGCACCCCTTGGAGTGTCCTTCTGCTGGTCGTTACCTCGCCCCTCGGCGCTTTTGGTACTTTTCCCGCAGAAAAGTACACATATAAAGACCCGAACAGCCCGCTGCTTTTTCACCACAGAAAAACAGTAAAAATATCTAAATATCCGTAAAATATCTTTCCATCGCAGAGATCTATGATATACTAATCTAATATGCAACGAAGGACAAAAACGAAAGGAACACGAGCAGATATGAATGCGGCGATCGTGGATGACCAGGCGGAGGATATCGAACTCTTATGCAGCTATCTGTCGCGGTACAGCCAAGAGCATAAGACCCATATATACATTAAAAAATTCACCGACGCGGATACTTTTTTGAAGACCGTGTGCAGGACGGCCTATCATCTGGTCTTTCTCGACATCTACATGGAGTGCATGACGGGCATCCAGGTTGCGAAAAAGATACAGACAAAAGATCCGCGATGTCAGATCATATTTACCACAGTCAGTCCGGAGCACGCGCCCACGGCATTTCGGCTCCATGTCCTGGATTACCTCGTAAAACCTTACGGGTATGCGTATCTGAAAGATGCCTTGGACAATTATGGGGCGTCCGTATCCAGGCTGGCCCATTATATCGAACTGAAAGAGGGCAGGGAGCGCACCCGTGTGCCTGTGGCGGACATCATCTACACAGATTATTCCAACCACTATATCCAGGTCCACACCACATCCTGCGTCATACGCACGCATATGTCCTTTAGCGATTTCTACCCGATGCTGTCGTCGTATCCGAATTTTTTATGGTGCTACCGCAACTGTATGGTGAACATGGATCATATCGAGACGTACATAGACAGGGATTTTATCCTCAAGAACGGGGAGTCCCTGCCGATCGCGGCGGCCCGCAAGCGGGAGGTCCTCCAGACCTATGCGGATTACATATTTGACAGCCATGCACAGAATAGGAGAGGGGGGATCTTGTGAGATGACGGGCGTCTATATCCTCAACAGTCTGCTCTTTGTCATACCCTGCATACTGCTGTTGTATCTGGTCTTCCGCGATCAGATAAAGGTACCGCGGCCGCCGGGGGTCGCCGCTGCGATCGCACTGTTTGCGGCGGTGGACCTGCTCGCATCCCAGATCTATCTGTGGACGGACACCCCCATACAGAAGGCCCTGATCTCGATCGCGGCACAGCTTGCGGGGGTCATCCTGTTCACCGCGGCGAGCAGCTATACATTCGGACAGAGCCTCTTTATCATCACAGTCGTCAAAAATTATTCCGAAAATATCAGGCTCTTTTCCTACCAGATCTACTTTCTGTCCACAGGCAGGTTTCCAAAAGGATCTGTATCCGCGATCTCCTATATCATGGCCGCCCTCTCTGTGGCCTTCTTTCCACTGATCTGTCTGTTTTACAAAAAGCTGGTGCGTCCCGCCCTGGACCACACCAGATCGCTGGTGATCTGGAAGCTCATCTGGGTGATCCCCGTGAGCAACACCCTGCTCTACACGATGATCGTGGCGCCGGACCGGTCGAACTACGCGTATTTTCCCAAAGATGCGTTCCTCGTGGTCCCGGCTCTGTGGAGCCTGCTGACCTTTGCCACCTACGGGATCCTGCTGCGGTCCGTCATCGCCGTCAGCAGGAACGCGCAGCTCCGGGAAAAACTTCATCTGACAGAGATCCAGATCTCCGCGCAGCAGAAACACATGGCGGATCTGCAGGCGCGCATCCAGGAGACCCGCCGGCTGCGGCACGACATGCGCCATCATTTCCTGGTCCTGGGGAATTTTACAAAAAACAGAGACTTAAAAGGGCTGCAGGAGTACCTTGAGAAGCTCAGTGTATATTCCATTTTGCGGCCCGCGGAAGTGTTCTGCGACTATCCCGCAGTCAATGCTCTGCTGGGCTATTACAAGGAAGAGGCGGAGAAGGGGCAGATCGAGATGACCCTGCGGGTCTCCCTTTATGAAAAGATCCCGGTCACGGACATGGAACTGTGCATCATCCTGGGAAATCTCCTGGAAAATGCGGTGGAGGCATGCAGGCGCATGGAGTCGCAGGATAAGTCCATTGCGCTGGAACTCTCCATGGTGAGCAGCGCCCTCCTGGTGATCATGGTCAGGAACAGCTATGAGGGGGTGGTCCGGCGGGCGCCGGACGGCACATTCCTCTCCGCGAAGACCAAAGGCAGGCAGGGCATCGGGATCTCATCTGTTTTGGATATCACGGAAAAATATCACGGCGTATCGCGGTTTGAGTACAAAGACCAGATCTTTCAAGTCTCCCTGCTCTTAAACGGCGCGCCGCAGGAACGGTAAAAATCTTGCGATATCGGTAAAAAAGATCCTTTAAAAGAAGATCCATGTTATATTTAAGCTTATGATAGGCCGATCATTGGAAGACAGACAAGGAGAAACAGCAGATGAGAATGTGCATGAAACAAGTTGTACTGGGAGCAGTCTTGTCTCTTTCGGCGGTATCCCTATCGGCTGGGTGCAGCAAAAAGACCGAGGAGATACAGAT
>CAJTYN010000108.1:8057-10445 GCA_910584115.1 uncultured Lachnospiraceae bacterium
CAGCCACTAAGGCGGCTCAGACAGCGACGCCGACGCAGATCGTGACAGCAGCGCCGGAGGATCAGTCACAGGATCTGGTGGCCACCCAGGACATCCCGCAGGAGATCGCAAGGACAGGGGAAACGATCACTCTATATAATGTAGATACCAATGCCCAAACGATCATTTATGGACTCTCCAACGGAGAATGGGTGGACGATCTGGGTGTGGGTCATCAAGCGGAAGGCGCCGGACAGTGGAGCGACGGAAACGGCAATATGTACGCGGTGGATCCGGTGATGCAGGAGAACGGTGACGCCGAGGCACGTATGACATTATACCGCTCGGACGGGAGCGGCAGTGTAGACATCACCCAGAGCCCGGAGGGGATCTGGTATGATGACCAGGGCGTGAGCTATCAGGCAGAAGGCGCCGGGCAGTGGAGCGATGAAAACGGTGATATGTATGCAGCCGGACAGTGACTGCAATCAAAAAGATCAAATGAAACGGAGGTCATGAAAATGCCAGGAAAAAATCTTATCAGAGTATCCAGTATCATCTATACATACGGCGCGTATCTGGACGAGACTAAGGGACGATAAGGAGCCCATCGCAATGGATCTTAAGAAAAAGATGAAGAGAACAGAAAATATCCTGGCGGTGGCAGTCCTCACAGCAGTCCTTGCCGTCGGCTTTTTGATCGTGTTCGGGCGGCTGCGGTCTTATTCTGTGAAAGTCTGTCTGCAGGCCCTGGAAGAGGAGACACAGGAAGCAAAAAACGATATCTGCAGGCAGCTTGCATCTCTTCAGGACCATCTGGAGATGCTGGCGGATCTGATCGGGCAGGAAGGGTTGTCGGATCATAGGCAGACGGCGAAGATCCTGCAGGCATGCGGGGACCTGGATCTCATATCCCGGCTGGGCATCCTCCTCCCGGACGATCGGATCTTGCAGCCGGACGGGACGTTGGCGGATCCCATGAATGGGATCACGTTTGATGCGCTGGCCTCAAAAAAAGAACCCTTTATCACAGACATCGAACAAGACCATTTTGCCCCGGATCTTTCCGTCCTGTTTTCCAATGTCCCGATTATGGTGGAGGGCGAGAACAGAGGGATCTTATTTGGGGTGATCCAGCTCAAGGACATGACCGAGGATATAAGAACGGATACGAGCAATGAGAACGCTGAGATCTTCATCATCGATACAAAAAATAAGAATTTTATCGTGGATACCCTGCACAAAGAGGAAGGAGTCTCTGATGCGATGCAGGGACGGCAGATCAAAAAGGGCTACAGTAAAAAAAAGATCACCCAGGACTTTGCAGAGGGCAGGGGAGGGGTGACGGCATATTTTTCAAGGAGTATCAATGGATATCTGTATACAGCGTACGAGCCCATCGGTATCAACGAATGGTTCCTCATGCTCTCGGTCCCGGAAGATATCGTCCTGGATGAAGCGGACTATATCAAGAAAGCCCTGTTATGTCTGGGGGCCTATGAAAGCCTGATGCTGTTCTTGTATTTTTGGTGGGAGATCGTCCGCACACGAAAAGAGATCCAGGAGAAAGAAAAGCTCGCGACCACCGATCTGCTCACAGGTCTGAAAAACAGGAACGCCTACGAACAGACGCTCAGGCAGTATATGAACGAGCGCCCGGAGCCCTTTTCCTGTGTCTACGCAGATGCAAACGGGCTCCATGAGCTGAACAACAGCCAGGGTCATCTTGCAGGGGACAGGATGCTGCAGTCCGTGGCGGACGCTCTGACGGACGCCTTTGACGGGGAGGATGTCTACCGGATCGGCGGCGATGAATTCCTGGTCTTCACACAGACGGATGAGGGCACAGCGGCCGAGAGAGCGGCCAGGGCGCAGGAGGTCGTCTCAGAGGCCGGATACCACGTCTCGATAGGGACGGCGGCAGGTGAAAAGACGGCCACGGTCGCCGCGATCGTCAAAGCGGCCGAGCAGGAGATGTACGAGGACAAGAGGCGATATTATCAAAGTCATGGAGACAGGCGTAAAATGCGTTAGATCCCGGCGTTCATATCTTTTTCAGGTTCAGCATCACAGAGGCGCGGAACACATGGCCTTTATGGGCAGATCTGATGCCGCCGTCATAAGATCGGGCGATGCTGGCAATGCTGGCGATGCCCAGACCCGGATGGCCGGGCTTTTGGGAGACATGAGCGTCTCCCGACTTTTTTATTTCTCCTGCAAAAGGATTGTCCACGGTGATGACCAGCATCTGGGCGGTGTACAGGATATGCAGGTCTATGTACCGCGATCCTTTTTCCACTTTCGAGGCCGCTGTCAGGGCGTTTTCCAGGAGATTGCCCAGGATCACGGACAGATCCGCGGCCCGGATGGGGAGTTCCCTGGGGATCTTTTGGTTCGGGCAGCGAAAAG
>CAJTYN010000109.1 GCA_910584115.1 uncultured Lachnospiraceae bacterium
TCATCTCATCCATAATATCACCACCTTTATATCGAATATAGTAACTAATAGTAGAAAACTAATAAATCATGTGGTAATATTAAGATATGATGATAAAAAGGAAAAAATAAGTGTGTAGATATTGTTTTTGCACGTGAAAGGTTAGATGATCGGTGGAGAGGGGATATAGCTGCATAGAAAAAGGCTTGTCTGTAAAACAAGCCCAGATCATAGAAGGACCGCATGGATGTGGATATATAGGTGATATCGGAAGGTGTAGTCAGCCTTGTTATCGGGACAGATGAAAAGACTGTATCATGAGATTTGTCATCTCTTCTATCAGAGCCCTCTCCTGTTCTGATAAGCGCTGTATCCGGGAGTAAAAGGATAGGGCCGGTGTATCGTCGCTGTCATTCCGTCCCAGCAAGAGAAAATCTGCAGAAACGGACAAGACATTGCAGAGTTTGATGATCGTAGTGACTGACATCCCCGTGATACCCCTTTCAGCATCCGATAAGAACTGAGTGGACACACCGATCTGTTCAGCGAGCCGTTCCTGTGTATAGCCTGCGGCTTCCCGTGCGTGGCGGCATCGTTCACCGATCTGTTGATTGATCTCTTTTGGGATGCGGCGTCTTTTGATATCTTTTTGATCAGCCATGGGCAACACTCCTTTACTATTAGTCTGATCAAATGTTGCACACTTGTACAGAATGTGATATATTTATTTAAGAAAAGTGTATTACACTTATAAAAAAGTAGAAGGACAGAGAGTGTCATTGTGTTGTGGTATGATATTATCTGATGGTATATGGGAAGACGCAGGGGTGATAAAATGTATATTGAGCAAATATAAATTTAAAATTTATAATGCTGATCCTTATTTGAGTATAGCTAGACTGATGGATTATCTTGAATAAAAAGAGGGTGATAAAAAATGAACAAAAAAAAACTTATGATCGCTGTCGTATGTATGGTCATTATCGGGTGTTATGTGGGCGGAGGAGCTGTATATTTCATCCGTACTATCCAGGATCAGAAACAAGGATCCACAGAAGCGATCGCCAAACTTGAGAAGGAATTTAAAGAAGCAAGTGAAAAAGCTGAAGAGGCATCCTCTAATGCAGAGAAGGCAAAGAAAAATGCTTCTGATGCAGAGAAAGAGGCAGAGAGGTATAAAAGACAGCTTGAATCTTTTGAGAAAGAAGAAACTCCTGAACCGACACCTATACCTACTACTACTCCGGAACCTGTGCCTACTGTTGTCGGAACTTCGATTCCACAAGATAAGAAATGTCATATGGAAATTGAGGGGAGTTATGTAGAACCTGGATCTGGAAGAGTTGTTATAGATATTGCACGTGATCATGAATACATAGCAGCAAATCCCGATCTGGACATATTTTCTGTGAGGATTTCTGGGTCAAATGGAGCCATGAGTCATTCAGAAGGATATATGAATGGGAGTTGGCATCCAGAATCTAATTCTATTTCATACGCAGGTACAATGAAAAATAGAGAGATAAATTCAGATGGTACAGAAAATATTACATATGTTGACTCACCTGGAACACTTCGATTTGTTGATCAGAACACGTTTTATTGGACAAACCCTGAGAGCAATAACTATGACCGTGGTCCTTTCGTAAAGCAATAAGTAGATAGGATAAGATAATTGATGAGAAGGTCAAAGAAAGGATGATAAAAGATGTATAAAAAGAATTTTGTGATCGCTGTCGTATGTATGGTCATTATAGGATGTTGTGTAGGTGGAGGAGCTGTATATTTCCTTCATACGATCCAGACTCAGGAACAAGAATCCGCAGAAGCAATGGCTAGACTTGAGAAAAACATCAAAGAGGCAAATGAAAAAGCTAAAGAAGCACATTCTGATACAGACAAAGCAAATAAAAGTGCTTCTGATGCAGAGAAAGAGGCAGAAAAGTACAAAAGACAACTTGAATCTTTTAAGAAAGAAGAAACCCCTGAATCGACACCTATACCTATTGCCACTCCAGAACCTGTGCCTACTGTTGTTGAAACCCCAATTGACAGCATTGATAACAGTGTTTTTAGTGATGCGCAAGAACCCATTACGCAGAACTCGTTATTTTATTTTGGCACCTATGGTGGAGAATCGATTGCATGGTGTGTGTTACAAGATGATGGTGATAGGGTACTTCTTGTAACAGAATATTGTATCGATGCGCAACCGTATTACTACTACGAAGATGAAGATAATATTGATTATGCTGATTTCAATGATGGCGAGGAATATGAGGAGTATATTGATGGACTCGATATTCCGGAAATAACTTGGGAGACATCTGAGCTACGGGAGTTCTGCAATGATACGTTTTATAATGCTTCATTTACTGATGTTGAACGTCAGCGTATCATACCTACATCTGTAGAGACAAATGATAGTTCTTCCACAACAGATAATGTATTTATACTAAGTGGTGATGAATGGGATACATATTGTACGGATCCAGATCTTCGGATCGGTTACCCAACGACGTATGCTATCTCTCAAGGGATCTTAGTTAATGATGGTATGTTTAACACATCCAGTATAGGTAAATGCAGTTATTGGGTGAGGGGTGCGAGCGATTCACATGGGGATCCGGATTGTTATGCTGATTGGATAGATGTCCATGGTAGGTGGAGATACAATAATTCTATAAACGATACATATATGGGGGTCCGTCCGGCGATATGGATAACGAAATGATGTACGATAAGTGTAACTGAAAGCTGTCAGAATTTGTGCCGCTAGATGAAAAACGACGGAATGGGGCCTAATATGTTCAAAGATCAATTTTTTATAGAAGATAGAAAATGGATAAAGTGGATGAATTGGGGGAAGTGTATCGGTTGCCATCAAAGACCGGAAAGGAGTTTTTTTTATAAAGGCTATCAATTTCCGGTATGTGCTAGATGTACGGGCGTGCTATTATCATCCATTATGGCGTGTGGTATATTTTTTATCCATTCTCTTAAGATACGATATTGTCTTATGTTTTGTTTCATAATGTTTTTGGACTGGCTATTGCAAAGTTGTAAGATCAAGGAATCCACAAACATCAGGCGTCTGATAACTGGACTTATTGGAGGATATGGATTCATGACATTACAAATGTATGTATATAGCTATCTGATAAGATGGGTATGTATATCAATCAAGTCACTGTATTAGAGGAGATCCTTTATGGAAAGAGAAGAACTGTTAGAAACATATCGATATATTTTAACGGAAAACCAAAAAATAGCAGATTTAAAAAATGAGATCGCACAAAGCGAAAAGAATTATCTGAATAAATTGGAAGAAGCAAAAAAGGCAAAAGATGATATGAGTGGATGGACTGCTGTAATAGCAGTGATCCCAATGGTATTTGGAGTGATCTGTTTTTTCAATATCTTCGTAAGTATTTTTAATGGCGAAGGCATAGGCGCTATATTTTTTGCGGGGGCTACCATATTTTTATTTGCAACGGGAACTCTACTCGGCGTTATTTTATTTGCAAAAAATGACAGGGATAAATGTGAGATCAAGGCAGCAAAGATCCATAACGAGGAAGCATTGCCGTTATATACAAAATATGAACAAAAAGTAGATCAATTAAATGAACTTCTTGAAACAACACAGATCGGCACGCTGGAAAATTCGATACCGCAGGATTATCGGACAGAAGATGCCCTTACTTTTTTTGTGAAAGCGCTGGAGACGGAGCGGGCAGATTCCAAGAAAGAATTATATAATCTTTATGAGGAAGAACTGCACAGGAAGAGGATTGAGAATATCGAACTTGAGAAATTGCAGAAATTAGATGATTCTCTGACCCATTGCCCAAAGTGTGGGGGAACCCGGTGTCGGATGATCACAGAATCGAAAAGCTCCACAACGTCGTTTGGTTTGGGGGATGCATGTTGTGGAATGATCCTGCTTGGACCTTTGGGCATTTTGTGTGGATTGTGTGGTATGGAAAGCACGGCGGAAACAAAAACTTATTGGGTCTGCCAGGACTGTGGGAATAAATTTTCGGATTAAGGAGAATAGAGAGTTGGAAAAAAATATGAAAAAACCTGATATTGTATTCCCAAAAGAACTCCGTGGGAAATTTACAGATTCTGATAAAAAGCAAATGAAAACCTATTTGATCGGTATGCTGATAGGAATAGTCATTATGGGGGCTGCCCTATGTAATTATTATACGGGAACTGATGCGGGATCCTTTAACGAGACGGAGGTTTACAATAAGAGTGAAAAAGCCGTTCTTACGGACAGCGCGGCTACAGGAAACTTTGATGACCAGGATGAAGAAAATGATTATTATGATGACGGAGATTGGGATGAAGAAGATGAAACATCTTTCGGAAGTGAATATGAAGTTGTCATATTAGATTGTACATGGGAAGAAGCACAGGTAGATGCTGAAAATAGAGGGGGACATCTTGTGGTGATCACTTCTGAAGAGGAGCAAAAAGAAATAGAGACTCTGATTGAACAAAATGGAAATCTACATACAATATGGCTTGGCGGGCGCATGGAGGGAGATAAGATCAAATGGATCAATGGAGAGGAGAGCAGCTATACAAAATGGGGTCCGAATGAACCGAACAATGAGACAGGCGATGAAAAATATCTAGATATGTATGAAAAGGATGGTCTCTGGCTGTGGAATGATGCCCCTAATGATATCAAAAAATATTACAGTGGGAGGATGGGATATGTTATAGAAAAAGAAATTGAAAGATGAGAAAATTTATACTATGCGCCGTATAGATCTGAATGATAATGAAAGAGCATCAGCCCATCATTTAGCTGGATGAAAACCGTAAATTCTGGCAGTTTTGAATTATAGTCCTGACGTAAAACGCTGACTATTCTATGGGAAAATATGGTTTTGAAAAAATTGGTTGCGAAGCAGAGGATAAATGTAACGATTACGGATTAAAGATAAGTAAGTTACCAGTAAGGAGGGAGAAAAAGAATGGATTTTATGGTGGTATTTTTAATTTATTTAGGTTTAGGTTACGCTTCTATAACATATCTTAAAGGAGATTCTTCATTTGCTGATGGAATAGCACGTATGGTCGTATTATCGTTATTACTTGGGTGGGCCGCTATTCCAATAGCCGCATTATTTTTGGGATGCAGGGGGTTATTTACATTAGTTAAATGGTTATTCAATTGGTAAGAAAATGTTTTGATATATCACTATCATGTTTTAAGGAAAGGTGGATTGATATGACCAGTGAACAAAAGAAAAAATGCCACGCGATCATTCATGCAGCAAGTACAGCGTCTGGAGGAGCTGGGGCAGGACTAGCACAGATCCCAGGCGGTGATAATGCTATTATAACACCTATTCAACTTACAATGGCCATTTCATTGGGAAGAGTATTTGGTGTTACATTATCGGAGGCATCAGCAAAAGCAGCAGTTGGTTCATTGGCTGCTTCGACTATCGGGAGGACATTATCGCAAGTGTTAGTAGGCTGGATTCCAGGAGTGGGAAATGCAGTCAATGCCGCAACAGCAGCGGGATTGACAGAATCTCTCGGATGGTTGCTTGCTAAAGAATATGATAATGGAAATTTAGGGTGATATCAGATTGCTCAGTCTGTAAATGTATTATTAAGTCTTTAAAATCTATAAAAAAGGAAGTAGAGTATAGGGGGTATAGTACAAAATATCTAAATGAAAATGGATTTGCTTCTTGCGTTGATTGCAGGAAAAAACATTCATCAAAGATTTAACAAAATGCGTTATCTGTGGACGTTGGGTTTGTAAGAAATGTGCAACCTACCGTCGACAAGGATTTCCATTTGGTTATATGTGTATATGGTGTAAAAATGATAGTAAATAGGATATTTGAATATTTAAAATTATCATAAAGACAAAATTTTAACTAAGTATGCACGTGATCTTAAAGATTAAAACATAAAGAAATGGTAGTGTTCTAAATTTTGTATTTTTGGTTTTCACTCTTATTCGGTAATGTCAAATAAAGTGTGTATTTTAATTGTCTGAAAAATCTCATTCAACTGCTTGATTGACAAAATCAAACTGCTGAAAGCCAGTCAAGGCAAGGGTTCCAGCCTTTACGGGATTCCAGCAGTTTGGTAAGATTAACCATAGCAGTTCAGGGAATTTACACACATCATCTTACACTCCCTCTTATTCCGGAGGCCGGGTGTGGAAAGAGCCCATAAAGCCTTGTAAATACTGGATATTTTAGTCTTTGATGTAACTGAAAGATATAGGATGTCTTAATTTCTATAGACACAAAATTAATTATACCCTCTAAGAATAGGACTTGCAGACGATAATATGTCATCTGCAAATCCTTTTTAATTTGTCCATGTCCGTGCATATTCAGCGAGCGATTTCCGGCTGATCCGCCACACTTTCCCGCCAACGCGCACAGCTTTTATCTCACCATCATTTAAGAGCCTATACATGAGATTCTTCCCTATACCGAGCGCTTCCATGGCCTCCTTCGCTGTCATAAAGTCTGCGTATCCTTTGAACATATCAGACACCTCCTGTTCATTTCCCGGCACGGTTTATCACGTCCCTTAATACGTTGTTTCAGAAATTATATCCACATATTATTATCATGTAGAAAACCTTGGACACTGAGATCTGCAGGGTCTAAAGGCACCTATCTATCTCCAGGGTCTTGGAGAAAAAGTCTCACGGTCACTATCGTTACGCATAAAAAAGGAGGTGAATGACGCATGAAAAAAGTCTTAAAAAAGATCCTCGCGATCGCAGAGTGCATATTAAATGCAGCACTCGCGGCCGCTCTGGTGCTCAGTCTATAAAGGTCAAGGAGGAGTTGGAGAGAAGATGATGGAAGATCAGAAGTATCATCATGATCCCGGCACGGGCAATAAAGGCTCAAGATGGGAAGCCCCAGGAAATGAAGGGGACATTCCGATCCTCGGGCATGTGATCAGCCTATTATCTGCCCTTGTGAGTATCATCGGGATCATCAGCGATGATCTGGGAAAACGCAGATAGTGAGATCGAGAAGGAAAAAAGGAGGATATCAAGATGGCAGCAAACGTAGAGACGATATTTTCAGTGAGGGAAAAACCATGGCACGGATTGGGCACGATCGTAGCAGAGGCACCCACATCCGATGATGCGCTCAGACTCGCAGGATTGGACTGGAATGTATGCCAGAGATCGATCTATACCAATGTAGGAAAGATAGAAGGCTATAAGGCGAACATCCGGGATACTGATGGACAGTGCCTGGGCGTAGTGACAGACCGCTATAAGGTGGTGCAGAATACAGAAGCATTTGCATTTACCGATGAACTGCTGGGCAGCGGGGTGAGATATGAAACGGCCGGTTCCCTGCAGAACGGCCGGAAAGTATGGCTGTTAGCAAGACTCCCCAGTGAATTTGTGATCGCAGGGGAACGGATCAGCCCCTACCTGGTGTTCAGCAACACCCACGATGGGAGCGGCGCAGTCCGTGTGGCAGTAACGCCCATACGGGTATGCTGCAATAACACATTGAACCTGGCATTGAAGACCGCACCGCGCAGTTTCAGTATGGTGCATACCGGGGACATAAAAGGGAAGATCGGGGAGGCCAGGCACACGCTCTTCATGGCAGATCGATATATGGAAAGCCTGGGCATGGAATTTGAAAGGCTCCGTGAGCAGGAGATGACAGAACGTCAGGTCATAGAGTATATAGAGATGCTTCTCCCGATAGAGAGGGATGCGAGCCTTGTGACCGTTCGGAACATCAAGAAGCTCCGCGATGATATGGAAGCCCGCTATTTTGATGCCCCCGATCTAAAAGGGACTGGCAATAATGCCTACCGTTTCATCAATGCGGTATCTGACTTTGCGACCCACGCGGATCCGATCAGGCGCACCAAGAACTATAAGGAGAACCTGTTCATGAAGACCTATGAGGGGAACCCGATGATCGACAGGGCATACCAGATGCTGTGTGATGCCGCGTAAGGGATGGGAGTCCGCCTATCTCCATCTCCCCTGAGATATCCCAGTCCTCATATGTGATATATCTATCTCCTGGGGACATGGAGATATCGGGCAGGATAGGATCAAGAGAAGACCATAAGGAGGAATAACATAATATGTATGAGAAGATACCGACAGTAGGGTTGAGCCATGAAGGATGGCTGCAGCTCAGGAAACAAGGGATCGGAGGTTCTGATGCGGGAGCGGTATGCGGGCTGAACCCGTATAGCAGTAAGATGAGGGTATTTGTTGATAAGACCACGGATGAGATTGAGACGCTGGACAATGAAGCCGTCCGTATCGGCAATGACCTGGAACAGTATGTCGCAGAACGTTTCATGGAAGCGACAGGCTCAAAGGTACGCCGCTCTAATTTCATGTACCGCAGTAAGGAACATCCGTTCATGATCGCAGACGTGGACCGGCTGGTGGTCGGGGAGGATGCTGGCCTGGAATGCAAGACGGCCAGTGCATATAGTGCCGATAAATGGGCTGATGGGAAGATACCGTTACATTACATGATGCAGTGCTACCACTATATGGCTGTCACCGGGAAACGCACCTGGTATATCGCTTGTGTGATCCTGGGTAGAGGATTTACTTATAGAAAGCTGATCTGGGACGATACATTGATCCAACAGCTCATCGAGATCGAGAGGGAGTTCTGGGAGGGCCATGTCATCCAGGGCATCATGCCTGCCCCAGACGGTTCAGAGGACTGTGATGACATCCTAAATAGATATTTCAGGGATACAAAAAAGTCAGGGATGATCGAACTGGTAGGCTTTGATGAAAAGCTGGACCGGAGGGCAGAGATCCTCTCAGAGATAGAAGAGTTACAGACTGAGCAGAAGCGGATCGACCAGGAGATCAAACTATATATGAAGGAGAATGAACTCGCCGCCAACGACCGTTACAGGATCTCATGGAGCAGCGTGGATACGACCCGGCTCGATACGAAACGCATGAGACAGGAGAGGCCGGAGATCTATGCCGATTATTCGAAGACCACATCCTCACGCAGGTTCACGGTGAAGGCAGCATGATATACATGCGGGGCAGGGAAGGCATCCACCCCTCCCTGCTCATCTCATATCTTGATGATAAAGAAAGGAGTACCTATGGAAAAAAACATGATACGCCTCTTGAGGGCAGACGAGATCGAGTGCCGGGTGTCCCTGGTCAAGGAGAACGGATTGAGCCTGTTGCTCTACAAGGACGCACGTGTGGACCAGCGCATCCTTGACGAGACTTTCGGCCCGTTCGGATGGCAGCGGAGTCATCAGTGTATAGACGGGAACCTGTATTGCACCGTATCCGTCTATGATGAGACTACGGGGAGCTGGATCTCCAAGCAGGATGTGGGCACGACGGGATATACAGAGAGAGAAAAATCACAGGCATCCGATTCCTTTAAACGCGCCTGTTTCAACTGGGGCATCGGCCGGGAACTCTATTCAGCCCCGTTCATATGGGTCCCGGCAGGAAAAGCCACTATCAGACGGGATAAGACGAAGGATCGTTTATATTGCAATGACCGTTTTTCTGTACAGTCGATCGGGTATGATGAGAAGCGTGAGATCAGCACGCTCACGATCGTGAACGATCATGATGATGGACAGGCCGTATATGTGCTGCGGGCAGGACAGACATCAGAGGATACGAAAAAGGATACCGCCAGAAAGAAGAGTGCAGAGGGAAAGAAAACGGATACAGTGATATCCAGTGCACAGATGAGATCCCTGAAAAAAGAATTGGAACGCACAGGAGTCCAGATGGATGAAGTGAGGGAGAGATATCATATCGAGCAGCCAGAGCAGATGACAGGAGAGATCTATAAGAGAGTGATGACCGTGTTGTCAAAGATAGGGACGGCGGCTTAAGACTGGGATGTGATATACCCTTTTTGGATATCACTCATAGGAGAGAAGGACGATGAGTCTACAAGATTTTATGAAAAATGTAATGGCAGAGATAGCGGACAGGTTCGGAAACGGATACCGGGTAGAAGGGAAGGATATATTGAAGAATAACGACGTTGTAACACATACGGTCATCATACATGGGCAGGGCAGCGATACAGCACCCTGCATCCATATAGATGATATCTATGATCTGTATCTGGCAGGTGACGTGGATATCAGTGGGGCGGCAGACAGGATCATCCATTCATATGAGAGATGTACTGCAGGACCGGAGATACATATGCTCCCATCTGCAGACCGAGGAGATATCCTCTCCAGAGTACGCGGCCGTCTGATCAATACAGGGATGAACAGGCGTCTCCTGGAGGACATACCACACCGGGAGTCCCTCGACCTGTCCCTGGT
>CAJTYN010000110.1 GCA_910584115.1 uncultured Lachnospiraceae bacterium
CAAAAACAAGACTTTTGGGTCATGTACCAGCCCTCTCGCGATCTCAGCGCGCCGTTTCATGCCGCCGGACAGACTGCCCACTGCCGCTCGTTTCCATTCCGTAAGCTCCACCAGTTCAAGGGCAAAGTCGATGCGTTCCCGCACTTCGTTCTTCGGCACTTTGTAGAAGCTGCAATGGTATCTCAGGTTTTCTTCCACTGTCATCTGGGTATCCAGGGTAGGATCTTGAAAGACGATCCCAATGTCTTTTCTCACCAGACTCCGTTCCCTGCAGACATCATGACCGTTGATCTTCAGACTGCCCTCCGTTTTGTCAAGGATGGTACACAGTGTGTTGATGGTCGTGCTCTTGCCTGCGCCGTTGGGGCCGAGGAAAGCAAAGATACTGCCTTCGTCTACGGTAAAGGAAATGTCGTCTACCGCCGTAAAATCCCCATATTTTTTAGAAAAATGCTTCACTTGTATGATCGGGTCCATTATCATTACCTCCTAAAAAAAATCAAGTCCTATGCGTGTCGTGCGCATAGGACTTATCTCCATAAAGATCATGGTGCCTTTAAATATTTTGATCTGATATCTTGATCTGATATCTTATCTCCTTTCTCTGCCGCCGGGCCTGCCGGGTCCTCGCCTGTCCGGAACAGGACCGTCATAATCTGGTGAGAAGCGCTCTGCCCCCGGTACATCCGCCGGTCTTTTTCCACGCCTAAAGGGACCAAATGCTCTCTCCCGCATGGATAGCAGCTGTTCAAACGGTTCCTCACCCATGCGCTCTCTTGCTTTTTCCATCCAGTCCTCCATAACGGCCTCCTCACCGCAGGCGTCCTGCTGCGCTTGGAAAGCCGCGATGATACGGTCTAGATGATCCCCGAATTGCTGCAGCTCCTCCTGTGACAGACAGCCGAGGATCTCTTGATAGTCCGATGCAGGCTGCTGTACTTTTTTCCCCCTTTCCGTCAGATGGACGACCATGACCCGCCTGTCTTTCTCGGACGGCCTGCGCTCTACATAGCCGCTTTTTTCCAGCTTGTTCAGCAGTTCGTTCAGCGATTGCTGTCTGATCCCCAGAAGATAGGACAGATCCTTCGTCGTGATCTCCGGCTGGATCTTCAGCATAGCGAGAACGCGGCCCTGCCCCCTCGTCGGATCGGCAAAGGGCCCGGATTCTGCCTGACTGAACATCTGCCGGCGTTTCATGAGCCATTGCAGTGTGGACAGTTTTTCATAAATATCTGTGTATATATCGTCCATATCATCCCTCCTTTTTTCATACAGGTACTTGTTGTAACTGATTATACAGGTACCATTCGGATCTGTCAACCCCCTTTTTAATGTTTTTTTATCAAAAGACCGCCGCATGGGATACACGATCCCCAGCGGCGGTCTTACACACATTCCATATCTACATCTTCTGCCACAGCAGCATGCTGTCCACACATCCAGCCGAGATCTTCCCGGCATCTTTCAGCCACGCAAGGTAAGAGCGCACGGTACTCCCCACCAATACATACTGCTCCATATTCATAGAAAGCCCGTACCCTCTGAAGACTTCCTGCAAGATCCGCTCAAAGCACATCGGCTCCTCACAGATCGTCAAGATCCGCTCCCCGATCTCATAGACCTTCTCCCTATTCAGACGGACAAGCTCTCTCACATCCGCCGCGGCCTCAGCATGGGCGGGGACGAACAGGGCGGCTTCCATCTCTTCCACTCTATCCAATGTTTCCAGATAAGCGCCCACATCATAGATAAAAGTCACGGCATATTTTTCCAGTGTCTCCCTGCTGCTGATGCAGTCCGCCAGGAACACCACGTCATCCGGCGTCCGGAAACCCACCATGTCAAAGAAATGCCCCGGCAGGGGGATCACTCTGATCTCTTTTGGGAACCCCTCGTCTGTCAGATCCGTCACATCGCTCCCCTGGGCCATCAGGAACTTGTGCCGCAGGTCTTTACAGGGATAGCCTCCGTAAAGAAAAGACGGCTCCAACACAGGATCTTTCGTAAAAGCCGCCTCTATGCCGCTGGCGTAGATCTTACACCCTGTCTGCCCCTGCAGGTATCGGTTGCCGCCGATATGGTCCGCGTTGGAGTGGGTGTTCAGGATGGCCGTCAGACGCCAGCCATTTTTATCCAGGATCTGCCTGACCTTCCTTCCCGCATCCTTATCATTCCCGCTGTCGATCAGATAGACATGTTCCTGATCCTCCACATAGATACCGATCTTCGCCGGACAGTTTACATAATAACATCTCTCACTGACCTGTACCAGTTCATACATTTCAAAAGCTCCCTCCTTTAGCTGTTCGGGTAAAAGATCACGTTGTAGGCTGCGCAGACCCCATCCGAGACATTGTGATATCCATGGGCGATATCCGCCTCAAACCGTATGGACTGCTTTTCCCGCAAGAGGACGTTCCTCTCCCCGATCCTCATCTCCAACGCCCCCTGCACCAAAAAGACATACTCCTCCACACCCGCCACATGGGGCAGCGAATTGTGCCGCACCCCGGCGTCAAATTCGAGATAGAAGGCCTCCACATTCCGCATGGGATCAAAAGGGAACAGCGGATACGCCCGCATGCCGCCGTTTTCTTCCGTGATCACATCCCCGCCCTCAAGTCCGGCGACCATGTAGCGGGCTTCCCGCTGCCGACAGAAAAAAGACAGCGGGACCCGCAGGCCCGTTGAGATCTTCCACAATACGTTGATCGTGGGAGAAGACTGCCCCCGCTCGATCTGCCCCAGCATGGGTTTGCTCACGCCGGTCAGTCTGGCCGCGTCATCCAGGGTGAGCTGCCTGGTGCTGCGGATCTCTCTTAGCCGCTCACCGATCTTGAATGGGATCTGTTCCATGGCTCCTCCTTTTATATGTTTTATCATATAAAATATATTATAATATATCTCATGGGAAATGTCAAACACACTCCAGGGAACTCTTGACATGGGCGATGAACCGGGTCAGCAGCGGCGAGAGGATCCGGCCCTTTCTCCACACAAGGACGCACCGGCCCCGCATCTCCGGTTCGATCGGCCGCATGCACAGCCTCTCATCTGCGCAGTCAAAGTCCATCACCATGGCCACGCCGATCCCGCTCTCCACCATGATCATCTGATTGTAATGGGAGAGATTGCAGGTAGAGACGATCCGCAGGTCTTTTGCCTCCCGCCCGAACCAGTTTTCCAGCTCATTGCGCACGGACAGGCGTTCGGCCAGGATCAGCGGCACACCCAGGAGATCTCCCGGCGTGATCGTCTCCTTCTCTGCCAGGATATCATCCCGGCGCATCAGCACCTGCCATCGCTCTCTTAAGGGCATCCGCAGGTAGTGATAGCGACTGATCTCCACAGGCTCCAGCAAAAGCCCCATATCCAAAAGGCCGTTCTCCAGACGCTCTTTCACTTCGTCCGCGATCGCTGTGTGGACATTAAAACGCACCTCCGGGTATTCCCGCTGAAAGGAAGCCATCATCCCGGCGAACGGCCGCATGTTCTGTGTCTCCCCGCAGCCGATGGAGATCTCGCCGGAGATGAGCTCTTCTTCATGCCGCAGCTCTCTCCTGGTCTTCACCGTCAGGTCCACGATCTCCTGGGCGCGGCGGCGCAGCAGCATCCCCTCCTCCGTCAGCAGGATGCTGTGCCTGCCCCGGTAAAAGAGCTTGACGCCCAGTTCCTCCTCCAACTGCATGAGCTGGCGGGAGAGGGTGGGCTGAGTGACATGGAGGAGCGCCGCGGCCCGGGTGATGTTCTCTTCCCTCGCGACGGCCAGGAAATATTGTAAGACCCGCAGCTCCATCCCTACTCCGCCGCCTTATCTACGCAGCCGATGGCGTTCAGGCTGCGGGGATAGCCGATGTAGGGCAGGCACTGGGACACCACCCGGATGAGGAAGTCCTTGTCGTTCCCTAAGTTCATGTTCCCTTTGGCATGGGCGGTCAGCTGCGGCTCACAGCCCCCCTGCGCCGCCAGGAAGCAGAATGTGATCAGTTCACGCTGTTTTAGATCCAGACCGTTCCTGGTATAATAGTCGCCAAAACAGTTGGCCGCCAGCCAGCGGTTGATATGCCCGGCTTTCCATGCCTCCCGCATCTGCTCCCCGAAGATCTCCGCCTGGGCGTCGATCCCTTTTTCCAAACGGTCCGCGAGCGTCGTCGTCGCCTGTTCCGCAAGCGGCAGATCGACACCCCGAGCCGTCAGGATCTCATTGGTGGCTGAGAGGAACGGCAGCGCCCTCCCGATCCCCAGATAATCCACCGCCTGATAGACCATCTCCTTGACCATCACCGGCGTCAGCCCCGCATCCAGCGCCTTTGGCAGCTCATCTTTGTAGACCTCCAGACCCTGGCAGCCCATGAGCGCGGCGAGGACCGCCAGATAACGCGTATCCTTTGGCAGCTCCTGCCCCGGCTCTTTTACCACTTCTTCCTCCATGAAATATCCCATCCGCTCCATAAATCCCGGATCCGTCCTGTAAAGATCCATTTTTTCCATATCCTCCATCCTCCGTATTCTTTTTCTCCCCGATCAGCGGGTCAGGTTCCCATACGCCTCATCATCCACAGGCTCACACCATTCCGTCCCCGTCTCCTCGCCCGGGACTTCCACAGCGATGTGTGAAAACCAACTGTCCGCCTTCGCCCCGTGCCAGTGCTTGACTTCCGCAGGGATCGTGATGACCATCCCCGGCTCCAGGCTGACGGCTTCCTTCCCCTCTTCCTGATACCATCCGCTCCCGGCCGTACAGATCAAGAGCTGGCCGCCTCCGCTCTCTGCATGGTGGATATGCCAGTTGTTCCGGCATCCCGGCTCAAAAGTGACGTTTGCCAGAAAGACCGCCGTCTCTGCCGGGTCCGTCAGCGGCTTGAGGTAGGACTCGCCGATAAAATACTGGGCATAGGCCGCATTCTCCTCCCCGATCCCAAATACATCCTGTTTCTCGAATATCTCTCTGTCGCTGCTCTTCATGATCGCTCCTCCTTTTTCTTCCTAAATATTTATATTATAGATCTTTTTTTGTATAATGTCTAATACCTATATCGGATATTTAGAAATGCCTAAAACGTATGATATCCATGCAACCAAACCCATAAGATCCCTGTCTAATAAGTGAGAGCACATAAGAAAAGCGAGGTGAGATCTATGGAACTGCTGCTGGTAAAGCGAGCACAGCGGGGCGACACGGAGGCTTTCATCAGACTGATGGACAGGCACCGCCTATCCCTCTACAAAGTCGCAAAGAGCTATCTGAAAAACGAAGAGGACATCGCGGACGTGATGCAGGACACCATCCTCTCCGCCTACGAGCATCTAAAAGACTTAAAGCAGGCGGCCTACTACAAGACCTGGATCACCCGGATCTTGATCAATCGCTGCATCGACCTGCTCAATGAGCAGAGACGGTCCATCCCGGCCTCTCTGGATGAGATCTTGGAAGAACACTCAAGAGACTATCCGGCCGACGACCAGGGATTTTACGACCTGCTCAGCGAACTCCCGGAAGAGATACGCCCGATCTTCCTATTATATTATGGTGAGGGCTTCCGCACACGGGAGATCGCGGAGATCCTGGACTTGAATGAAAACACGGTAAAGAGCCGGCTCAAACGCGGCCGTCAGAAACTGAAAAGATCCATTTGCTGTTAGGAGGACCCTATGAACGAAATAAAAAAGAAAGAACAGACCATAAAACAGACAGAAAGACAGATCAAAGAGATCCTCTCCCAGGACATCCAGGTCCCGGACATGGTACAGGAGAGGATCCTGAGCACCTACAGACAGCTCCCCGCCAAAAGATCCCGCCGTCCCGGACAGATACGGACAGCAGCCGCCATCCTGGCCCTCCTCTGCCTGGCCCTGCCCGCCGCGGCGTACGCCTCCGCGAAGACCGGATTCTTCCAGGCTATGTTCGGGAACAGCACGAAAGAGTCCCACGACATCATCCACAAGATGGTCGACAACGGTAAAGGCGGCCAGACCGCCGTCACCATCCCCTCCGAGGAATACGTCCCGGTGGACGACGCCCAGGCCGAAGAGATGCTCGGTCCGTGGATGACAGAAGAGCCCATCGAAAAGAAGATCAACAGCCACACCCTCTCCATCAAGAACTTTGTCTACGACAAGAACGGCGCGCTGATGTATTTTACCCTGGAGAGGGAGGGCGGCGTGACCGCGCTCGCGGGCGATCAGGAGACAAACCTGGGCAAGGGTGCCTTCTTTACCGAGACGTCCGACTTCTATTTCACCTGGGAGATCTCGGACGACATCTATGGATGCGCAGACATCTATGTGGACACCGTGCAGAGCACGCCGGATAAGATGTACTGTTCCGCATACATCCTGTGGGCGGGGACGCCAAAAGACGGGGACCGGCCTCAGCTCGTCCTCTACACCTACCCCTGCCCCCGCGGGGAGCTGACCGAGGAGACAGACTATTCCACAGAAAAGATCCCTCTGACGGACAAAGACCCCCTCCCCCTGACGGACATCGACCAGGGCGAAGAAGGATCCTTGAGCTACTCCCCCATCTCCCTGAGCGTGGACATGGCCAAAGGCTTCAGCCTCACCGAGGAGGAAGCCCAGGATCCCTATAACCTGAAAAAGCTGGAGATCCTCTACAAGGACGGAAGCCGCTATGTGATCTCCGACCAAAGAGAAAACGTCGAGAACAGCGGCTATACACTGGGGAGCGAGACATTTTATAAAGTCCTGTTCAACCGGCTGGTCAATGTAAACGAGATCCAGGAGATCATCGTAAATAATGTCCATTTTCAGACCGCCGATCAAAATATATATGAATAAAATTGACAGTCTCTCTCCTCATCATGTATAATCGTATGGGAATACTCACAAACAGAGGAGAGTAAAATGCACATCAACGAACAATATAAAGACCTGATGCTCTTAGAAGACACATCGTATCAATACATCGGCCGGGACGGCGCATGCCGCCCCGGATCCGAGCCGGTCTTGAGGGAACACCTGATGGATGTCTACATCAACGACCAGCTCACCATGAAACTGATCTGCATCCCACAATACCTGGCAGAGCTGGTCCTAGGCCGTCTCCTGACAGAAGGGATCATCCAGTCCGCCAAAGACGTAGATCAGATCTACATCTGTGAATATGGCTCCCGCGCGCGCGTTTATCTGAGCGCTCCAAAACATAAAAACACCCAGACAGATTTCATAGAGGTCACGCCCTCCTGCTGCACCGGAAACCATATCCTGAACGACTATTTCAAAGATCAAGGTCCCATCCGCCCGGTCACGCCCATCCCCTGGAAAGTCGGACAGGTCTTCGCGCTGGCGGACCGATTTGCCGAGGGCATGCCCCTCCACGAAAAGACCTGGGCCACCCACAGCTGCTTCCTGGCCCGGGGAGAGGAACTGCTCTTCTCCTGCGAAGACATCGGGCGGCACAACGCCATGGACAAGGCCATCGGCTATGCCCTGCGCAATGATATAGACCTCCGGGAATGCATCGTCTACTCCAGCGGCCGCGTCCCCACGGATATGGCCACCAAAGCCGTGCGGGCAGGCATCCCGCTCCTCGCCAGCAAAGCCTCCCCCTCCAGGGAAGCGGTGGATCTGGCAAAAAAATACGGCCTGACCTTAGTCTGCGCCGCCAGACGCGACCGCATGAAACTCTTCACAGGGACCGCCCCTGACTGAACATAAATGATCACAAGAACACAAAGGAGGATATGATGGCCGATCTTACACATTTTAACCAGCACGGCGAAGCGATCATGGTGGATGTGAGCGCAAAAAAAGAGACTGCACGGGAAGCCCTCGCCGAGGGTTCCATCACCATGAGCCGGGAATGCTTCCAGAAGATAAAAGACGGCTCCATGGGAAAAGGAGATGTCCTGGGCGTAGCCAGGATCGCAGGTATCATGGGGGCCAAGAGGACCGCGGACCTGATCCCCCTCTGCCACATCCTGAACCTGACAAAAGTGGAGATCCACTTTTCACTTGAGGAAGAACGCTGCGCCGTCCGGGCCGCATGCACTGTGCGCACCACCGGGAAGACCGGCGTGGAGATGGAAGCCCTGACCGGCGTCAACATCGCCCTGCTCACCATCTACGATATGTGCAAAGCCGTGGACAAGACTATGGAGATGGGCGAGATCCATCTGTGTGAAAAAAGCGGCGGAAAGAGCGGCAGATTTGTCCGCACCCCTGAAAAAACAAAAGAAACGAAAATATAGAAACGGAGAATGACAGATGACAGATAAATACGGGCGGACCATCGATTACATGCGCGTCTCCATCATCGACCGCTGCAACCTCAGATGCCAGTACTGCATACCTACAGACATTGAATGGCTCCCGCCACAGGAGATCCTGACCCTGGAGGAGATCGCAGGGATATGCCGGCAGGCCGCCGCGATCGGCATCCGCAAGATCAAGATCACCGGCGGGGAACCGCTGATACGCAAAGGCTGCATCGATCTGATCCACATGATCAAGGAGATCACCGGCATCGAGCAGGTCACGCTCACCACCAACGGCGTGCTCCTGGCCCAGCACGCAAGACAGCTTAGCGACGCGGGGATCGACGCCATAAACGTAAGCCTCGACACCCTGGACCGGGAAAAATATATCAAGATCACCAAGACCGACGCCCTCTCAGACGTGCTGGCCGGGATCTCAGAGATGGAGAAGTATGACATCCCTCTGAAGATCAATTCCGTGCTGCAAAAAGGCGTAAACGAAAACGATTGGCCGCAGCTGATCGGACTGGCCAAAGACCGTGCCCTGGACGTGCGCTTTATCGAGATGATGCCCATCGGCCACGGAAAAGGATTCGCATCCATCTCCAACGATGAACTCCTGCAGAAGATCCAGGAACACTATGGTCCGCTGGAGGCCGTAACAAAAGCCCGCGGGAACGGACCTGCCGCCTACTGGCACATCCCGGGCTTTACGGGACACATCGGGTTCATCAGCGCTATCCATGGAAAATTCTGCCGCGCCTGCAACCGTATCCGCCTGACCTCCACCGGACAGATCAAGCCATGCCTGTGCTACGAAGACCACATCTCCTTAAAAGAAGCCGTCCGCAGCGGATCCGACGAGGAGGTCCAGAGACTGCTGCTCACAGCGATCGATAGAAAGCCCGCCGGGCACTGCTTCGAAGATCAGACGATGATCACGGAGAAGCATGAGATGGCGCAGATCGGGGGATGATCTTCTATAATATGACAAGAAGAAGGGTTTCCGCTGATGATCCACATCAATGGAAACCCCTAAAATGCGCTATTCTTCAGATTGCCCTGTTGATCAATTCCTTTTGAAATTCTTCTACTAAGGCTATGACTGATATGTATGCATCCGGATACTCTTCCTTAAAGTCAGCAATACGATCCGCAAGCTCTCCCTGATTCACGATCGTCTGTTTGTGCGTACGGATATAAGATGTTGCCCTTAATGACAATGCAGGATAGTCTTTGCTCTGCATCTCGAAGTCATAATGCAGATCTAGATGCTCTCTTTGCGTGACCCGTGAAACAGGAAGTGCAACATAGTCTTTCTGGTCGGCTTTTCCTATGATGAGCACTGGACGTTTTTTAAATGCCATTTTCTTCTTCATGATATCATAATATTTAAAGATGGCCCAATACATCTTTCCTGTCATTGAGCCACCTCTGCATCCTCAAATTCGTCATAATACATATCATACGTTGGATCATAGGGTCTGACCTTTTTTGCATCTCTCCTCATATCATCGAGCAGCAGCAACACATCCCCATTTTCATCCTTCGCCAAGCCCTTGCGCGCATTCTGCCATGAGATCTCTTTATGTGAAAGCTGACTCAATCTCCAAGAAGCCAAAGTCCCATACTGTAGTATCACATTTTTTGTGATATATGCACCTTGGGCAGAAAGCATCTTCTGACCATCGTAACACATACCGCCGGCCGTATAATGCGCACGTACTTCTTTTGATACGGGCCCATATTTCCAGCCCTCAAAGTTTCCCTCAAATAACGGCTCACCTGTGATGGCAAGGCTTTCCCGCTGTGCAAAATACAGCAGTTTATGCAGTTTCATCTCATCGATGGATTCTCCTGATTGCCGCTTATATTCATCATAAATGTATTGAGCAACGTCAAGGATCCTTTCCATAAGCATCACCTCCGGGACATATCGCCCTAACACTCCTGATCGTACAGATGTATCTTTCCGTACCTGCGGATACATGTATCATTTAGTAATACTATACGCTATCTATCAGGATCTGTCAATATTCCTGCCTGCATCTCACTCTCATGT
>CAJTYN010000111.1:0-2526 GCA_910584115.1 uncultured Lachnospiraceae bacterium
CGCAGGGTGGTCCCCATGGGGATCTCCACCAGGCCCACGTTCTGGATCTTGCCGCCTAAGGCGAAGACTTTCGTCCCTTTGCTCTTTTCCGTGCCCATGGATGCGAACCAGTCCGCGCCGTTCATGATGATCCGCGGGATGTTTGCCCAGGTCTCCACGTTGTTTAGGATCGTCGGCTTGCCGAACAGACCTTTGACCGCCGGGAACGGAGGACGGGGACGGGGTTCGCCCCGGTTTCCTTCGATGGAGGTCATGAGGGCTGTCTCCTCGCCGCAGACGAACGCGCCCGCGCCCAGCCTTAAATCGATGTCGAAGTCAAATCCGGTCCCGAAGATGTCTTTGCCCAGAAGGCCGTATTCCCTGGCCTGTTTCAGGGCCACTTCCAGACGGTGGATCGCGATCGGATATTCCGCGCGCACATAGATGTAGCCCTGGTCGGATCCGATCACGTAGCCCGCGATGGCCATAGCCTCGAAGACTACATGGGGATCGCCTTCCAGTACGGAACGGTCCATGAATGCGCCCGGGTCGCCCTCATCGGCGTTGCAGCAGACGTATTTCTGTCCGGTGCTGCCCATGGCGAATTTCCATTTTGTCCCGGTGGGGAAGCCTGCGCCGCCGCGGCCTCTCAAGCCGGACTTTTCCAGGACTTCTACGACTTCCTCGCGGCTCATGGTGGTCAGCACTTTGTGCAGGGCCTCGTAGCCGCCGGTGGCTATGTATTCGTCCACATTTTCCGGATCGATCACACCGCAGTTCTTCAGTGCGACCCTGTGCTGTTTCCTGTAGAAATCCGTGTCGTTCATGGGGATGACACCCTGGTCTGTCACGGTCTCCTGATACAGATATTTTGTGACCACATTGCCTTTTACCAAGTGCTCATCTACGATCTCGTCGATGTGGTCGATGCTCACATTTGAATAAAATGCCGCTTCCGGGTAGATGATCATGACCGGACCTAACGCGCACAGGCCGTGGCATCCTGTCCTGATCACGCATACTTTATCTTTTAAGCCTTTTGCCGCGATGTCTTCTTCCAGCCTGTCCGCGATCTTCGCGCTGCCGGATGATGTACAGCCTGTACCTGCACAGACTAATACGTGGCGCTCGTAGCTGTCTCTCTCCTTGCTGCCCGGATGGCGAAATCCTACTGACGCCTTCTTCGGGCCGCTGATCGCCCTTAATTCTTCAATCGTTTTGATCATCGTCCATCCTCCTACTCATATTTTGCCAAGATCTCTTCCACTTTATCCGGCGACAGCCGTCCGTGGACATCGTCGTTGATCATCATGACCGGCGCAAGGCCGCAGGCGCCTACGCAGCGGCATGCCTCCAGTGAGAACTTGCCGTCCGGCGTACATTCGCCTTCTCCGATCCCCAGCACCTGCTGCAGTTTATCATAGACCTGGCTGGAGCCTTTTACATAGCACGCGGTCCCCAGGCATACAGAAATCCTGTACTTGCCCTTCGGATACAGTGAATAGAAGGAATAGAACGTAACGACACCGCATATCTTGCTCATCGGGATCTGCATCCCGTCTGAGATCATCCGCTGTACTTCAACCGGCAGATAGCCATAGATTTCCTGTGCCTGCTGTAAGACGGGCATCAGCGCGCCCTTTTCTCCTTTGTGGGCGGCGATGACTTTCTGGAGTTGTTCTTCCTGCTCTTTTGTCCCCTGGAAGGGAACGGTCTTCTTACCAGAACTCATTCGACTTTACCTCCTTATGCTCTCTCGATCTTGATCGCGCACACTTTATACTCCGGTATCCTGGCGTATTTATCGAGCGCCGCGTTGGTCAGCCAGTTGGCGTTGCCGTCCGGGAAGTGGAATGGCATCCAGGTCTCGCCCGGGGAGGTCTTGGTCCCTACGCGGGCTGTCGTTTCGATGGAACCGCGCCTGGAGGATACTTTTACCCTGTCGCCGTCTGCGATGCCCAGTTTCTGTGCGTCTTCTATGTTCATCTCGATGAAGGACTTCCCTTCGATCTCCATCAGCTCCGGCGTCCTTCCGGTCATGGCCCTCGTGGTGTAGTGGTACAGGATACGGCCTGTCATCAGGATGATCGGATAGTCGTCGTCCGGAAGCTCTGCCGCCGGTACATATTCTGCCGGATAGAACCAGCCAAGGCCGCGGGTGAACTTGCCCACATGCATGATCTCTGTGCCTGGATGGTCTTTGTCGAGACACGGCCACTGTAAGCCTCTGCCGCCCACTTCTTCGCTGTCGAGACGCTCGTGGCTGATGCCTGCGAAGCTGGGTGTCACGGACGCGATCTCGTCCATGATCTGTGCGGAGGTCAGGTGGGGCTGTCTGTAGCCTATGCGGTTCATCAGGTCGATGATGATGTCTGTATCCAGTCTCATCTCGCCTTCTAAGGTCACGGCTCTGCGCACTCTCTGGACGCGGCGTTCTGTGTTGCTGAACGTACCTTCCTTCTCCGCGTAGCTCACGCCCGGGAGGATCACGTCTGCGTACTGGGCCGTCTCTGTCATAAAGAGTTCCTGCATCACGAAGAAGTCCAG
>CAJTYN010000111.1:2626-10227 GCA_910584115.1 uncultured Lachnospiraceae bacterium
CCGCGCAGCGGGTTCACGCCGCAGCCGGGACGGCCGAATTTGCCCACCAGCATGGCCATGTTGGACATGGACATAACGCCCTCTGTACCTGTGGAGTGTTCGGTCACACCCAGGCAGTAGATGATCGGAGCTGTCTTTGCTTTCGCGTACATGATCGCGGCTTTTTTCAGGTCCTCCGCGTCGATGTGGCAGATCTCAGCTACTTTTTCCGGCGTGTAGTCTTTGACGATCTCTTTGATCTTCTCATAGCCCTCGGTGCGCTCTGCGATGAATTTTTCATCCTGCAGGCCCTCTTCGATGATCACGTGCATGATGCCGTTTGCGAAGGCTACGTTGGTGCCCGGTCTTAATTTCAGGTGGATATCGGCTTTCTTTGCAAGACCGATGTCACGGGGGTCGGCCACGATCAGCTTGCAGCCCCTCTTTAACGCCTGGCGGATCTGCATGCCGACCACGGGATGTGCCTCTTCCGGGTTAGATCCCACCAGCATGATCAGCTCGCTGTTCCGGGTGATGTCCCCGATCGGGTTGGTCATGGCGCCGGAACCCAATGTCATGGCCAGACCCGCGACGGATGCGGAATGGCATACGCGGGCGCAGTTGTCGGTGTTGTTGGTGCCGAAGCAGGTGCGCACCATCTTCTGTACCATGTAGACGTCCTCGTTGGGTGAACGGGAGCAGGCAAAGCCGGCTAAGGAGTCTGGGCCGTACTGTTTCTTGATCTCCATGAACTTGGAAGCCACCAGGTCCAGGGCCTCGTCCCAGCTGGCGCGCTCAAATTCTCCCGTTTCTTTGTTCTTGATCAGCGGATATTTGATACGGTCCGGTGAATGTACGAAGTCGAAGGAACCGCTGCGGCCTTTGACGCAGAGCAGCCCTCTGTTGGACGGTCCGTTGTAGGCTTCTGTATCCACGATCTTGCCGTCTTTTACGATCAGGTAATACTGGCAGCCTGTGGCGCAGTGGGGGCATGTGGTCAGGACTTTTTTCTCCACCTGCCAGGAACGGTATTTCTTCCTGCGCTTCATGGACAGGGCGCCTGTGGGACATGCCTGCACACAGTTCCCGCAGGATTCACAGGTGCTCATATCCCAGTTGTAGTCGTAATGGGCGCCGATCACGGACTTGAACCCTCTGTTTAAGGTGTCGATGGCGCCGCGGCCCACGATCTCGTGGCAGGTATTTACACATCTGTGGCACAGGATACATTTGCTCTGGTCGTATGTAAAGAATTTGTTGGTGTCGTCCACACAGTCTTCGTTGCGCTCGCCCTCGTAGCTGGTGACCTCCACGCCGTACTCGAAGCAGTAATCCTGTAATTTACAATTTCCATTGGCCTCACAGGAGAAGCAGTCCGCACGATGGTCGGAGAGCAGAAGGTCTAAGATGCCTCTGCGGCTCTCGATCACTTCTTCTGACATGGTCTGTACATCGTCGCCTTCGCTGCAGGGCATGGTACAGGATGTGACGAGTCTCGTCCTCCCGTTGTTGGTCACTTCTACCAGACACAGACGGCAGGAACCATTCGGCAGTAGATTCTCCAGATAGCAGAGCGTCGGGATCTCGACACCGATCTGCCTGGCGGCCTGTAAGATCGTTGTACCTTGTTCAACTTCTACAGGGATGCCGTCAATCTTTAAATGGATCATATTCATCCTCCTCATCTTAAAAATAAATGCGCTAAAACAATAGTTTCCGTAAGACGCCTGACGCGTCCCTCCCCTCCTCTCTCTTTAGTCTGCCCGCTCTCCCCGCCAGTATAGCGCGGTCGTCCTCGCTCGAACACACACCATACCAGTTCTCCAAAAAATCCTTATTGATTAATAATACTAATGTCTTCATTTAAAATATTAATGTTTTGATGAAAAAAATAGTCTGCCTGATACCGGCAACATCGACCATCCATGTAAACACATTTCATTATATAGACAGATCGCCATAAAATCAAGACTTTTTTGCATATTTTTTGTGTGATCGTTATATTTTATAAAACATATCATCATGAAATACAAAAGACCGCCGGAAGGACGGTCTCAGATGGAGCCTCTGTGGTCTTTATCTTTTATCTCCCAAAAGAGAGAACACTTTATCCTGCACATCTGCATATTTAAGATAAACGATGTTGAATTCCCGGACCACCGACTCTCCCTGTATCGAGAATTTTGCGAGTCCCGCGTCTGAGTCTGCAAGTATATCATAGACAAATGATATCCCAAAACCTTTTTTTACAAGATTTAATATCAGTCTGAAGCTTGAGATACAGATGTGTCTCTGAAACCGCTGCAGTGATTCGTTATAGCCGCTGAGTTCCTGTTCTAAGATCGCGCGCGTACCGGAGCCATCCTCCCGGTGGATGATCGTTTCCTGTAGCAATTCGTCGATCGTGACCTCTCTCCCTGCAAACGGATGGTCTTTTTTGCAGATCCCCACAAAAGGTTCCCGGCGCAGGAGGATACTATTGAAGCTGTCTTTGTCAAAAAAGCCTTCGATCACCGCAAAATCCAGCTCGTTATCCTCCAGAGCCCTCAGGAGATGCTCTGTATTGTCTACGATCAGCGTCAGCGCATTTTCCTTTTTTCTCAAAAATCTGCAGATATGATCCTCCAGGAAATAATCTCCGATCGTTTTGGTCGCCCCGACCCTCAACGTATCGATCTTCTGGTCGGTCAGTTTTTCTCTCAGCATATGTTCATGCAGTCTCGCCGCACGCGCGTACTTCTCCAGCAGGATGGCGGCATCTGTTTTTTCTAATCTGCGCTTCTCGTAAGAAAACAATCTGCACCCATACATGCGCTCAATGTATTGTATCTGCTGTGTCACCGCCGGCTGGGACAGATGGAGCTTTTCAGCCGTTTTCCTATAATTCATGCATTCGCACAGCGTGAGAAAAGTATCGATCCGATAGTCGAGCATGAGCGCCCTCCACGATAAATCTATCTTATCATCAAATAAAAAAAGCTAAATTTATTTTATCATATGCTTGTGCTATAATCAACATGGGAATTGGAAATAAAGACCATTCCACAAAAATATAAAGGAGTGATGATATGCAGATCATCGTTATCGGCGGCGTCGCCGCCGGCACCAAGACCGCCGCGAAACTGCTGCGTCAGGACCGCAGCGCCAAAGTCACCATCTATACCAAGAGCAGGGATATCTCCTATGCGGGCTGCGGACTGCCTTACTATGTAGGCGGCAGCATCGAGACACCGGAAGGACTGATCGTGAACACACCCGCTAAGTACACCAGCCTGACCGGTGTGGAGGTGAAGACCGGGATGGAGGCCGTTTCTGTTGACGCTGCCGCCAAAACCGTCACCTTCGCAGACGGTGAGACGATCCCCTACGATAAACTGGTCATCGCCACCGGCGCTGAACCTTTCGTTCCCGATGTGGCAGGCACAGACCTGGCCGGCGTATTTACCATGCGCACACCCGACGACGCCATCGGCCTGCGCGCCTATGTGGACGAGAATAAATGCCGCAGCGCCGTTGTGGTCGGCGGCGGCTTCATCGGCCTTGAGATCGCCGAAAACCTGCTGGCCAGGGGACTGAAGGTCACTGTCGCGGACATGGCTTCCCAGGTCATGCCGAACCTTTTCGATCCGGAGATGGCCGCCTACATCCGCAGGCACCTGCAGGCCAAGGGCATCCGTGTCATCACCGGCGCCGGTCTAAAGGAAGTGCTGGGTACGGACAGAGCGACTGGCATCCGTACTTCTGTGGGCGATCTTGACGGCGACGCGGTCGTCCTGGCGATCGGTATCCGTCCTGCCACCGCATGGCTGGCCGACTCCGGGATCGAGATGGACCGCGGCACCATCCTGGTGGACAGATATCAGCGCACGAACCTGGACGATATCTACGCGGTCGGCGACTGCGCCCAGGTCTTCAATCGTCTGACCGGCAAAGGCCAGTGGTCCGCCATGGGCTCTACGGCGAACATCACAGGCAGGCTCCTCGCGAAAAACCTGACCGGCGCAGACACCCCTTACGGCGGCTGCCTGGGTACCGGTGTGGTAAAACTGACGGATACTCTGCACGCCGGCCGTACCGGACTGACAGAGGGACAGGCAAAGGCAGAGGGCTATGATGTGATCACTGTCACCTGCGTCACCGACGACAAGGCGCATTACTACACGGACGCTTCTTCTTTTGTCACCAAGCTCATCGCCGACAAGGGATCGCACAAGCTGCTGGGCATCCAGGTCCTGGGGGCGGGCGCTGTGGACAAGATGGTGGATATCGCCGTCACCGGCATTGCCATGGAAGCTAAGATCGAGGACTTCGATACCCTGGACTTTGCCTATGCGCCTCCCTTCTCCACCGCGATCCATCCCTTCGTACAGGCCTGCTACATCCTGGAAAATAAGATGGCCGGGGAATATGAGTCCATGACGCCCGCCGAATACGCGGCCACAAAGGCAAAGGGCTACAAGATCGTCGACGTCAGCCCCGCTCCCGCGATCCCCGGCGCGACATTCGTGGAACTGGGCAAGGTCAGCGGCCCGATCGACGGCCTTGAAAAGGATGAAAAACTCCTGCTCGTCTGCGCAAAAGGCAAGCGGGGATACTTCCTGCAGAACCGTCTGAAAGCATACGGCTACACCAACACCCGCGCTCTGGAAGGCGGTCTCTTTGTAAATGATGTAAAAGTGGACTTTGAAGGCGGCAAGCTGCCTCCTGAGGAGATCAGGCGGGTCAAAGGACTGGGATGTCTGCAGGATAAGCGTTATCCCGATGTGTTCAACGTCCGCGTGATCACCCGGAATGGAAAGATCACTTCCGAAGAACATCGTGTGATCGCAGAAGCCGCTGAGAGATTTGGCTCCGGCGCTGTGACCATGACCACCCGGCTGACCTTAGAGATCCAAGGCGTCAGACACGCGGATATCCAGCCTCTGATCGACTATTTGGCTGAGCATGGACTCTCCACCGGCGGCACCGGATCTTTAGTCCGTCCCGTGGTCTCCTGCAAAGGCACCACCTGCCAGTACGGTCTGATCGATACATATGATCTTTCTGAAAAGATCCACGAGAGATTTTACATTGGCTACCATGACGTTACCCTGCCCCATAAGTTTAAGATCTGCGTCGGCGGCTGCCCCAACAACTGCACCAAGCCCAGCCTGAACGACTTAGGCATCGTCGGACAAAAGGTGCCCTTGATCGATCACGCCAAATGCCGCGGCTGCAAGAAATGCCAGGTGGTGGAAAACTGCCCCATCAAGGCCGCCGAGATCCTGGACGGCAAGATCCATGTGGATCCTGGCGCCTGCAACAACTGCGGACGCTGTGCCGACAAGTGTCCTTTCGGCGCCTTCGAGGAATACCAGCACGGCTTCAAGGTCTATATCGGCGGACGCTGGGGCAAGAAGATCGCCCACGGCCAGACCTTGACCCGGATCTTCACTTCCGAAGAGGAGGTCATGGATGTAGTCGAGAAGGCGATCCTGCTGTTCCGCGACGAGGGTATCTCCGGTGAGCGTTTCGCTGATACCGTAAACCGTCTGGGTTTCGACTATGTGAACGAAAAACTGATCAGCGGCAACATCGACAAGGCCGCGATCCTGGGTAAGACCGTCAAGGGCGGCGCTACCTGCTGATCCAATATCCCCACAGGCATCTCCAACGAGCCTGCGGGGATCTGGCATTTTTATTTTAGGAGATATCTTTATCTTTACTTTTCCAGTGTCTCCACCGTTCCTATGAAGACCGGCACATCCGTCCCGCATTCGATCAGCATATATACGAAAGGCCGGTCCAGATACACGATCTTTGGTTCCACAGCGGCGCCTTTTGTCGCGATCTCCGCCAGGGTCACGGCGCCCGCTTCCGTCCCCCGCTCGTCCACAGCGATAAAAGCCTTATGCGCCATTTCGCTCACGTAGAGGGGCTGATCCTCATAAGACCCGATCCCGCTCAGATCCGCCTGGTCAGGATCGAACACATCCCGGATCCCCATCGTCTGTAAGACCTCTTTCAGACGGACATCGTACGCGCATGTGTATCTGGGGACCGCGGCGGACACGTCCGCCTCCTCCACATTCTGTAAGATCTTCCTCAGACGCTCCCCCGTGAGAGAACCCACGTAGTCCTTGACGCTCATCCCCTCCTCAGGGAGCAGCGCCGCGAAGGCGTATTTCTGATCCACGTAATATTTCACGAACCCGGACGCGTGCTCGTCCCTCAGATAGCCGTACTCTTCCGAATACATGAGATCCGCCGGCTGGCTGGTGCCGTCCTCTCTCGTAAATGTCCCCGCCTGCACCTGATCCTGCGTGTACATCGACTCCCACTCCGCCTTAAAGGCCAGAGCATCAGCCAGATACATGACCGCGTTCGCCGGGACCTCTGAGATGACCTCCTGGATCATACCGTCCGTATTCTCCTCCACCCAGCCGTTGATCCGCCCGATAAAAGGATCGTCAAAAGGATCCTTGTAGACATCCGCATCATAATAGTCCGCGTTGGCCTGCAGGAAATCCCGCTCCACCTTAAGGCTGCCGTCGTCCCGCAGCCAGATAGAATCCGCCGCGCGCAGCTTGTACTGGCCGGACGCAGGCAGGGCATGGACAAAATGATAGAGATACGCGGCCATCTCCTCACAGGGCATCCCTAATGTCCGCTCCATCTGCGTCCGCGTCTCCCCTCTTGCCCCGTTCTCCACCATGCCCAGAGCACAGGCGATGGACAGCGGCGAGAGCAGCGTGTTCTCATCTTCCTCCCCGGCCGTATCCTGCAGCAGACGCACACCCAGGGCCGTGAGGGCCGCAGCGCCCGGGCCGGAGAGATCCGCCTCTTGGGGGATCTCTTTTGCCGCGATGTGCTCCATCAGATCGGATCCTCCCTCATGGACCGGCTCCCTGGCGCACCCGGACAAGATCGTGCAGCATAACAAAAATAATAGACTTTTCTTTTTCAATCGACAGCTCTCCTTTACGATATCTTTTCATCATAGTATGTCCTTTTCCTGCGCATGGCAAGCCTTTTTTATAAAAAAACACGCGTCTCCGCCCAGGCACTTGACAAGGATCCCCAAAACCATTAAAATAATATCCAGGATAAATGCCCCTGGCCGAGAGGTCCAGGGGTTTTTGCATAAATGTAAGGAGGAGAGAAAACATGAGCGCACCTTATAACCATAAGGCGATCGAACAGAAATGGCGTGCCAACTGGCAGAAAAAGCCAGTCAACGTAAACGACGGCAAGAAACCCAAATACTATTGTCTGGATATGTTCCCCTATCCTTCCGGGAACGGCCTGCATGTAGGCCACTGGCGGGGTTATGTGATCTCCGATGTGTGGAGCCGCTACAAGATGCTCCAGGGCCACTACGTGATCCATCCCATGGGCTGGGATGCGTTCGGCCTCCCGGCGGAGAACTACGCCATCAAGATGGGCGTCCATCCCGCCAAGTCCACAGCCGAGAACGTGGCCAATATCAAAAAACAGATCAACGACATCGCAGCCATCTACGACTGGGACATGGAAGTCAACACCACCGACCCGGCCTTCTATAAATGGACCCAGTGGATCTTCGTCAAGATGTTCAAGGAGGGCCTGGCCTACGAAAAAGAATTTCCCATCAACTGGTGCCC
>CAJTYN010000112.1:0-8278 GCA_910584115.1 uncultured Lachnospiraceae bacterium
TAGCGACGCTGAAAACATCGCCGAAAACATTGATTTTTCAAGGTTTTCGGCGTTTTTTATCTTCCAGATAAACTGGTCTGAAGGCATACTGACCAGAGTTCCGTGATGCAAAGATATGGGAGATCACCGGAGCCGAACATAAAGTCATCGTAAGCCCGGCTGCCGCTACAAGCCGCTCGTATATCCGGCTGACTGCCCTAAGACCACCACCGAAGCCCTGGTAACGATCTCCGTCTCCAGCTCCGTTGACGGCGGCGCTTTCTTTCCGCTGATCATATCCAGGATTTCAAGCGCCGCAGCCCTCGCAAGATCCTGGACCGGGTTTTTTGCAGAAGTCAGAGGCACTTCACAAAAGACCGCAAGATCGGAATCATCTATACTGATCACGGACAGGTCGCCCGGGACCTCTATCCTGTTTTTTTTGCAGGCAGATATCAGCTTGCATGCCACCACATCATTATAACACACACACGCCGTACAGCCCTCCAGCCTATGGATGATCCAGCTTTCGATCTGCTCAAGATCGGCGAGCATTTCCGTGTCTGTCCATATGATCCGCCGATCGCAGACTTGGACACCTGCCTCCATCAGAGCTTCCAGATATCCCAGATAGCGCTGATGCCCCTGGCCATCGTCCCCTTTAAAGATCGCCGCGATATCCCGGTGCCCGCATTGCAGCAGATGGTCAGTCACCATCTTTCCCGCCATTTTATCATTTAAGCTGACGTGGGGCGCTTCCAGCTGCGGGTAAAAGCTGTTGATGAAGAGCACCGGTATCCCCTGTTCCATGATCTTCCGGTATATATCCAGATTGGGATTTGGGAGCCCGCTCTTTGTGGTCTCAACGATCACGCCGTCCACGATGTTTTTATTTAAGATATTTTTTAAGATGCAGCGCTCTTTTTCCACGGAATTATTTGTGACTGAGATCTGAAGGCTGTATCCCGCATTTGAAAGCTGCTCCTCCAGCTCTCTTAAAATAGAGGAAAAAATGTATTCTTGTATGAACGTCATCATCACCGCGATCTGCATGGTCTTTTCCTTTTTCGGGCTGATCCGGCTCAGATCGCTGATATAGGTCCCGCTCCCGCGGTATCTCTCTACGATCCCCTCCTCCTCCAGCACGGCGATCGCATGCCGCACCGTCTGCCTGCTGACCTGGAACCGCCTGCACAGGCTATGCTCCGATTCCACCTTATCCCCTGGCTTTAACCCGCCGTCTTCCAGACATTTTTTGATCCACAAACAGATCTCCTTGTATTTTGCAACCGGCGCTCCCAAATATCTACCTCCATCTTCCTGATCCATCGTTTTCCTGATACTATTTCCAAAACAACTTTCTTCTAAATATACAATACAACTTTTCTTTTTTCAATCCCTGATCTGGACAGACCAGGACTAAAGAATGAAAAAACTACCTGCACACTGCCCATATCGGACAGCCGCAGATAGTCTTCTGTTTTTTTATCTGTTAGTTTTTCTTTTTGCTCGATAACACATCAAAGGTGACCGCCCCGAGGAGCACCAGGCCTTTGACGACCTTCTGGAGGTCTGTAGACAGGCCGATCAAAAACATGCCGTTATTCAAGATCCCCATTACGAACGCTCCGATGACCGCCCCGACGACAGTACCCACGCCGCCTGACGCCGCCGCGCCGCCGATATAGCAGGCAGCGATCGCATCCAACTCAAATCCGTCCCCGGCCTTCGGCGTTGCGGAAGCATTCCGGGCTGAGAGCACGATACCCGCAATCGCGGCGAGGAAGCCCATGTTGGTATATACCCAGAAATAAACCTTTTTCGTGTCGATCCCGGAGAGCCTTGCAGCCTTTTCGTTTCCGCCGAGCGCGTAAACCTGGCGTCCGGCCACCGTCTTGCTCGTGAGAAAATGATAGATGCCCACGATGACTGCCATCAGGATCAGGATGATCGGGATCCCGTTGTATGCCGCTATCTTGAAGAAAAAGAACCAGAGGATCACGAGCGTGAGCGCGACTTTCAGCCCTGTCTGCCATGTCGGCGCCATGGCAAACCCATATTTTTTCTTGGTCTTGATGTTTTTTAATTCTGCGCCGATGACCAGGACCGAGGCAATGACCGCTGCAACGATCGTAATGATGTCAAGCGTCCCGCCGCCAAACGGGATCTTGTTCGTCATGAAAAAGCCGGCTCCGACCTTCACATAAGCGTCCGGAAGGGGGCCTACGGTCTTATTTTCCAGCAGGGTATAGGTGAGCCCGCGCCCGATCAGCATGCCTGCCAGCGTCACGACGAAGGGAGGGATGTTCAGATATGCGATAAAAAATCCGTTAAACGCGCCAAATGCGATGCCCACCACGATCGCGGCCAGAAACGCGACCGGGATGCTCATATTCTGCTCAACGACCAGTTTTGCCGCGACCGCGCCGCACAGCGCCACATAGGAGCCAACGCCAAGGTCTACGTTGCCGGTCAGTACGCACAGCAGCATTCCGGTGGCAAGGATAACAACGTAGCTGTTCTGCATGATCAAGTTGTTCATGTTCATCGCCGTAGCGTTGGTGCCCCCGGTCAATACAAAAAAGATGATGTAGATGGCCAGCAGTGCAAAGACCATACCATACTGCTTTAGGTTCAGATTTACAGTTTTTTTCTTTTCCATTGTTATTCCCCTTTCCTGTTATCCTGCATTATGCATTTCATGATTCTTTCCTGCGATAATTCTTCCTTTGCTATCTCACCGGCAATATGGCCTTCGTTCAATACATATGTCCTGTCGCATGTTCCAAGGACCTCCGGCATCTCAGAGGAGATGATGATGATCGCTTTCCCTGATCTCGCCAGATCATTGATCGCGCAGTAGATCTCATATTTTGCGCCCACATCGATCCCGCGTGTCGGCTCATCCAGGATCAGTACATCCGGCTCTGTCAGCATCCATTTTGCCAGGATGACTTTCTGCTGGTTTCCCCCGGACAGGCTTCCCACTTCCTGATGGACGGAATTGGATTTGATGTTGATCCGCTCCTTGTATTTTTCAGCCATCAAGATCTCTTTGTTGGCGTCCACGATCCCCTTTTGTGAAAAGAATCCGCGCAGGGCTGCCAGTGACATATTCCATTTGATGTCGTTGAAAAGGACCAGGCCGTAATTTTTCCTGTCCTCCGAAGTATACGCGATCTTGTTTTCAATGGCGTCCTTTACGCTCTTGATCTTGACCTGCTTTCCGTGCATCCAGATCTCCCCGCTGATCTTCTGCCCGTACTGCTGCCCGAACACGCTCATGGCAAATTCCGTCCTTCCGGCGCCCATCAATCCGGCAAGCCCTACCACCTCGCCTGCGCGTACTTTGATGTTGATATCCTGTAAAACCCTGCGGTGGGGGTCCTCCGGATGATATACATTCCAGTTTTTCACCTCCATGACCACATCCCCGATGGGGCAGTCTGTGCGCTCCGGGTAGCGGTTGGTGAGCTCGCGCCCGACCATCCCTTTTATGATCCGGTCCTCTGAAAAGTCATCCACGCCCTTTGTCAGCGTTTCGATCGTCTGCCCGTCGCGGATGACCGTGATCGCATCCGCCACATAGCTGATCTCATTGAGTTTATGGGAGATGATGATGCTCGTGATTCCCTGCGACTTCAGCTTTAACATAATCTCGAGCAGCTGCGCGCTCTCCTCGTCGTTCAGGGCCGCTGTCGGCTCGTCCAGGATCAAAAGATCTACCTTTTTCGCCAATGCCTTTGCGATCTCGATCAGCTGCTGTTTCCCCACGCCCAGGGAGTTGATGGGGGCTTCCAGGTTTTCATTCCCAAGGCCCACCTCCTCCAGCATCTTCTGCGCCTCGTTGTGCGTCTTTGTCCAGTCGATGACACCCTTCGCCTTCAGCTGCTCATTGCCCAAAAATACATTCTCCGCAATGGACAGATACGGGCTGAGCGCCAGCTCCTGATGGATGATCACGATCCCTTTTTTTTCACTGTCCTTGATGCTGTGGTTCTGGACCACTTCCCCGTTGTATACGATATCGCCTGTATAGGTGCCAAAAGGATAGACACCGGAGAGCACGTTCATCAGCGTCGATTTCCCGGCGCCGTTTTCACCGCAGAGCGCGTGGATCTCGCCGCGCTTTACTTTCAGGTTTACGTCGTTCAACGCTTTTACCCCTGAAAATTCCTTGACAATATGTTTCATCTCCAGAATATGATCAGACATTCTCTCAACTCCTTCCCCTTAATCTGCATTTTGGATCTCTTCCTCTTTGTAATACCCGCTGTCGATCACCAGCTCCTTATAATTATCCTTGTCTAAGGACAGCGGCTCGCACAGATACGAGGGTACGACCATTTTCCCGTTATCATAAGTCTCGGTATCGTTGATCTCCGGCTCGCTGCCCTCATTGATCGCCTGCACCATCCCGGCGCATTTTTCAGCAAGGAGCTCTGTGTTCTTGAAGATCGTCGCCGTCTGCTTGCCGTTGATGATGTTCTTGACAGCCATGACCTCCGCATCCTGCCCGGTGATGATCGGCCAGTCTTCTTTCGTGTACCCGGCCGCCTCCAGCGCCGCCTTGATGCCATACGCGAAGCCGTCAAACGCGGAACAGCAGATATCCAGCTTTTCATCCGCATAGAACCCGGATAGGTAATTTTCACAGTTCTGCAGGGCGACCTCCTGGGACCATCTCAGGATACAGGTGTCGTCAAAAGATGTCCGCCCTGATCTGCATACCAGCGTCCCATCGTCCAGATACTTCTGCAGTACGCTCATGACTCCTTTATACAGGAGGACCGCGTTGTTATCATCCGGCGAGCCCATGAAAAATTCAATGGTCTGCGGCTCTGTCGCTTCCTTCAGGCCGGCTTTCTCTTCAATGTACTCCCCGATCTTCCTGCCCACTCCCTCGTTGTCAAATGATGCATAATAGCTGACCGCATCCGTGTTCATCAGCAGCCGGTCATAGGAGATGACAGGGATCCCCACCTCCTTCGCTGTCTGCAGGGCATTGATCAGCGCCGATGAATCCACCGCCGCTACGACCAGGCAATCCACTCTTTTGGCGATCATAGTCTCGATCTGCGCGAGCTGCACCTGTACATCGTCCTCCGCATACTGCAGGAACACATCATACCCAAGCTCCTCCAGCCGCGCTTTCATGTTCCGGCCATCCTTGATCCACCGTTCTGAGCTCTGCGTCGGCATGGCCACGCCGATCGTCTTGGCGCCCTCCTGTTTTTCCCCACCGTCACTCGGACCGCCGCTCCCACATCCTGTGAATGTGAGCGAAACCACCATGACTACAATGAGAGCCACGCTGAGAATCCTTTCTTTCATCCTTTTTACCTCCTTTTTGATGTTGTCAATACAAACATTCATCTTGTACACATATTGTACTGTACAAATTTCCCGTTTTCAAGTCGGAATATGCCATAAAAATTGGTACATGTTTTTGTGCATATTGTAATTTGTCCTCATTATTCGTCACATTTGTACGTATACAACTTTAACTTCGGGGAGATACTCCCCTATTTTGGGCATAAAAAAGACACGGACCTGTACATCACTCTGTACAAGCCTGCGTCTTTCTCGTTGGTCTTGACTGATGCCCGATCTAAGAAAACTCACTCCACCGAAAAACAGTACTTCGTCGTGGAAGCATAAATTTCTCCCGGCGCGAGGAACGGCTGTCTGAAATGCCCATCATTCACCGAATTGGGAAAATATTGTGTTTCCAGGCAAAATCCCTGACGGTCATCGTAGGTCACGCCGCCCTTTCCGGCCTGCACGCCTATGTAGTTCCCCGTGTAAAACTGCACGCCGGGGCATGTTGTGTACACGTCCATACAGATGCCGGACACATCGGACTTTGCCCGGGCCGCGAGCCGCAGGCTGCCGTTGGCGCCATCCAGCGCATAGTTGTGGTCGTAGCCGCCCACATATCTCAGCTGGTCAAACGCATCATTGATGCGCGCGCCGATCGGGGTCATCTCCCGGAAATCCATCGGCGTGCCCGCCACAGGCGCGAGCTCTCCGGTGGGGATCGCCTCTCCATCCGCTACCGGCGTATGATCTGACGCAAAGATCTGGAGCTTCTGCGCTTCCACACTCCCGCTGCCGTGTCCGTCAAGATTGAAATAAGCATGGTCCGTAAAATTCGCCACGGTCTTCTTGTCCGCCGTCGCCCGATACTCCAAGATGATCTCCCCCGCATCCGTCAGCGTGTAGACCATCGTAACCTGCATCCTGCCGGGAAAGCCCTGCGCCCCGTCGGGGCTGATATGTGTTAGGACAACATGGGCGTCATCCGCCTCAGCCTCCTCCCAGATCACAGAGTGAAAGCCGTCCTTTCCGCTGTGCAGGTTATTCCCGTTGTCATTCGCCTCCAGCTCATAGGCCACGCCATCGATCTTTACCTTTGCATCCTTGATGCGGTTAGCGTTGCGGCCGATCACCATGCCGAGATACCCGCGCACGTTCTGATAATCCGAAGGCGTATCATAACCGAGGACCACGTCCCGCACCTTTTTCTCCCTGTCCGGCACACGGACCGCCCGCAGCGCAGCGCCGAGCGTAAGGATATCAACCTCCATGCCACCCGCATTTTTCAGGGTATACATCGTAACCTTTGCACCCTCATCTGTCTTGCCAAAACTTGTCTTTGCCATCCTTCTGCCCTCTTGGATCTTATCCAGTCATCTTATCGGTAGTAAACGCTTCCCAGCATCAGATCTTTCTTGAAGTCACGGATATTCGTGTTCTCATCAATATAGACCGCTTCAATGCCCATGGCATTCGCCCAGTCGCCCATCTGCTCCGCGTTCAGGTCATAGGTGAAAGCCGTGTGGTGCGCGCCGCCTGCCAGCAGCCATGCCTCGGTCCCGGTATAGAGATCAGGCTGCGGCGTCCAGAAATCCGTCGCAACAGGAAGCTTGGGCATGGGCTTTTCCACTTTCTTGCACTCCACATCCTGGATGATCAGGCGGAAACGGTTGCCCAGATCGACCAGCGAGGTCGCAATGCCCGCGCCTGTCTTGGACGTGAACACCAGCCTTGCCGGATCCTCGCGGTCGCCCATGGAGAGCGGCTGGCACTTGATGCTGATCGGACCCTCCGCGATGGACGGGCAGATCTCCAGCATATGCGCCTGGAGGATCCCCTCCTTGCCCTTCACCATATTGTATGTGTAGTCTTCCAGCATGGACGTTCCCTTCGCGTCCTTTTTGCCCACGGTCATGATCTTCATCAGGCGTACCATAGCGGCGACCTTCCAGTCTCCCTCTGCGCCAAAGCCGTAGCCTTTCTCCATCAAACGCTGGATGGCGAGGCCCGGAAGCTGCTTTAACGCGCCAAGATCGCCGAAATGCGTGACCAGCGCATGGTAACCTTTCTCCTCCAGGAAACGCTCAAAGCCGATCTCGATCTGTGCCTGTACCGCCACATGCCTCCTAAACTCTGCCGGGTCGCGGCCTTCCAGCAAGATCTCATACTTGCTGTAGTATTCTTCCACGAGCGCATTCGTGTCCGCCTCGGAAACAGCCGCCACGCTCTCCGCGATCTCATTGACCGGATATGCGTCGATCTCCCATCCAAATTTGAGCTGCGCTTCAACTTTATCGCCCTCGGTGACGGCTACATTGCGCATATTGTCCGCCACACGCATCACGCGGATATGGCTGCTCTCGATGATCCCGACCGCCGTGCGCATCCAGGCCGCGATGCGCTCCTGCACCTCTGCATCGGTCCAGTGCCCCACGATCACCTTGCGCTCGATGCCCATACGGGTCACGATGTGGGCATACTCCCGGTCCCCGTGCGCCGCCTGGTTCTCGTTCATGAAATCCATGTCGATCGTATCATAAGGGATCTCCTCATTAAACTGCGTGTGCAGATGGAGCAGCGGCTTGCGGTACTCCTGCAGTCCCAGGATCCATGACTTCGCGGGGGAAAAAGTGTGCATCCATGTGATCACGCCCGCGCACTCCTCGTCCATATTTGCCTCGTTGAACGTCCTTCGGATCAGCTCGTTTGTGATCAGTGTCGGCTTCCATACGACCTCATAGGGCAGGATGCCGGAGGCGTTCAGCCTCTCAACGATGATCTTTGAATGCTCCGCCACCTTGCGCAGGCACTCGTCGCCGTACAGATCCTGCGATCCGGTGCAGAACCAAAATTTATAGCTCTTTGTATTTAACATGATACCATACCCTCCTTCTATAGTCTGCTGCACTGGTCGTGTGCATGATATAAGCATACAACTTGTACAGTCCTTTGTACAAGTTGTTTTTTCGGCAGATCCCCA
>CAJTYN010000112.1:8378-10199 GCA_910584115.1 uncultured Lachnospiraceae bacterium
CTCCGGCTCAATGACGATGTTCGTATCCTCCGCCTGCCCGCCCTCGCGGATCAGCCGCAGCAAAAGCTCCGCCGCCATCTCCCCGAGCTGCTCCTGCGGATGGGTCACAGTGGTGAGCGGCACCCGGCAGGTCGCTGCCAGATACGAATCGTCATACCCCGTGACCGCGATGTCCCCCGGGCAGTCCACGCCCTTTTCTTCCATGGCCCGCAGCACCTGGACCGCGATCTGGTCATTGTAGCAGACGACACCGTCAAGATGATGCTGCCCCCGCTCGTCGATGAACTGTTTCATCTTCTCATACGGATGATCTTTCCGGTCCTCCGTATAAAACCATACGACCTTGTCCGGATCATAGGGGATGCCCGCCGCCTGCAGCGCCTGTACATAGCCCTTGTGCCGCTGCTGCCCCTGGATATCATCCGACTTGAACATCCCGACAATGTCCCGCCTGCCCTGCGCGGTCAGATGCTCCGTCACGAGATACCCGCCTTTACGGTCGTCCATCAGGATATACGGTCTCTCCTTCATCTGCGCATAGCATCCCTGGATGAACACATACGGGATCTGGTAAAGATCCAGCATTTCATAAAGGTTTAAATGCCGGCACATGATCTGGCTCTTGCTCGGTTCGATGATCAGCCCGTCGATATCCTTCTGCAAAAGCTCTTCCAGACACCTTGCCTCTATGCTCCGGGAATTTTTTGTATTTTTTAAAAGAATGCTGTAGCCGTTTTTGGCCAGCACCCGGTCAATGCCCCTGATGACCCGCGGAAAGATATAATCCGACAGATAGGTCGTGATGACCGCAATGTTCCGCGACTGCTTGCGGTGGCGCATCAGCTCCGAGCAAAACGTTCCCCTCCCGTGCTCCGCGTAAATATAGCCCTCATTCTGCAAGATCTCAAGCGCCTTGCGCACGGTCTGGCGGCTCACGCTGTACTGCGCCGAGAGCACGTTCTCCGACGGGAGCTTATCTCCCGGCTTGATCTTCGCCTCCAAGATCTGGCTCCGCAGATCCTCGCAGATATCCACATATTTTAATTTCTTTTCCATGCTTTCCCCACAGCCCCCCTCGCTCCTCTCTAAATGCTCCTAATTATACCATGTCTGACCATGTTAAACCACACATAAAAGGTCATTACTTTTCTTCCTATGCCGTCAAAGTTCCCTGCGTTTTTTATATTGACATACCGACACATATGTCGTATAATATTTTCAGACACTTATGTCGGAAAGTTGAGGCATCCATGAATAAAAGAGGAGAAGAGACGAGGAAACACATCAAAAAATGCGCCTGTTCCTTATTTGCCGAAAAAGGCTTTAAGCAGGTGACTATGAAGGATATCTGTGAAGCCACACACTTAAGCCGCGGCGGTCTGTACTGCCATTACGCCAGCACCCGACAGATCTTCCAGGAGATCATCGACGATATGATGGCGCAGCAGGAGCATACGATCGACCAGAAGATAAAAGAAGGTTGCCCGGCCACAGCCATATTGGATGAGATCCTGGACCGATATGCGGAAGAGATGCTCGACAGCCGCGCGTCATTGAGCGTCGCCATATACGAATATTTCAGCATCCGTGAGATCGCGGTGCAGGACAATACCTTATATGAACAGTACCGAGCATCCGCATACACATGGAAAAAACTCATCCAGTACGGGATCGGCCGCCAGGAATTTAACGAAGTAGACATCCCGGCTGTCATCGACCTGCTCATATTTTCGTACCAGGGCGTGCGGATGTACAGCAAGCTCATGCCCCTGGATAGAGAGATCCCCGCCAGGATCATGCAGGAGATCAGACACATTTTAA
>CAJTYN010000113.1 GCA_910584115.1 uncultured Lachnospiraceae bacterium
AGATAATCCAGGTCACTTTCTGATACCCTGTTCATTTTATCTATAAATTCATCATAGGTTCTGCAGCCTTGCGCCAGATCTGAAAGATCAACGACCGTCAGATCTGAAAAGTCCGGCTCAAAAAGTTTTTCCCGGATCTCCTTTATCTTTTCCGCATTGCCTTTCAAAATAGGCACAGGAAACTCAATGATACCCAGATGCTGATTTCCCGTTCTGTCCGTCACATCCGCGCCGACCACTTCCGGCATTTTCTTTCCCAGCGTGATCCCCATGATCGCCGCCGTATTTGCAATGATCCCTAACGGTAAGTGTTCATCGATCACCATAACACATTTTTCATTTTGTAAGTCCATGTCTGATACCTTTCCTTTCCGCCTTATATCCTGATAAGAATGATCCTATCAAGGTCAAGACCATTCCTGTTCCCGCCAATAAAGTCAACCTCTCATGTAAGATCACAACGGAGGAAACAACCGTTATGACAGGAACCATGTAAATATACACACTTGTTTTGACCGCGCCTAGCTCTTTGACGGCGAAATTCCATGTGACAAAGCAGAGCGCGGATGCCCCCACACCTAGATACAAGATATTAAACAGATACCTCTTATCTACAAGACAGGACAGATCCGGCTGAAAGTCAAAAAAGAACAGCGCCGGTATCATGAACAAGATCCCATAAAAGAAGGTCCTGCGGGTGGCCAAGATAACAGGATAGCCGAAACTGCTGATCTTCCTTGTCAATATGGAGTAACAAGCCCAGATGAGAGCAGCCGCGACTGCCAGCAGGTCGCCCAAGGGGTTGATCTCCAATCTTGAACCATTCAGACTGATCAAGACTATCCCGGCCATCGCAACGAAAAATCCAGCAAAAAATCGCGCCCGCAGCCTTTCTTCCGACTTCATGAACAAATGTGCCAATATGGCGGTAAAGAATGGGGCAACAGATATGATCACTCCCACATTCGAAGCCAGTGTAAAGGTCAAAGCGATATTTTCCAATAGGTAATATAGGCATATCCCGCACAGCCCCGCGGCAGCAAAGGTCAATTCCTGTTTTTGATCTGCTGTTTTTGATCTTTTGGGGTATATCAAGAATAAGATCGCAAAGCCCACGATAAAACGAAAAAACAAGATCTCCACAGGCTGAAGATCCGCCAACAGGATCTTCGTGGAGATGAACGTCGTCCCCCATATCACGATCGTTGATAAAGCCGCTAGATGTCCGGCTGTTTTTTTATGCTCCATCCTGTCACTCACCGTCCCCTTTCCTGTCAAAAAATATGTCACGATAAACGCCGGGGGCAAGCCCGATAAAACTGGTAAAATAATTTGTAAAATGGCTCTGATCTGAAAATCCTGTCTGCATAGCCGCCTCTACGGGGTGCATACCTTTTCCCAACAATGCCTTCGCTTCATTGATGCGGACCGTTTCCAGATATCGGTACGGGGTAATGCCTTTTGTTTTGGTAAAAGCCCGGAGCAGGGTCGATCTACTCAGACCGGCGTAACGGCATATCTGATCTAAATAGATACGTTCATTAAAGTGCTGCTGGATAAATCCACAGGCTTTTTCAATCTCCTGCGGACATTCCGGCACACAGCTCTCAAAAGGCTGTCCGTATTTTTGTACCAGTGCTGAGATAAGGAATAAAAGATCTTCTTCCTTTCCAAGATCAGAGGTTCCATTTATCACCATTTCGTGGAGCGGACGCAGATAACAGGTGATCTCATCATCATAAATGACATTCTCTGAAAAGCCGGGAAGCTCCCGTTTTCCTGTTACCTCTTCCACTAGATCGAGCATGATGCTTTTAGAAATATTAAATCCGCGATAATCAAAAGTCCCGTTGTCGCTTTGGACACAAGCGTGGTTATCCCCCGGATCAAAAAGTATGACATTGCCCTTTTCTATACGGTACTCTTTGTTTTTACAAGATAAGACACGCTGCCCGTCCTCAACAAAGCCTATCACATAATGCTCATGGAAATGGTTTGGGAATGGCTGCACGATCCCCTCAAAACGATAGGCTTCGATCCTTATCTCATCATCATAAACTACCGTTCTTGTTTCTTTCTTCATATGTTTTTGCTCCTTTCCACACATATTGTACCGCTGAAACATCAGAATGTCTTGTAAGATATCTTCAATTTTTTTGTTTCATGCAAAAAAACACCGCCTTCCTGATATCTCCTATCATATCAGAGAGGCGGTCATAGATATAGTACTCTGTCTGCAGTCTGAAAGCAGCCAGATCGCTGCTTTCAGATAGATCATGGCAGATCCGATCTCCTGTCGATGTCCATCAATTCCCGCTCATCGGATACCGCGATATAGCGGCAGGGATGCCGGCGCAGCACAGCCCGGCCTCCCTGGTCCCCGGTCAGGGCCAGCAGTTCCTCCCTGAATTTCATGGAAAAAAGCGTCGGATTTCCCCGGCGCTCTCTGTATCGGACCGATACGGCCTCCATCTTTCGATCGGCGCACTCGAGCAGTCTCTCCACGGTCCCTTTGGTGAGATGGGGCTGGTCCGCGACGACGAACAGCAGGTAGTCCTCCCTGGGGACCTCCCCCAGGGACTGGATGCCCGCCCGGATGCTGTAGGAGGCGCCTTCCCTGCTCTCTTCACTCAAGACGGCCCGGATGCCCGCGTCTTTCAACGGCTGCCAGATCTGCTCATACTGGGTCACGACCGTCAGCGTCACATCGTCATGTTCCCTCACGATCTTTTGCAGCATATCCAGCCCGTGGCGGTACAGGGGCTTTCCCTGATACTCGTACAGCAGTTTATTCGACCCGAACCGTCGGCTGTTGCCGGCCGCCAGATAGATGATGTGTTTCGTGATCTGTCTTCCCATCGTCACTCCCCCTGACCTGTCCATGTGAAAATGCGGCACAGAGCTCCAGCACGCTCCCCGCGATACAGCGCGCTTTATCGGAGATCTTGAAGCAGTTCTCCCGCTCCCCTCTCCTGGGATCGATATCCGCGATCTTAAAACCTCTGGTGACCGTGTAGCCATCCCGCAGCAGCCCTCTTAAGATCCCGCCGATCGGCGCGGCCACCGGATGGATCTTCCCGTCCTCACCTAGGATCTGGGCCACTGTTTCCCCAGGCTCCACCAGATCTCCAATCTTGGCGATGTTCTGGAAGGTCCCGGCCCGCTCTGCGTAAAGGACTCTCTCTTTCGTAAATCCGCCGATGTCTCCCGGGATCTTGGTGTCCGGATATGCACACCCGCAGCGGATGATCCTGCCCAGGTCGTGCCCTCTCTTTGTCTCGATCACATGATCCGTATCCACGCCCGCCTCAAAGCCCGGTCCCAGCCCGATGGTGAGGGGCGCCATGTCTCTTTTCGTCCCCAGGTTTTTTTTGGCCAGGATCGCGTCGACGACGGCCATCGGCTTTAACTTCTCGATGCACCCGCCCTTTGGATCTGCCAGCACGGGGATCTCATCCGCCTCTATGACCGGCCACGCCTGCTCCCAGCGATCGATCCGGACCGCCCGCATCCCCTCGATCAGTGCCTCTCCCTCGTAAATGGCTTCGCACACCGACACCTGCCTGCGGATCGCCGCCGGATCCGCCCTCTCCAGCACCAGCACCGGAAAGCCTGCCGCCCAGAGCCTGTGGATGGTCCCTGTGGCCAGGTCCCCGCCTCCCCGGACGATCGTCAGTCCTTTCTTATGATCTTTTCCAGATATATCAGCTGTTTCCCGCCGCATACCATTCCCTCTCCTTCCGCCCCTTCTGAGGTCAGGTCCACCTCTCTTACCAGGTGATCCACCCCCTCTTCCGCGCACATCTGCCTGGCCGCGCGGATGATCTCCGCCTCCACGCAGCCGCCCCCGATCGTCCCTGTCAGCCTGCCGTCCGATGCGATCACCATCTTGGTCCCGATCTTCCTGGGGGCCGAACCTTTTCTCCACACGATCTGGGCCAGCACCACCTGTGGGACTTCCGGATCCGCAAGATCGAGCGCGTCTAGGATCTCCTCCCGGTAGCCCTCTGTCTGCTCCTTCTCTCCTCTGCACTGGATGATCTGGGCCATGATGGAGACCCCGATCTCCTCCGGCGTTTCCGCACCGATGGGGATGCCGATCGGCGCATGCAGCCTCTCCAGGGCCTCCTGGCGGACTCCCTCGCCTTTCAGCTGCTCTTTGGCCGCCGCCACTCTCTTGCGGCTCCCCATCATCCCCACGTAGGCGGATCGCTTCTTGAGGATCTCTTTTAAACAGAGCAGGTCATAGCGATGGCCTCTCGTGACGATCACAAAGTACACGGATCCGCCCTCAGGGATTTGTCTGAGCCCCTCTTCAAAAGGTCCGCAGACGACCGCATCCGCCCCCGCGCTCTCGGCGTGAGCCGCAAACTCCGGTCTGTCTTCCAATACCGTCACGTGAAATCCCACCATCTTCCCGATCCGGATCACGGGCATGGAGACGTGTCCCGCGCCGCAGATCACCAGGCGGTCCCTGCCGCCGAAACGCTCCGCAAAGATCTTCATCGGGCCAGCTTCATAGAGCCCGCTCTCTCCTATGTCCCTCAGGCGTTCCAGATGCCCGCGGGAGAGTTGGAGCCCTTCGGTCTTCCAGATGAGTTTTTTGTCACAGAAGAAGACTTTTGCCCCTATGTCCTCTCCGTTCAGGATCGTGGCCATCAGGCAGGCGCCCCGTCCTGTGTACTGTCTTATCGTCTGATACAGATCTTGCATCTCTTCCCCCACTATCTTCTGCCTTTGTTCCTATTTTTTTCCAAAATGAGTCAACGCTACATCCGCGATCCCTTTTTCTTTCAGACCCTGTGCGATCCGCTCTGCCTTTTTCCTGATCTCTTCTGTGTCGCACTGGTTTAAGACCACCGCGTATCCGCGGCTGCCCACATCTTTTCTCGTGCCGGATCCGGAGGACAGGATGGTGATGGCGATCTCTTCTGTCATGACCGTATCCGGAGTGAGTCTGAATTTTTTTGCCGCTTCTTCCATGCGAAAGCAGCACGCCTGCATCTTTTGGCCTATACAGGACATCCCCAGGACACCGATCACCAGGCTGGTCTCCGGCAGGAGCACCGGCTCGCCCTGCCGAGGGACTTTACAGGGATGCCCTTTGGAGCCGTCCGCTTCCAGGAACACGCGGTCTGCTCCTGCCATCAGCGCCCGGAGTCTTTCATCTGAAAGCTTTGAGAGCTTTCCGCCGGGCGCGTCCGCGCCCACCACAGCGTAGGTCCCTGCCGCCCATAGCCTCCGGACGTCCTCTTCCCTTTCCGCGAAATGCTCTTTGGGCTTATAGATATGGGTCGTGGTGCTGACCAGCACGGATGCGCCGCGTCTGCTGCAGCGCTCCGCCAGCGCATACATGAGTGTGGTCTTGCCCCCTGCGCCCACCAGTGAGATCACTTTATGCTCTCTATATCCTTCAGATGCGGTCACGTCAGGATCCCTCTGAGGTCTTCGAGGACATGTCTGGGACATTTCACCGCGCACATCCCGCAGCTTAGGCAGAGCCCTTCATCGATCGCCGCGCAGTTTTTGATCACCCGGATGGCGCCTGCCGTACAGGTCTTTTCGCAGATGCCGCAGCCGATACAGCTTGCGGGACAGGCCGCTCTTGCAGCTTTTCCTTTATCTTTGTTGGAACATCTCACGACCACATGGACCGCCCGGTCGTGGAGATGGATCACCTGCCGGGGGCATGTTTCTGCGCACTGGCCGCAGCCGATGCATTTTTCCTCATCTATTTCCGCCAACCCGTTCCCATTGAGGGCGATCGCCTCCGATGGACAGACCGCGACACAGTTTTCGCAGCCGATGCAGCCGTATCCGCAGGAGGGATCTGCACACGCGGGGCTGTCTCCCTGACAGGCGACGTAGGCTGTCTGGGCTGTTTGATCCGGAGCGTTTTTCTTTTCGTAGGGTGTGCCCCCGATCGGAAGGCTATGCCTGCGCACGCCGTCCAGACGGAAATAGGCGTCTGTGATCGCCGGCGCTGTGGGGATCGAGGTGATCTCGCCGATGCCGATCGCGCCGCAGGCCACGTCGAGGCCGGGCTTGTCGATCACCACCGCTTTGATCTCCGGGATCTCATGGGCCCGGAACAATCCCAGGGAGCCGTATCTTCCGATCGGCCGGCAGTCCTGATCGATCGGATATCTCTCCCGCAGGGCGTATCCCATGGACATGACCACGCCGCCTTCGATCTGCCCTTCGCAGGACAGGGGATTGACCGCCTTGCCCACATCGTGGGCCGCCACGATCTTCTCGATCTCTCTTGTCTCTGGATCTAGGATGCACATCTGCGTGGCGTAGCCGTAGGCCACATGGGAGACTGGATTGGGCACATCCGCGCCCAGCGGGTCTGTCTTGGCCAGATATTCCCCGTAAAATTCTTGTCCCTTCAGGTCCGCCAGCGTGCGGCCGTCTTTTTTTGCCTCCATCAGTTTTTCACAGGCCCGCCTGCATGCCTCGCCGGTGACCAGCGTCTGCCGGGAGCCGGAGGTGGTGCCGGAATCCGGCGCGATCCATGTGTTGCTGCGCTCGTATACGATGTCTGAGCGCGCAAGGTCTGTGTTGCTGACGATCATCTGGACCAATACGGTCCCCAGCCCCTGGCCGATGCAGGAGGCGCCGGTGTAGATGTGCAGTTTCCCGTCCTCTTCCACCAGCAGCCGGACCCGGCCCCAGTCTGGGATCCCGACCCCTACGCCCGCGTTTTTCATGGCGCAGGCGATCCCCACGGGTTTTCCGGCGGCCGCGGCCGCGTCGTAGTCTCCTTTTACCGCTTCCAGTGTCTCCACCAGCCCTGTGGAGGCGTCCACGATCTGGCCGTTGGGCAGCACGCCGCCGGGACGGATCGCATTGCGGAAGCGGATCTCCCAGGGCGTGATCTTGATCTTATCCGCCATCTCGTTGAGCAGCGTCTCGACGGCAAAACAGGTCTGGGTCACTCCGAAGCCCCGGAAGGCCCCGGCGGGCGGGTTGTTGGTATAATAAGCGGTCCCTTCGATCTCAAAGTCTTCGTAGGCGTAAGGTCCCGCGGCGTGGGTGCAGGCCCGCTCCAGCACCGGTCCGCCCAGGGAGGCGAAGGCTCCCGTATCCGAGGCGACTCTCGCTTTTACCCCCATGATCTTGCCGTTCTCATCACACCCCATGGTGAAATCCATGACAAAATGGTGCCTCTTTGGATGGATCAGCAGGGACTCCGCCCTTGTCAGGCGCACTTTGACCGGACGTTTGGTCAGGTAGGCTAGGAGCGCCGCGTGGTGCTGCACCGTCATGTCTTCTTTTCCCCCGAAGCCGCCTCCCACCAGCGCGTTCTGCGCCCGGACTTTTTCCGTCCCGAGGGCCAGGCTGCACTCATGGGCGGTGCAGTAGGCCGACTGGTCTGTGGAGATCACCATCACGTATCCGTCTTCGTCTATATACGCCAGTGCGCACTCCGGCTCCAGGAACGCGTGCTCGGACCAGGGTGTCTCGAAATGCTCTGTGATCACGTGCGGCGCCTTTTCGATCGCTCTCTGGGCGTTTCCCCGGCTCACGTATTTATGGGCCTGGATATTGGACTCCTCCTCGTCAAATACCCGGGGCGCGTCCGGCGCTCTCGCCTCGTCGATGCTGTGGACGGCCGGCAGGACTTCGTATTCTACTTTGATCAGCTTCTTCGCTTTTTCCACTGTCTCCATGTCCTCGGCGGCCACCAGCGCCACGGCGTCTCCCAGATAATGTGTGAGCCCGCCCACCGGGATCATGGTGTACTGGTCGTGTTTGATATGGCCGATCTTATTCTGTCCGGGGATGTCCGCGGCCGTCAGCACGGCCACCACGCCGGGCAGCTCTCTGGCCGCGCGCGTGTCGATGGAGAGCACCCGCGCCCGCGGATATCTGCTGCGCAGCGCCGAGCCGTAGCACATCCCTTCCATGTAGAAGTCGTCGGGATATCTTCCCTGGCCCAGGACTTTTTCCTCCACGTCCAGCCTGTGTACCCGGGAGCCGATCTTCCAGTCGTCCGCGCTCTTCTCGGGGATCCTGCCTTCCCGCAGGATCTTTGCCGCCAGGCGGACCGCCGCGATAATCTTCACGTAGCCGGTACAGCGGCAGTAGTTGTCGCGCAGGGCATAGCGGATCTGTTCTTCCGTGGGATCGGGCACCGCATCCAGCAATGCCTTCGTGCACATCACCATGCCCGGGATGCAGAAGCCGCACTGGACGGCCCCCGCCTCTCCGTATGCATAGGTAAATACCTGGGCCTCCCAGTCGCTCAAGCCCTCTGTGGTGACGATCCGCTTCCCTTCCAGTGTGTCCGTCGTGGGAACACAGGCTTTCACCGTCTTCCCGTCTATGATCACTGTGCAGGCCCCGCAGGCTCCCTGGCTGCATCCGTCTTTGACCGACATCAGATGCAGCTCATCCCGCAGGAAACGGAGGAGCGGCTGCTTTTTTTCTGTTGTGACTGTCTGTCCGTTTATGTTCAGAGTATACATGTTTCCCCTCCTTTTGTGAGATAACGGCCGCGGCCGGGCGCGACGATCTTTCCGTTTTCTGCCGACAGCACACCGCGCAGATAGACCTGGACGGCCCGCCCTTTTAGCCGCTGTCCTTCCAGCGGACAGTAGTCGCTGGCCGACTGCTGGGTCCTGGCGGACAGGGTCCACTCTGCCCCGGGATCCCACACCACGATGTCCGCGTCGCTCCCCTCCCGGATCACGCCTTTTTGCGGATAGAGGCGGTACAACTTCGCCGGGTTCTCCGCCAGATAGCGGCACATCTGCTCCAGTGTGAGTTTCCCTTCCCCGACCCCGAAATGGTAGATCAGCGCCGGCCTTTCTTCCGCTCCCGGCATGCCGCAGGGGGTCTTTGAAAAGTCTTCGGCCCCCATCTCTTTCTGAGCCAGCGTGAAGCTGCAGTGATCTGTGGCGATCGTCTGGATCTGGTCGTTTTTCAGCGCTCTCCACAGGATCTCCTGGTCTTCTCTTCGGCGCAGCGGCGGGGCGATCATGTATCTGCGCCCTTCTCTATCCGCGCCCTGGTAACGGCTCTCATCCATCACCAGGTACTGGGGGCAGGTCTCCACATAGACCTTCTGTCCCTGGGCACGGGCACGTTCGATCTCCTGATAGCCCTCTTTGGAGCTCAGATGCACGATGATCACAGGCACATCCACGCATCTGGCGATCTTCAGGATCCGGCTCACCGCCTCTGCCTCCGCCTCCGCCGGGCGGGTCCAGGGATAGTCTGAGACGTTTTTTCTGTCCCCTTTTTCCCGCAGGATCTCTTTTAGGCGGGCGTCGATGATCCCTCTGTTCTCACAGTGAATGGCCGCCACCGCCCCCAGGTCTTTCAGGCAGGCCAGGATCTCGTAGATGCTCGCGTCGTCCAGGACCATCGCGTCGTAGGTGGTATATAATTTGAAGGAATGGATGCCCTGTCTTGTGATGTCCGTGAGTTCTTCTCGTACTTGCTCGTTCCAGTCGGAGAGGGCGAGATGGAACGCGTAGTCGCAGCTCGCTCTCCCATCGGCTTTCTCGTGCCAGCGTTTGAGCGCGTAGGAGAGGCTGTCGCCTTTTTCCTGGGTGGCAAAGTCTATGATGCATGTGGTGCCTCCGGCCAGTTCCGCTTTCGTGCCTGTGGCGAAGTCATCGGCGGTCACTGTACCGGATACTTCCAGCGCCATGTGGGTATGCCCGTCTATGAAACCTGGGAACAGGTATCTTCCGGCCGCATCCACTATCTCTGCCTCTGGATCTTCGATATCTTTTTCTACTTTTATGATCTTCTCGTCTTCGGTCAGGACATCCAGGACTTTTTGTCCTGTCCCGCTGATGACGGTGCCGCCGCGAAATAAACGTTTCATCTTTCGCTCCTCCTTTTGATATCATGTGTACTTTTCTGCGAGAAAAGTACCAAAAGCGCCGGGGATTGCGATTTCCCCCGGACCCCTTAAAACGCTGTCTCTGTGGGGGCAGGTGTTCTATTATCTGTAGATATTCCTATAGCGTGTTTTAAAACCCTCCAAATTCTGTAAATTAATCAGATT
>CAJTYN010000114.1 GCA_910584115.1 uncultured Lachnospiraceae bacterium
ATGATAAGCCAATAAAGGCAGCCGCGGCTTTTCTTCTGTTTCTGGATGACGATCTTATTTGTTCCAACACCTATATTCCCAGTCTGCTCCCTCTGGTATGCAATGTTGTCGCTTCCACATTTGGGACATTTCATAAACGTCTTCCTCCTTTGTTTTAATATATCCACCAAAAATAATACGATAAAGGAGGAGAAATATAACGCCAGATAGCAGAAAAAATCAAGCTTCTTCTACTTTTCCGATCACCTTCCCGATCAAGCGTACATCCTCCGTCCCCGGGATATCGTCGTATTCCTTATTGCGGGAGATCAATCCATCCTCACTGTATTCCTTCAAAAAACATTCGTTTCCGATTGTGAATATACCGACGTCCCCGTGAGAGATGTGCTCAGTCTTTTTGACGTAGAGTTTATCCCCGTCATGGTAGTCCGGCTCCATGCTGTCCCCGTTCACGCCAATGATGAAATCCCCACCCATGTCCGGGGCCTCTATGGTTTCTGTTGGTATATCATCAAAATAGAAGCCAGGGCCAGCACAGGCAATCCCCCCAAAGTATGTGTACATGCGCATGGCTTGGAGTTTTTCGGATATTTTTTGCTGCTCGGCTTCCAGTGTGTCGATCCGGTCTTGCTTGGCTTGGAGTTGCGCCATCCGTTCGGTTTCTCTAGTCAACACAATATCTACCATTTCTTTGCCGAAATCGTCTAATCTGCGGTATCTTTTTATGATGTTTTCAAATTCTTCTAAGGTTGCGTTGTTATCGTGGTGGATTTTCATTTCATCCTGAAGCAAGAAGTTTACGTCAACGCCAAGGGCATCCGCTATTTCCCCTACTTTTGCGGCAGAAGGTTCACGATTTTTTTCATATCCTGTTATGGTTGTTTTTGCTACCCCTACTATATCTCCTAATTGCTCTTGAGTTAGTCCTTTTTTTATTCGCGCTTCTTTAATCCTATCATTTAAAGACATGTTCACTAGTCTCCTTTCGAATTCAGGATATCACATGAATAAAGATAGGTCAATACAAAAAGTACGCAAAACTCAAACATTTTTAATAAAAAGGCTTGACAAGAACTCAAAACTCAATTATTATAGTCATACAGATCGAGAAATGAGTTTTTAGGAGGTGATAGAATGAGTGTTGCGAATTGTAATGCACCCTTGCCACAAAACATTATTTGCATAATTAATAGTAGGGGGTTAAAGCAAAAAGCAGTCGCTGAACGTTCTGGATATTCAAAGCAACAATTTTCCGCCATGATGAATGGTAAAAAAATTATTAGACCGTGTGATACGATAGCTATAGCAAATGCCCTTGGGGTGACACCAAATGATCTGTTTTTGCCAGAAGAGCAGGCGGGAAGGAGGTGAGAGACAATTGAAAAAAGAAAATGTATTTTGTCCAGTGCCGTGTGCGGAAGAGATTGTAAAAATATTGGAAAAGCATAAGATTACGGTGCGGAATATAGACAAGGTGCTTGAAATGACAAAAGATATTGCCCTTTCAAACACCTGCGTCAATACAACGAGGGATTAATTTTTAGATTCGATGAACGCTAATCCAGAGTAGGAAACACGAGGCTTTATTTTGTCGAAATGGGGCTGGCCGTCTTGTGTGCGACCATATTTAACGCCTTGAATGAGTCCACGATCAATGCATTCAACAAGAGCTTCTTTTGAATCATCATCAGTTAGTAATGCCCACAAGTCTTCGTTGTCGCGAAGCGCAGTTAAAAGTTTTAGTATGGCACGATCAAATTCCTTTGTCGATTTAAACATGATAGTTTTCTCCTTCCTTAAAAATGCAAACTTAAGTTATAGAAGGATTATACTATGGGAATATTGATGAGTCAATACAAAAAACACAATATATGGGTATTTTTTGATAAAAATATTGTATATTACGAAAATCGCAATATTTATTTATAAAATCGATATAAGAAACGATCTGTTGGGCGTTGGGCGTGAATACCGATAAATTCCTGCATCCACGGATGCCAGTGTAGAGAGGAGGTGAGGATAGGTGAAAAAGGAGAAAAGGAAAAAGGAAAGAAAACCCATAGATATTTCAGATATCGCCCTTGGGTTCTCGATCCTTACAGCTATCATCATAGTGTTGCCGAAAATCATCGCTTTTTTCAGCTGAAGAGGCTTCCTATAAAAGAAAAGATCTCTTTGTGGTACGCCATGAACTCAACGGCTAGAGCGCAGACAGAAATGATTATAGCGATCCAGCTTTTGATATCGGCTTTTTGGGACTGTTTTATCGCTAGATCAGCTTGGATCTTAGAGGCCCCAGCGATAGCTTCAGCAGAGTCAGCTTGTCGTTTGGCAGAGTCAGCTAATTCGCCTAAGGGCTTTATCTGGTCTTCTAACAATCGGTTATGTTTTTGCATGAGTTCATAAGGACTCTCGCGGTCCCTCCATGGATCATCAGGAATTTTCATTTTGTATAAAGCTTCTTTTTCTGAGAGCAGAGACGAAATATCGGGTATTTCCCATTTGATACCCATAACGTTTTTCTCCCTTCCATATGTATTTCAGCATGGCAGTGCTGATGATACAAGTATAAGGGAAGAGGGTATGTAAATCAAGGTTGCAATTTAGAGGGGAGGTGAGAAAGACGGAAGAAACAAAAGAGATGCAGAAAGAGGTCGATCGACTCAAGCGTAAAGTAAACCGCCTTGCTTGGCTTTGGCTGGCCACGGCTGTATTCGGCCTCGGATCAACGATGGCCAGTCGGGCTGCCTGCGAGGACGTTCTGGAGCGTGAGCAGGAGATGCTCCTGAGACAGAGGATCTCTAATGAGAGGCTTGAAGACATCATCAACTTGCTTCAGGTGAGGAAGCAACTTTAGGCTTGTAACATAGAGGGAGGTGAGAAAGTGAGAGACGAGAAAGATACGGTGTTCCGGATAGAAAGAGGGCGCGGGCTACTCATGGTCGACGAACAAGGTGTTGTGACGATCTCGGCTTCGGTCATAACTGTCAGTGATCTTGTAGACAAGCCGGGCATTGACTGTGAAAGGAGCAAGGAATGATGATAGGGATATCAATAGCGGCATCGGCGATAACATCGGTGATCGTCACCAAGATCTTGGCTGCCCACTATTTTAAGCTAGTAGATAGCTATGTAGAGGATATGTGCAACCTGACTAAAGAATCAAATAAAACTGCATTGGACGCGATCAACAAGCTGGAAGATGTCGTCATAAAGATAGATGGTGAAGCTCTTCACAGGGCCGTCCAGAAAGGACTGCGTAAGGCAGATGCGAGATATGGATCGGAGAATATGTAGAGAGGGGGTGAGAGAGGATGAAAACACCAGAGCCAGAGATGATCTACACAGAGTCCATCCGGGGCTATCCATACATGCCGAAGGACAAGATCGCCCAGGAGTTCAGCATCAGTAAAGCTACGGTGCAGAGCCGGGTGAAGGAGATCGAAGAGCAGATAAAGGAAGGCAGGTACAACGATTACGCCATCATCCGCGATGGGAAGATCCTGCTGGTGAACGTCTTAGTATTTATCGATTATATGGAATACCGGAGAAGGCTTATGGACAGTAACGCAAGGAAGTATGTACCAGAGTTCGAGCCAGAGAAGATCATACATATCCTTGGATGGAACAACAGGATCATACGGGAAGATGCAGGTTGAGAGGAGGACGAGCAATGTATAAAGAAATAGAGAGATGCATCGGGGAATTGCGGGTGAACCATACAGACAAAGAGATCGCTGGGGCGTTCTCAGAATATTTCCAGATTGTGAAGAGCGTATCCTACGACTACACGGATGCAGCCACGGTGGCGGAGCTGAGAGCGGATCACCCAGAACTGAGCTTCATGGATGACGATGAGATCGAGGAGATCCTGGAGCAGGCCAAGGTGATGCGGCATAAACGTGAGGCCCCCGAAGAAGAGTACCTGACGGTGGAGGACATGCAGGAGCTGTTCAGATGCAATGAGGACTGGGGTAAGGCAGGGTCGGAGCAACAGCACAAATGGATACAGATAGCAGCCGCACATAGCACGACCGTTGAAGAATTGGCCGGTATGATCTGGATATGTACAGAGCACGGATCCATCGACGATATCGAGAGTACGATGCGGGAGTACCTGAAGGAGAAACGGGAAAAGGAACGAGGATCCACCGACTGGAGCACAGAGGGGTTATGACGTGGAGTTCGCGGAAGAGTGCATAAGGGTACATATGGGCGCGTTCGATGCCTGGCCCTACGGGAGCGTAAAGAAAATCGAGGTAGACGGGGACGGTGACCTGCGCATCACTTACGCAGACGGTATGTACTGGCGCTACAAAGAAGAAAACGGCGGGATCACATGGTGGTAGAAGGAGGAGACGATGGGACGAGAAGAGAAGACTCGGGCGATACTGATGTTCGAGATGCGTTTAGAAGGCGCCAGTTATGCACAGATAGGAGAGTGGTTTGGGATATCCAGACAGAGGGTCGAACAGGTCCTCTGTCACCGAGAGCCACGGAGAAGGGGCAGGAAAGACCTCAGTTTTATCATCTATCCGGGTGTCAGGAGATGGATGCAGGACGAAAGGCGCTCGGTGATCAGCGTACATAGGCTCATATCACGTGGAGAGAGCGGTAACGCCCAGACTACAAAAGCTAAATTGATGGGGACCTGTAAGCTGAACATCAATGACATAAACGCGATCATCCGTGAGAGTGGGAAGTCTTACGAATATTTGTTCTTGATGAGCGAGGGAGAAATCGAGGAGGCTGATCGATGAGGTTGTTCTACAGGAATGGCGTGTATTACACCCGCTACCTGAATGCGGTGTTCCAGATACCATCCATCTATGACTGGGACATACAGGACGGGCCGATGGGCCTCGGATGGGGACATTTCATATGCACGGACCCGGACAGGCCGTGGGGAGTGATAACCATAATAAAGATGCCCTGACCGCTGGGGAGCGAAGATCAGGGCACAGATAAAACATAAACAAGTATATTATAGGGCATCGGGTATGAGGATGTCAACAATGAGGAGGATATGATGGCAAGGATCATGATGGTCGTGGATGGGCAGGAGTACGCATATGGGACCTATCCGTTCGGGACAGATGAGGAGAAGACCAGGGTGAACGAGATCGCCCTGGAGATCGCTGAGGAGAGGGGCGTATATACATACGTCTTGGAGATATGAGTATGGATGGCAAGATACATATCCCTGCGAGGAAAAAGGAGCCGGTCACCAGTCGACAGGTGATCCGGGTCTCCGCAGAGGCTTACAACGCATTGGTAGGCATATATAATGAGTCGACCCTGTCGATGAGTGCGATCGCATCACTCATCGTACTGCAGTCCGTTGACAGGGTCGTGTTCGATAAGGAGGGCGTATGAGAGTATCGAGGATAGTGATCAAGAACTTATTTGGGATATCAGAAAAGGAACTGGGTGGCGGGAGCGTGGAGCTGGTCGGCGGGAACGGGACGGGCAAGACCTCTGTGATCGACGCGATCAGGTATGCGCTGACGAACAGATCGGACCGCGATTATATCGTGCGCAATGGCGAGAGCGAGGGCGAGATCATCATCGAGACGGATACGGGGCTGCATATAGACCGGAAGCCCCGGACAGAGCAGAGCGACTATAAGTCTGTCAAGCAGAACGGGAACATCGTCCCCAGCCCGGAGGCGTTCCTGCGGGATATCATCACGCCCCTGCAGCTGCAGCCGATGGAGTTCATGCGGATGGGGAAGAAGGAGCAGAACGCCATGATCCTGGATATGATCGATTACAGATGGGACATGGAGACGATACGGGGATGGTTCGGGGAGATCCCGCCAGGTGTGGATTACAGCCAGAACATACTCGCGGTGCTGAACGACATCCAGGCAGAGAATGGCGCATATTTCCAGGACCGGCAGGATGTGAACCGTGATATCAGGGCAAAGAGGGCCATCGTAAAGGATATCAAGGATGCGCTGCCACCGGATTACGACGGTACCCGATGGGAAGGCGCGGATATCGGTGGATTGTATACAGAGATCGAGAGGATCAGGAAGTCCAACGAGCAGATCGAGAAGGCTAGGAGACTGAGGGAGGGATATGAGAACACGCTGCGCTCTATCGAGGCTGACAGGGATATCGCATCATCCGCCCTGAACAATGAGATGGCCGAAAAGGAGAAGCAGATCGAGATGCAGCTGGCATCGTTGAGAGAACAGATGAGGTCCCTAGAAAAGGAAAGGGAAGGGTTATCGGCGGTCAGGTCGGACCGGGAAAAGGTCATCCAGAGCAAGTACCGGGAAGATGTCGCGAGACACGACTCTACTCTCGCTGCCTACGCGGGATATGCGGATCAGGAGATACAGCCGGTGGATGCCCTGCTGAGAGAGGCGGCGGATACGGAAAAGATGAAAGCGCATGTGAACGAATGGCGCAGGATGCTGTCCCTGCAGGGGGAAATCGAGCAGCTCTCCATCAAGTCCGCTTCCTACACGGAAAAGATCGAGAAGGCGAGGGAACTCCCAGGCGAGATCCTGGAGCAGTCATCCATCCCGATCGAAGGGTTATCTGTCAAGGACGGCACGCCACTCATCAATGGCCTGCCAGTGAGCAACCTGTCTGAAGGGGAAAAGCTGGACCTCTGCATCGATGTGGCGATCCAGGACCCGGCGGGCCTGCGGATCATCCTGATCGATGGCGTGGAGAAGCTCTCCACGGATATGAGGGAGAGGCTGTACAGGAAGTGTAAGGAAAGAGACCTGCAGTTCATCGCTACACGGACAACAGACAGTAAAGACCTGATGGTGATCGAGTTATAAAGGAGGATGCATGAGATGTCACAGAGAGGATATAGGGAGGCGCCTGGTATCAGCAGGTCGGAGCTCTTCAAGATAGCAAAGTCGCCGTTCCATTTTAGATATGAGATGGAGCACCCGCAGGACTCACCGTCGCTGGCGTTCGGGAGGGCATTGCATAAGTACGTGCTAGAGAAGGATGATTTCTATAGCGACTTCATCCTGCTCCCGGAGATCAACAGGAGGACGAAGGCTGGCAGGGAAGAATATGAGCGGATCCAGAACGAGGCATCTGCGGACGATAAGGGGATCGTGACCCGTGATGATATGGCAGTGATCATAGCTATGCGGGAGGAGCTGATGCGGCAACCGTTGGCAGCATCCTTACTGTCAGGGGAACACGAGAAGGATTTCTTCTGGACGGACGCGCCCACGGGTGAGAGATGCAAATGCCGTCCAGATTGCCTGACGGAGTACGGCGGGGAGCGGTATATCGTTGACTATAAGAGCACGGATTCCTGTGAGGATGGACATTTTGAACGCTCCTGCAGGAAGTATGGGTACAAGTTCCAGGCGGGGATGTACACGGAAGGCGTGTTCCAGAATACTTTCACAGAACATAAGTTCGCGTTCGTGGCACAGGAGAAGAAGCCGCCATATGCGGTCAGGGTCTATATCTGTACGCCTGAGTTCGTGGCGCAGGGATACGACCAGTTCCGGGAACTGATCGGGATCTACCACGATTGTAAGGAGACCGGCAGATGGTACGGATACGAAGGACCGATGGATACACCGACAGAGCTGATGGAGGAGGATGCGTGATGATCGAGACATGGGAAAAGGTACTGGATCCAAATTTCATCAATGCGGAGCTGATCGGGGACGTGGGCGCGGAGAGGGTGGTGACCATCAAGGACATCGACTTCAAGGAGGCGTTCGACCAGAAGAGCAACTCGAAGTCCATGAAGCAGTCACTGTTCTTTGAGGAGTGCAAGCCGATGGTGTTGAACAAGACCAACACAAAGACCCTCATCCGGCTGTTCGGGACGGACGGATCCTCCCCCCGAGCCTGCGTAGGGAAGAAGGTCATACTCTATGTGGCGGCGGTCAAGGTCGCGGGGAAGGCGACCACGGGCATCCGGATCCGGGAATACGTGGAGATGAAGTGCGATGGCTGCGGGGAGACCATAAAGCCGATCGCTTCGAAGAGTGTCTCTGAACTGGTGGAGATATCGAAGAGGAACACGGGGAGGGTCCTGTGCCTGAGATGCATGCAGAAGGCGAAGGAAGAGATGGACAAGGAGGGCAGCGCAGATGGTGAGCAGCATGATCCTGCAGGGGCGGCTGACCGCTGATATACAGTTGAGACATACGCAGTCCGATGTGGCGTACTCAGAATTTACAGTGGCATGGTCTGATAAATATAAAGATACGGAGACAAAGTGCTTCCTGCGGTGTAAGGCATGGAGGCGCACGGCAGAATTCCTGGACAGGTATTTCAGGAAAGGGCAGGAGATCGCCATCCAGGGGCGCATGGTCACGGAACAGTGGGAGGCAGATGGGGAGAAGAAGAGCCGCACCATCTGTCTGGTAGATAAAGTGAACTTCTGTGGGAGTAAGACGAGCGGCGGAGGGGCTGGTGGCGGTAAAGGACCTGACAGCCAGGCATCCGGTGCCCCTGACCCATACAGCGATGGGTTCATGGATGTCCCTGATGGGATCGATGATGAGCTGCCGTTCCATTAGGAGGTGAGTCATAGGTCATGATCATATGTGATACGAGGGAAAAAGCGAACCAGCGGATACTACGGTATCTCGAGGCGCATAGGATCCCTTTTGTGGAGAGGAAGCTGGATACCGGGGACTATATGGAGTCCGAGAGGATGGATATCACGATCGACAGGAAGAAGGATCTCGGGGAATTGTTGAAGAACATGTGCTCATCGGACAAGAGCCGCTTCTGGAGGGAGATCAGACGGTCACGGCAGGAGGGCATCAAGTTCATCATACTGTGCGAGCACGGTGGGCCATACAAGACCATAGAGGATGTGGCAGGGTATAAGGACAGATACTCTAAGGTATCCGGCAGGGAACTGATGGAGCGGATGTACGCGGCCCATATCGCTTACGGTGTGGAGTTCCTGTTCTGCGATAAGCGGAGCACAGGGAAGCGCATCGTGGAGATCTTGGGGGCCGGTCATGACTAAGGACGAGATAAAGGCCCTCTATACCATGAGGGACATGCTGCAGAGATACGGCCTCCCACAGCCCAGCAGGGCAGGGTTCATCCGCTGTCCCTTCCACGAGGAAAAGACGGCCTCGATGAAGATATACGACAGGGACTACCATTGCTTCGGATGTGGCGAGCATGGGGACATATTCACTTTCGTCCAGCGCATGGACGGGCTGACTTTCAAGGAGGCGTTCTCAGAGCTCGGCGGGGACTACGGGGACGACCGTTTCTCCGCCAGGCTGAGGATCTACCAGGCGCAGAAGAAGAGGGGGGCGGAACGGAAGGCGGCGCAGAGGCTGGCATGGGCGAAAGAGAGGACCGCCCTGCTGATGAGCACCTACAGGGAGTGGCTCGGCCAGCTGGAGCCGCTGTCTGACGCCTGGGCGGATACGTACAGGGCACTGCAGTATCAAGAGTATCTGTGGGAGCTGCTGGATGATCCGAGAGAGTGCCGCGAAGTCGCGAAGGACCTGATATAGATAGACCGGAGGGATGTTATGGATCTTAGCGGGATGACAAAAAAAGAGATACTCTCCGGGGATGTGTTCAGGGAGATATTCGATATCGAGGACGAGATCGAACGGGCCGACCTGTTGGTGGACGCCAAGATCAGGGCCGCGGAACTCGGGGTCAGGGGACTCTTTGACGATAAGCTGAAGGCTTACAAGCGGGTCGACCGGGAGACAAAACGGAAGAAGAAGGAGCGGGCCGCCGGCATGGACAACTACACCGATTTCGATGTCGGGGGCACGTCTTATGAGAACATGTACTGCGGCTCGTGGATCGCCGGGGAGAGGGGCATATACGCTCAGAACATGGGCACGGTGGAGCAGATCGCCTGTTACCACCCGATCCTGCCCATAGAGCGGCTGAAGAACCTGGAGACGGGGGAAGAGCAGATAAAGCTGGCATTCAAACGCGGCGGACGCTGGGAGGAGGTCATCGTGCCGAAAGTGATGGTCACCTCCGCCAGCAGGATCGTGGC
>CAJTYN010000115.1:0-8694 GCA_910584115.1 uncultured Lachnospiraceae bacterium
TAAACATTGACAAGTCGCACAAACCCCCATATAATTACTATGAAAGTCCCGTCAAACGGCTGCGGGAGTGCAGAGCACGCAGCCGCTGACTTTCACATATACACGACCAAAAGTCAAAGGAGGCACAGATCATATATGAAACGATTGATGACCGGCGATGAAGCCGTAGCAAGGGGTGCATACGAGGCGGGCGTCCGCCATGCATCCGCCTATCCGGGAACACCCAGCACTGAGATCTTAGAAAACCTCTCCACTTACCAGGAGATCGAGACTGAATGGGCGCCCAACGAGAAAGTCGCCCTGGAATCCGCCATCGGCGCCGCCATCGCAGGGGTGCGCAGCATGGTATCCATGAAGCACGTAGGCGTAAACGTAGCCGCCGACCCGCTCTTCACCTGGGCGTACATGGGCGTCAACGCGGGAAACGTCCTGGTCACGGCGGACGAGCCTGGGATGTATTCCTCCCAGAACGAACAGGACAACCGCAATTACGCCAAAGCCGCCCGCTGGGCCATGTTCGAGCCCTCCGACTCCCAGGAATGCCTGGACATGGTAAAGGCCGCCTACGAACTCAGCGAATCCTATGACACACCGGTCATGCTCCGTATGACCACCCGCGTCTGCCATTCCAAATCCATCGTAAACTTAGGCGAGCGCACGGACGTCCCTGTAAGAGAATGGGTCAAGAACCCGGCCAAATACGTCTGTCTCCCCGCCATCGCCCGGAACCTGCGCGTAAAACTCGAAGACCGGATGCAGACACTGGCCCAGTACAGCGAGACATCCCCTTTCAACCAAGCCGAATACAACGAGGGAAAGATAGGCGTGATCGCTTCCGGGATCTGCTATTATTATGGAAAGGAAGTTTTCGGCGAAAACGCTTCCTATTTAAGATTAGGCTTTACGAATCCCCTTCCCGCCAAGCTGATCCGCGATTTCTGTGACAAGATGGAGACTGTCTACATATTAGAAGAGAACGATCCATACATCCAGGAATTTATAGAGCGGCTGCACGTTTCCTGCAAGATCATAGGCAAAGACACTTTCCCGCCCTACGGGGAGATGACCCCGGATGTGATCCGCCAATGCATCCACGACGCGGGACCGAAGACGATCGACTTCGACAAGAGCAAGCTGATCGCGCGGGCGCCCGCTTTCTGCGCCGGCTGCCCCCACAGAGGACTCTTCTACCGCCTGGGCAAGCGCAAGGACATCATGATCAGCGGGGACATCGGCTGCTACACGCTGGCCGCGGGCAAACCCTTTCAGGCCATGGATTCCACCGTCTGCATGGGCGCCAGCTTCTCCATCGGACACGGCGCACAGAAAGCATTTAACCAGACGGGCTCCGGGAAAAGGGTCGTGGCCGTACTGGGCGACTCCACCTTTTTCCACACAGGGATCAACTCCCTGATCAACACCGTGTACAACAACAGCAACACCGTCAACATCATCCTGGACAACCGGATCACCGGCATGACCGGCCATCAGGACAACCCCGGCACCGGATTTACCGCCAAGGGCGAGCCCACGACCCTGATCAAGATTGAAGACCTGGTCCGCGCCATCGGCATCCGCCACATACGCGTGATCGACCCCAACAACCTACAGGAAGTGGACGACGCGCTGGATGCATTCCTGGCCCTGGACGAGCCTTCCGTGATCATCACCAGATGGCCCTGCGCCCTGAAAAAGTTCTCCCAGGCGGACCAGGAAGAATTTACAGACCTGTTCGTCACCAAGAACAGGGTCTTAGACGATAAATGCGTAGGCTGCAAGCTCTGCCTGAAAGCAGGCTGCCCGGCCATGTCCTTTGACGCCGGCACCAAGAAAGCCGTGATCCACCCGGCTCAATGTGTAGGCTGCGACGTCTGCATGCAGATCTGCAGACAGGAAGCGATCATAAAAGATGAATAGAAAAGTGAACATCCTGTTGCCCGCCTTCCTGCTGCTGGCCTCTTTATTCATACAGGCGCCCCCTGATACCGTATCTGCCAACGCTGCTACAGACAGATCTCAGATCGCGCTGGGCAGCGATCACAGCGGCATGGTCCGCTCGGACGGCTCCCTTTGGATGTGGGGTTCCAATGCCCTATATGCCCTGGGGACCGGCGATGCCATCAACCGCTACCGCCCCGTCAAGATCCTATCCAGCGTCCAGAGCCTCGACCTGGGGAACTCTTCCGGCGCTGCGGTCCGGAGGGACGGCACCCTTTGGGTCTGGGGTTTTGAGTACGAGAGCGACTCAGGGGACGGCGATACGATGCTCTACCGCACCCACCCGACCAAGATCCTGACCCGTGTCCGACAGGTCAGCTTAGGCAGCGATCACAGCGGCGCGGTCAAGACCGACGGCTCACTCTGGATGTGGGGGTTAAACGAAAACAACCAGCGGGGCACCGGCGATGGGTCTGACAGGCTCCGCCCTGTCAGAGTCCTGGCCAATGTAAAAAAAGTCAGCCTGAGCGCCTTTTACACCGCCGTGATCAAAAATGACGACACACTCTGGATCTGGGGTTCAAACATCGGCGGCCTCCGGGGCATCGGTACGGAAAAAAACAGTGAGGACGACACACTCCCACGCCCCGCCCAGGTCATGACAGACGTACGGGACGTAGACGCGGGTCCCTCTCACACCGCCGCGATCAAAAACGATGGCTCACTCTGGATCTGGGGTTCAAACGACTCTGGCCAGCTGGGCACCGGCGACCAGACAGACCGGCCCCTCCCCACCAAGATCATGGATGATGTGCAGAACGTCTATCTAAACGACGAGCACTCTGCCGCGCTCAAGACCGACGGCTCACTCTGGGTCTGGGGCAGCAACGACCGGGGGCAGCTGGGCACCGGCAGCCGGGCCAAACGGCTGCGCCCGGTGAAGATCTTGGACAACGTACAGAGTGCCGCCCTGGGCGAATGCCACGGCGGAGCCTTAAAAAACGACGGCTCACTCTGGATCTGGGGTTCAAACGACTCCGGACAGCTGGGCACCGGCGACCGGGACAGCCAGCCACGCCCGGTGAAGATCCCGCTTCCCGGCACGCGCGCCCAGGACGACGACACGAACACAAGACCGAGCATCCCCCAGATGGAGGGTACCGCCAACACCGCAGCCGGGATCACCATAAAATGGACAAGGACCGCCAACACCGACGGCTACTATGTATACCGCAGGAGCAAGAACGCCGCCTGGAAACGGATCGCCCAGATCAGATCCGCGGCCAAGACGTCTTACACCGATACGACCGTAAAGAGCAAAAACGGTATGGCCTATTCTTACACAGTCAAGGCCTACAAAGGCACAAAAAAGAAGACCCTCAGCGCCCACGACAAGATCGGCCAGACCATCCTGCGGCTGACAGCGCCGACCCTTACCGGCGCCGTCGGTAAAGCGCCTCAGAAGGCCCGGGTGACCTGGAAGAAGAACGCCAGAGCGACCGGCTATCAGATCCAGTACACCGCCTCCAAGAGCTTTGCAGGCGCAAAACGCTCCGATATAGCGTCCGGGAAACAGACATCCGCGCTCCTGACCCGTCTGGCAAAAGGAAGGACATACCGCATCCGGATCCGCTGCTGTAAAAGATCCGGCAGCACCATCTATCACAGCGCATGGAGCAGCGTCCGGACCGTCAAGATCCGCGGATGACCGCGGCAAACAAAAATTTAAAACAGGGGGATCGATCATGACAAAGAGCATTTTATTAGTAGGCGTGGGCGGTCAGGGGACCATCCTCGCCAGCAAGATACTGACCACCGGGCTGATGGAAGCCGGATATGACGTGAAGATGAGCGAGATCCACGGCATGTCCCAGAGGGGCGGGAGCGTGTCCTCCCAGGTGCGCTACGGCGAGAAAGTCTACGCCCCGGTGATCGAAAAGGGCGCCGCCGACATCGTCGTCGCCTTTGAGAAGATGGAAGCCCTCAGGAACCTGGACTATTTAAAAGAAGACGGCACGCTGGTGGTCAACGACGAGGAGATCCCCTCCCAGTCTGTCGTCATCGGCGAAGAGGAATACCCGCCGGATGTCCTGGACGAGATCAGGAAACATGTCAAGAACGTAAAAGTCGTAAACGCCACCAGCATGGCCCGGGAGCTGGGAAATGAAAAAGCCGCCAACATGGTCTTACTCGGAACGATCATCCACGCCATGGGGCTTCATGACATCCACTGGGACGCCATCCTGGAGGCCAACATAAAGCCCCGCTTCCTGGATCTGAACAAAAAAGCGATCCAGATGGGCATGGGCGCGGTGGCCGACGCTTAAGAAAGGAGTCTCTTTTATGCAGGAACGGGAAAAATTCGGATCGCGGCTGGGCTTCATCCTCGTATCCGCCGGATGTGCCGTGGGCCTGGGAAATGTCTGGAAATTTCCCTACATGTGCGGCAGATACGGCGGCGCCGCGTTCATCCTCATCTACCTGATCTTCCTGGTCATCCTAGGTTTTCCGATCATGGTCTGTGAATTTTCCGTGGGACGGAGCAGCCAGAAGAGCTGCGCCGCCTCTTTTAAAGAATTGGAGCCCGCCGGGAGCCGCTGGCACAACTACAGCTATCTGGGGATCGCGGGAAATTATCTGCTGATGATGTTCTACACCGTGGTGGCCGGATGGATGCTCTACTACTGCTTCCGCTGCCTGAGCGGGGAATTTACCCGCAGGGCGTTGACCGTAGATCATGTGGCCATAAAATTTACCGAGATGACCAGCTCACCATCCACCCTGATCTTCTGGATGGTCCTGGCGGTGCTGATCTCCTTCGGGATCTGCTCCCTGGGCGTGCAGAAAGGCGTGGAGAAGATCACCAAGATCATGATGATCTGTCTGCTGGCTCTGATCGTGGTACTGGCCGCCCACTCGGTGACGCTGCCAGGCGCCGGCGAGGGGATCCGCTTTTATCTGATCCCGGATTTTGGGCGCATGATGGAGCAGGGGCTGGGCAACGTGGTGTTCGGCGCCATGTCCCAGGCGTTCTTTACCCTGAGCATCGGCATCGGGGCCCTGGCCATCTTCGGGAGTTATCTGGGCAAAGACCGCTCTCTGGCCGGGGAAGCCATGAACATCGCGCTCTTAGACACCGTCGTCGCGCTGGCGGCCGGCCTGATCATCATCCCCGCCTGTTTTGCCTACGGTATCGAGCCGGGCGCCGGCCCCTCCCTGATCTTCATCACCCTGCCGAACATCTTCAACCAGATGGCCGGAGGGCGCGTCTGGGGAACCCTCTTCTTCCTGTTCCTCTCCTTTGCCGCCCTGTCCACGGTGGTGGCTGTGTTTGAGAACATCATCTCCTTCGCCATCGATCTGTGGGGCTGGGAGAGGAAGAAAGCGGTCCTCGTCAACATCCTGCTCCTGATCGTGCTCTCCCTGCCCTGCGCGCTGGGCTTCAACCTTTTATCCGGCATCCAGCCGCTGGGGCCGGGGAGCGGGATCATGGACCTGGAAGATTTCCTCGTGTCCAACAACATCCTGCCCATCGGCTCCCTGATCTACCTGATGTTCTGCACCACCCGCCGGGGCTGGGGCTGGGACGCATTTATCCAGGAGGCGAACGCGGGAGACGGGATGCCATTCCCGGCGGCGGTCAAAGGCTACATGACCTTCGTCCTGCCGGCGGTCGTGCTGCTGATCTACCTGAAAGGCTACTGGGACATGTTCTCTGATAAGGGCCTGAGATATCTGATCCCCTGGATGACCGTGGCCGTACTGTTTTTGGCCCTCACCGGCTGGTCCATCCTGAGCAGGAAACGGAGGTAAACGAAAATGATCATACCCTATATACTCTTTCACGGCGAATGCAGGGAGGCCCTGGACTTTTACCAGGAAGTCTTCGGCTGTTCCTTAAAGATGGCGCAACCCTACGGGGACTACGTACCGGAAGGACTCACGGATCTGCCACCGGACCTTGACCAATGGATCTTGCACGCGGAACTTGAGATCTGCGAAAACACCGTCTGGTTTGCCGATGAGGCCGCGGCCCCGGCCGTCCGGGGAGACAACATCCGATTGACCGTCACTGTGCCGGATCAAAAAGAAGCACAGGAACTATTCGATCGTTTTGGAGAAGATAAACGTATCGTACTGCCGCCCACGAAGACTTTTTACAGCACATTCCACGCAGAGATCTTCGACCGATTTAAGATCGGCTGGAATATCGTGGCGAACGAGATGCCAACATAAAATTGAGGAGGAAACTATCCATGATATCGGAAAAAATGAAATACTTTGTCCAGAATAATTCAGCCCTCCGCGTGATGTTCGAGGAAGGCGCCCGGCTCCGCGCGAAATACGGCGCCGACAAAGTATACGATTTCAGCCTGGGGAATCCCAACGTCCCCGCGCCCGAAGAAGTGAAACAAGCCATCATCGACGTGGTAAATGAAGAAGACCCCGTGGTGCTCCACGGCTATATGAACAATGCGGGCTTCGAGGACGTCCGCCAGACCATCGCGGAGTCCCTGAACCGCCGCTTCGGCACGGCTTTCCAGTTCAGGAATCTGATCATGACGGTGGGCGCGGCCAGCGGCCTGAACGTGATCCTAAAGACGATCCTGAACCCCGGCGAGGAAGTAATCGTATTCGCCCCCTATTTCCTGGAGTACGGCTCCTACATCAATAATTTCGACGGGAAACTGGTGGAAGTCCCGCCGGACACCGCCACCTTCCAGCCGAACCTGGAGGAATTTGAAAAGAGGATCACCGCCAACACGAAAGCCGTGATCGTCAACACCCCCCACAACCCCACGGGCGTCGTCTATTCAGAAGAGACGATCAAACGACTGGCCGCCATCCTGGAAGCCAAACAGAAGGAATTTGGGAGCGTGATCTACCTGATCTCAGACGAACCCTACCGGGAACTGGTCTACGACGGCGTAAAAGTCCCGTTCCTGACAAAATACTATGCAAATACTGTCGTGGCATATTCCTACAGCAAATCCCTCTCCCTGCCCGGGGAGCGCATCGGCTATCTGGTGATCCCGGACGAGGCGGACGGCAGCGAGGAGATGATCACGGCGGCGGGCATCGCGAACCGCATCACCGGATCCGTCAACGCGCCGTCCCTGCAGCAGAAAGTGATCGCCCGCTGCGTGGACGCCCGCTCAGACATCGCCTACTACGACAGGAACCGCACGACCTTATACGAGGGCCTGAAAAAATGCGGGCTGGAATGCATCAAGCCGCAGGGCGCCTTCTACCTGTTCGTGAAATCCCCGGTGCCCGATGAGAAGAGATTCTGCGAAGCGGCCCAGAAACACAACATCCTCATCGTCCCCGGCAGTTCCTTCGCCTGCCCGGGCTACGTGCGCCTGTCCTACTGCGTCGCCTACGAGACGATCGTGAACGCCCTGCCCGTTTTCGGCGAACTGATGAAAGAGTTCCGGTAGATCTTATGGAAGAGAAGATCGCCGCGCTCACCATAGAGATGATCCGCTACTATGAAAACGACCCCCGCCGCATCCAGCATTTCCTCAAAGTCCACACCCTGGCCCGCCTGATCGGCCAGGGCGAAGGTTTAGACGCCCGCACGCAGACCACATTAGAAGCCGCCGCCCTGGTCCACGACATCGGGATCAAACGGGCGGAAGAAAGATACGGACGCTGCGACGGAAAGCTCCAGGAACAGGAAGGCCCAGGCGAAGCGGCCAGGATGCTGGAGGACCTGATATCTGACACAGACATGATAAAGAGGATCTGCTACCTGGTAGGCCATCACCACACGTACAAGGACATCCGCGGGGAGGACTACCAGATCCTGGTCGAGGCAGACTTCCTCGTCAACCTATACGAAGACCAGGCCGGCGGCCCCGCGATCGGCGCCGTCTATGAGAACATCTTTGTCACAAAAACAGGAAAAGAACTTTTCCAGATGATGTATGGAGGCAGCCTGCTATGAACGTATTGATCGTAATAGATATGCAAAATGATTTCATCGACGGCGCGCTGGGCACCCCGGAGGCCCAGAAGATCCTGCCCCGGGTCATAGAGAAAGTACGGGGCTTTGACGGCAAGATCATATTTACCAGGGACACCCATGAGGAAGATTACCTGCACACCCAGGAAGGCCGGAAACTCCCCGTCCCCCACTGCATCCGCGGGACACACGGCTGGCAGATCCATGAACAGCTCGCCCCCTGCTGCACAGAACCGCCTGTGGACAAGATCACCTTCGGCAGCGCGGCACTGGGCGAACAGATGCGACAGCTCCATGAGACAGATCCGATCGGATCGATCGAGCTGGTCGGGCTGTGCACCGATATCTGCGTGATCGCAAACGCCATGATCCTGAAAGCCTTTCTGCCGGAGGTCGAGATCCGCGTGGACAGCACCTGCTGCGCGGGCGTGACCCCCGAGAGCCATGAACGGGCGTTAAAGGCCATGGAGACCTGCCAGATCACGATCCGATAAAAAGGAGAAAAGATGCACGAATATGAAGTATATATCGAAGATATAAATCCATGCGGCGGGGACAGATACGCCCAAAAAGAGATCATAGAAGTAGAGGCGGAAAGCCCGGAAGCATATGTAAAAGAGAACGGCCGTTTTCCGATCCTGGAGAAGATCGAGGATCCTTCCGGTGATGTCATCATCGTGACGGGGGATGGATGCGGAAATTCCATCCGGTATACTTTTACGGAATAAATGAGTTGATCTTTCAAAAAGGAAGGTGACGCCTATTGGGTGATGTAAGGAAAACGAACA
>CAJTYN010000115.1:8794-9983 GCA_910584115.1 uncultured Lachnospiraceae bacterium
CTGGGTATCCCGTCACAGACGATCTTGATCAAACTCCAGGAGCAATATGGACTGAGCCCAGAAGACGCACAAAAATATCTGTAATGTTGCTCTTATTTTTCCCATTGGATCATATCAAGATTGTGAGAGGAGGACAGATAGGCCCTGACAGGGAAAAATATAGAATTTTATCTTTTAATCATGCTAGAATATGGTATAATATCAGGGTAAAACAGACAATATTTTTTGAGAAAGGAAGTTGAGGATCATGCCATTAGTCACAACTACTGAAATGTTTAAGAAGGCGTATGAAGGCGGCTACGCCATCGGTGCGTTCAACGTAAACAACATGGAGATCGTACAGGGGATCACGGAAGCGGCCGGAGAGCTGAACGCTCCTCTCATCCTGCAGGTTTCCAAAGGAGCCAGGGCTTATGCCAACCACACGTATCTGGTCAAATTAGTGGAAGCCGCGCTCATCGAAAATGACATCCCCATCGCCCTGCATCTGGATCACGGTCCGGATTTCGAGACTTGTAAGTCTTGTATCGATGGCGGTTTTACTTCTGTAATGATCGACGGTTCTCATTACGATTTTGAGAAAAACATAGAAGTGACCAAAGAAGTCGTGGAATACGCTCATTCCAAAGGCGTCGTCGTAGAAGCCGAACTGGGACAGCTGGCGGGCGTTGAGGATGACGTAAATGTCTCTGACGCGGATGCTCAGTACACACAGCCTGACCAGGTAGAGGAATTCGTGGACAAGACAGGTGTGGATTCCCTGGCGATCGCCATCGGCACCAGCCACGGCGCGTTCAAATTCAAACCAGGCCAGAAACCCCAGCTGCGTTTCGACATCTTGGACGAGATCAGCAAACGTATCCCGAACTTCCCCATCGTCCTGCACGGCGCGTCTTCCGTTTCCCAGGAATACGTGAAGATCATCCAGGAACACGGCGGGAACTTGGCTGACGCCATCGGCATTCCGGAAGAGATGCTCCGCCAGGCCGCACGCTCTGCCGTCTGCAAGATCAACATCGACTCCGACCTCCGCCTGGCTATGACCGCCGGGATCCGCGAAGTGATGTGGACGAACCCAGCCGCGTTCGACCCGCGTGAATACCTGAAAGTCGGCCGCGCAAACGTAAAAGCAGTCGTTGCCCACAAGATCAAAGAGGTCCTGGGCTGTGACGGAAAAGCCTGATAAAAA
>CAJTYN010000116.1 GCA_910584115.1 uncultured Lachnospiraceae bacterium
CTCGAACCCTCGACCCCTTCATTACGAGTGAAGTGCTCTACCAACTGAGCTATTCCAGCAATCTCCAATGTGCGTTTCACACGAGTTTTATTATATACTGATCCGAAAAAAAATTCAATACTAAATTTTAAAAAAACAGTAAAAATTTCGGCAGAAATCCAGACCATCCTATGCTATAATAACATCATAGAGAATACCTACAAAGGAGTTTTATAAAGATGAACAACATACCGACCACCGATCTCCACATGCACAGCTCTTTCTCCGGCGACAGCCAGGCGCCCATGGAAGACATGATCGTAAGCGCCATCCGAAAAGGGCTGACCCACATCTGCTTTACCGAGCACATCGACAGAGACTTCCCCACCGACCACCATGAAAACTTCAGTGTAGACACACCTGCCTACCTGGCAGCCTACAACGCCCTCTCTGAGAAATACCGCGGACAGATCAACATCTATTTTGGGATCGAGCTGGGCCTGCAGCCGTATCTGAGCGGGTTTTACGAGGAATATATCCAGCAGTATCCTTTCGACTACTGCATCGGATCCTCCCATCTGGTAGACGGCAGGGATCCTTATTATAAAGATTTTTTTGAGGGCAGGGATGAAGCGTCCGTATACCGGCGGTATTTCGAGACGATCCTGGAAAACCTGGACGCTTTTTCATCCATGGACTCATATGGCCACCTGGATTATATCGTCCGCTACGGCCCTGACCAGAACCGCTACTATACCTATGAAAAATACGCCGACCTCCTGGAAGAGATCCTAAAGAAACTCATCGACAAAGGGATCGCCCTGGAATGCAACACATCCGGTTTCCGCTACGGTCTGGGCCATCCCAACCCCTGTGAAGAGATCCTGACCCGTTACCGCCAGTTGGGCGGGGAGCTGCTGACCATCGGATCCGACGGCCATTCGCCGGAGCATGTGGCCTTCGCCTATGAAAAGCTGGGGGGACTTTTGCGCTCCTGCGGATACACCCATTATACGATCTTCGAGAAACGCATCCCCCGCTCCCTCCCCCTGCCGGACTGCATTTAAACTCTATCTTACAAGACCCACTCAGATCAGCTCTTTCTTCGCCTGCCGCCGGGCGGATCTTTCTTCCACCGAGACGCGCAGCCGGTTCATCATCGTGGTCAAAAAATCGATGATGCCCGGGGAGACGGTCATCAGGAAGAAGACCATGATGATCATGCCAAACTCCAGCCCTTTGAAATTCAGGAGCTTCTGGAAGATCAGCGCCCCTCCGAAGAACAAGAGCTGCATCCCGGTGATGACCACTTTCCGAAATGTGTTGAGGGGCTGGTATACGGTGCGCAGCGCCGCCATATAACTCCAGCCCGTCACCAGGACGCAGGCTGTGGAGAGCATCTCATCCGAGTGGTACACACCCTGGCAGACCAGCATGATCCCGAATACGCACAGCGTGATGGTAAACGCCGTCGGCAGCGCGTTCATGAACACATGGCGCAAAAAAGTATTGTCCACTTTCTGAAAATTGGATTCCTGGGCCAGCAAAAACGTAGGGATCCCCACCGCGCAGGCGCTGATCAGCGACATCTGTATCGGCTCAAAGGGATACACATCCCCGAAAAATATGGTCAGCAGGGACAGGCATACTGAAAAAAAGGTCTTGATCAGGAACATGGACGCCGCCGTCCGGATGTTGTTGATCACCTTCCGTCCCTGATCCACGATGTGGGGCATCGACGCAAAATCCGAATCCAGCAGCACTACATTGGCGATGTTTTTTGCCGCCTCGCTGCCGGAGGCCATGGCCACGCTGCAGTCCGCCTCTTTTAAGGCCAGCACATCGTTGACCCCGTCCCCGGTCATGGCCACGGTATGGCCCATCTCTTTTAAGGCCAGCACCATCTCCTTCTTCTGCTGGGGCGTCACCCGTCCGAATACGCTGTACTCTCCCACCGCTTTTTTCATACCCTCGCCGTCCACGATCGTGGCCGCATCGATATACCGGTCGGCCGTCTCGAGGCCCGCCTTCTTCGCGATGGCGGCCACCGTCACCGGATCGTCCCCGGAGATGACCTTCATCTGCACGCCCTGTTCCCTGAAAAAATCAAAGGTATCTGCCGCTTCCTTGCGGATCACATCCGTCAGCAGCAGGAGCGCCAGCGGCCGAAGATCCGGCGGCAATTCTGCTCTTTCGTTCTTCTGCGGGCTGTGGGCGAGCACCAGGACCCGGTAGCCCTCCCGTGCATAACCCCTGCAGCGTTCTTCCAGTCCCTGAGCAGGTCCGCCGCCGTCGGATCCCTCCTGATGGGGAAAGAGGAACTGGACCGCCCCCAGCAGATACGTGCCCTTTTCCTCAAAACACCCGCCGCTGTATTTCCGCTCGGAGGAAAAAGGGATCGCATGGTCTAAGGCCGCCTCCCTGCGCCCGGGGAAATACTCCCGCAGGGCTTGGAAGGTGGCGTTGTTATCCTCCAGAACGCCCATCAGATCCCCCATGATCTTCCCGATATCCGCTTCCACCTCCAGAGGGATCACCTGTTCCACGCACATGGATCCTTCCGTGATCGTACCCGTCTTATCCAGGCAGAGCACATCCACCCGCGCCAGCGTCTCGATGCAGAACAGCTCCTGCACCAGCGTCTTTTCTTTCGCCAGGCGCATGGTCCCCAGCGTCAGGGCCACGCTGGTGAGCAGCACCAGCCCCTCGGGGATCATCCCCAGCACAGCCGCCACCGTGCTGACCACAGCGTCCCGGAACGTATTGTCCACCCAATAAAACTGTTTGTAGAAAAGAGCGATGCCCAGAGGGAGGATGATGATGCTGACCACCTTCAGGATCTTATTTAAGGAATCCCGGAGCTCCGAGTGGTGCCGCCGGAACTCCTTGGCCTCCCCGGTGATCTTGGCCGCATAATTGTCCTTGCCCACATGCACGACCTGGCAGTATGCCTGCCCGGAGGTGACGAAACTCCCGGAAAAGAGATCGTCCCCCACGTTTTTTACCAGCGTATCTGCCTCGCCGGTGAGCAGGGATTCGTTGACCTCCAGATCCCCCTCCTGTATGACCGCATCGGCGGGGATCTGATCCCCGGCCTGCAAGAAAACAAGATCACCCAGCACCAGCTCTTCCGTAGGGATCTCGGACCGCTGCCCGTCCCGGATCACCATGGACTTGCTGGCGGTCAGGATCGCCAGTTTATCCAGGACCTTCTTCGCCCGGATCTCCTGGATGATGCCGATGACCGTATTGATCACGATGATGCCCACAAAAGCGGCGTTTTTATAGGAACCGACCACCAGGACCAGACCTAAGAGCACGGCATTGATAAAATTAAAAAAAGTCAGCGTATTCTCAAGGAGGATCTGCTTATACGTCCTGGTATCCGGATTTTCATTGATATTTACATTACCGGCGTCTATCTGCTGCCGCACCTGCTCCTGTGTTAATCCTGTCATATGCACTCTCCGCTCTCTTCTATCTCAATGCCTCTTCGATCACACCGCCGCCCAGCACCAGATCCCCCTGATAAAAGACCACGGCCTGTCCGGGCGTGATGGCCCTCTGCGGTCCCTCAAAACGGCAGACGGCGCCATCCGATCCCGTTTTATACAGACGGCAGGCGGCGCCTCTGTGATTATAGCGTATCTTGGCCGTCGCGGGCATACCTTCCCCGATGTCTGCGCAGGCCATGAGGTTTATATGGCTGCATCTGAGGGCCGGGGCAAGGATATCCGCGTGCTCTCCGATGACCACTTCGTTGCTCTGCGGGCGGATAGCGGCCACGAATACGGGATGTCCCATAGCCAGACCTAAGCCCTTTCTCTGTCCGATGGTGTAGTGGGTGATGCCTTTATGCCGTCCGATCTTCTCCCCGCGGACATTTACGAAGTCCCCCGGCGGCACGGGATCTTCCAGCGTCCGGTCGATGAACCCGGCATAGTCTTTATCCGGCACGAAACAGATCTCCTGGCTGTCCGGCTTCTTTGCCACGGGCAGTCCCGCCTCTCTCGCGATCTGCCGGATCTCCTCTTTTGTATAGTCCCCCACCGGCATCAGAGTATGCGCCAACTGCTCCTGGGTCAGGCTGTACAATGCGTAGGTCTGGTCTTTTTCCAGAGTGGCCGAGGCCTGCAGCGCGTATCGTCCGTTTTCCAGATGCCGGATCCTGGCATAATGCCCTGTGGCGATGTAGTCCGCGCCCAGGCCCAGGCTCTTTTCCAAGAGGGCGCCCCATTTCACATAGCGGTTGCAGCGGATGCATGGATTTGGCGTCCGGCCTCTGACGTACTCGTCCACGAACTGATCGATCACGGAGCTTTTGAATTCCCGGCGGAAGTCCATGACATAATGAGGGATCTTAAGCGCCTGGGCCACCCGCCGGGCGTCCTCCACGGCGGTGAGGCCGCAGCAGCCCCCGTTGTCCTCTATGTCGAAGGGATCTTCCTCCTGCCAGATCTGCATCGTCACCCCGATCACCTCGTAGCCGGATCTTTGCAGCAGGCAGGCTGCCACGGAAGAATCTACGCCTCCGGACATGCCCACCACGACTCTCTCCTTTGCCATCTAGTATTCTTCCTCTTCCTCTTCTTCGCCTTCATGGATGTCGGACTTCGGTTTCTCCAGGCCCTCGATCTTGATGTGGTTCTTTTCGGCATAGTCCCACAGGGCCGCATGGATGGCTTCTTCCGCCAGGAGCGAACAGTGGACTTTCACCGGCGGCAGCCCGTCCAGAGCTTCCATCACCGCCTTATTGGTCACCTCCAGGGCTTCCTGGACGGTCTTTCCCTTGACCAGCTCCGTGGCCATGCTGCTGGTGGCCACAGCGGCGCCGCAGCCGAAAGTCTTGAACTTACAGTCCTGGATCACCTGGTCGTCGTCGATATCCAGATAGATCCGCATGATATCCCCGCATTTTGCATTGCCCACGGTCCCCACGCCGCTGGCGTCCTCGATCTCTCCTACGTTCCTTGGGTTCTGGAAATGATCCATCACTTTTTCACTATACATCTTTTTCCCTCCGTTTGGTATATGATTTATGCTTTTTTTCCTTTTTTTATAAAATCTTCATAAAGAGGTGACATGGCCCGCAGGTGCTCCACGATGCCTTTTAACTTATCCACCACGTAGTCCAGTTCTTCTCTTGTCGTATCCTCTCCCAGTGAGAACCGCAGGGAGCCGTGGGCGATCTCATGGGGCAGGCCGATGGCCAGCAACACGTGGGAGGGATCTAGGGATCCGGATGTACAGGCGGATCCGCTGGAGACGCAGATCCCCTCCATGTCCATCATGATCAGCAGGGACTCCCCTTCGATGAACTGCAGGCTGACATTTACGTTGTTGGGCAGACGTCTGACGGGATCGCCGTTTAAACGCACGTAGGGGATCTCTTTCATGATCCGGCGGATCAGATGGTCGCGCAGGCCCTTCTCCCGCTCCCCCCTCTCCTGCATGGTGTCCGCGGCCCGTTTGGCGGCACAGCCGTAGCCCACGATCCCGGCCACGTTCTCTGTCCCGGCCCTACGCTTCCTCTCCTGGGCGCCTCCGTGGATGAAGGAGCGGATCTTCACGCCTTTTCGGATGTAGAGGAAGCCGATGCCTTTCGGCCCGTTGATCTTGTGGGCACTGGAACTGAGCATGTCGATGTTGTCGGCGTTCACATCGATCGGAAGCTGGCCGAATGCCTGTACCGCGTCTGTGTGGAACAGGATGCCGTGTTCCCTGGCGATCATCCCGATCTCCCGGATCGGCTGTATGGTCCCGATCTCGTTATTGGCGTACATGACCGAGATCAGGATCGTTTCCGGCGTGATGGCCTTCTGGAGCTGCTCTAAGTCCACGATCCCGTTTTCATCCACATCCAGGTAGGTGATCTTCGCTTTTCTCTTCTTTTCCAGATATTCGCAGGTGTGCAGGACGGCATGATGCTCGATCTTGGTGGTGATGATGTGGTTGCCTTTATCCTTGTACGCCTCGTACGCGCCTATGAGGGCCCAGTTGTCCGCCTCTGTGCCGCTCCCTGTGAAATAGATCTCCTTGGTGTCCGCGCCCAAGACCCCCGCGATCGTCTCCCTCGCCTGGGTGATGGCCTCCTTGCTGGCCCCCGCCAGCCCGTAGACACTGGAAGGATTTCCATAATTTTCTGTAAGATAAGGCAGCATGGCCTCCACAACCTCCGGCGCCGGCTTTGTCGTCGCTGCATTATCCAGATAGATCGTCTTCTTCATCATTTACCTCCATTCTTATTCTCACACGGTCGCGGGCAGATCTGGCCTTTCTCCTCCTGGATCCTCCGGCTCTCTTCCACGAGCTGACTAATCATGATGCCATCCACGGCCTGGGTGATGCTGTCGTTGATCCGTTTCCACACATAACGGGTCACGCACACATCCGCCTCCTCACAGCCCGGCTCTCCCGGTTCCCCGTCGTTGCCGGGGCAGGTGACCGCATCCAGGTTTCCTTCCAGCGCCCGGAGGACCTCGCCCACCGAGATCTCCTCGGCCGCCCTGGCCAGACGGTAGCCTCCGCCAGCCCCCCTGACGCTGACCACGAGGCCCGCTCTCCTCAGTTTTCCCATCAGCTGTTCCAGATATCGGTCAGAGATATTCTGACGTTTCGCGATACTCTGTATGGAAACAGCTTCTTCTGTACAGTGGACTGCCAGGTCGATCAGCGCCCGCAGACCGTATCTTCCTTTCGTTGATAGCTTCATCCCCCACCCCGCCTTCTAATTCCGAGTATTTTAATAGGATTTCAGCTATAAATGTATCACTATCCCCTTGTTCTGTCAAGATGCTTTTCAGAATATACTTAGTCAACAAAGATCAATGGAAAGAGATCTGGATATGGGAAATGGACGACGTTTGATCCGGGGCGCTTTTATCCTGTCCGCCGCCGGATTTTTGACCAGGATGATCGGTTTCTTCTATAGGATATTCCTCTCTCACGCGATCGGTGCGGAAGGGATGGGGATCTACCAGCTCATTTTTCCCCTGAACATGCTCTGCTATGCGCTGACCGTGATGGGGATCCAGACGGCGATCTCCCGCTTTGTCTCGGCGAAGATGGCCTTAGGGGACCGTCAGGGCGCCAACAGCACGTTTGCCGTGGGGACCCTCTATTCCCTGCTCTTATCAGGCGTGACCGCCTGGGCGCTGTACCACTCTGCGCCATTCTTGAGCGAAAAGATCCTGCTGGAGCCGCGGACCCTGCCTATGCTAAAGCTGATGGCCTGCAGCATCCCTATGGGCGTGGTGCATAACTGCGTCAGCGGATATTTTTTTGCACGAAAAAAGACCGGCCTTCCGGCTGTCTCCCAGTTACTGGAGCAGACGGCGCGGGTGGCCGCCACGTATCTGGCCTACACGGTCATCTTATCGAAAGGACTCACGCCCACCCCGGTGATCGCGGTGGTCGGCATGCTCTGCGGCGAAGCCGTGGCCATGCTCTTCTCCCTGGCCGCGGTGGCCTGGAACCTGCAGGCGCAGGATTTCTCCCTGGGGAGCATCCGTCAGCCTGTGAAGATCCTAAAAGACATCCTGCCCATGTCCGCGCCCGTCACAGCCAACCGGGTGCTGCTCACCCTCTTAAACAGCGTGGAGGCGATCTTGATCCCCAGCCGGCTGCGCTTGTCGGGCCTGAACGCCAAACAGGCATTGAGCATCTACGGGACCTTGAACGGCATGGCTATGCCCCTGGTGCTGTTCCCTTCCACGATCACGAACGCTGTCTCCGTCATGCTGCTCCCTTCGGTGAGCGAGGCTCAGGCCCGGGGCAATATGCGCACGATCCGCTGGACTGTGGCGTCCACGCTAAAATATTGCCTGCTCCTGGGGATCTTCAGCACCGGGCTCTTCTTTTTCTACGGGCCGCGGCTGGGCCTGTGCCTGTTCCACAACAAGGACGCCGGGCTTTTTATCCGCATCCTCTCATTCATCTGCCCTTTCCTGTACATGGACGCCACTTTATCCAGCATCCTGCAGGGCCTGGGCAAGACGGGGATCTGCTTTGTCAACAACACGCTGGGGGTCAGCCTGCGCATATGCATGATCCTGTTCGTGGTCCCTTTTCAGGGGATCCAGGGGTATCTGTGGGGACTGTTGGCCAGCGAGCTGCTCCTGGCCGCTCTGGATATGGGCGTGCTGCGGCACTATTGCCAGGTCCAGTTCGATACCATCTGCTGGCTTGTAAAACCTGCGGCCGCCATGGGGATCTCCCTGGGATGCACATTCTTCTCCGCACACATCCTCCAGATCCTCCACCGTCTGCCCGCCCTCCTATCCCTGGGGATCGAGATGTGCATCTGCAGCGCGCTCTATCTGGTCATACTGGCCTGTATGGGCATCATCTGGCCCCAGAAGGATCCCTGATCGACAAGGATGCGGGAATGTATTATAATAGAGACCGACTAAAACGCAAAGGAGAAAGATCATGGGATTTGAATTCATCACAAAACTGCCCACGCCGGCGCAGATCCGGGGGCAGTATCCGATCTCTGAGAAGATCCGCCGATCCAAGATACAAAGGGACCAGGAGATCCAAGACGTATTTACCGGGAGATCCCAAAAATTCCTGGCCATCATCGGGCCGTGCTCCGCTGACAACGAAGATGCCGTGTGCGATTACATCAGCCGACTGCGCAGAGTGCAGGACAAGATCGCCGATAAAGTACTGATCATCCCCCGTGTCTACACCAACAAGCCCAGGACCACCGGGGAGGGCTACAAGGGCATGGTCCACCAGCCCGACCCGGAGAAAAAGCCGGATATGCTCACCGGCATCCTGGCCATCCGCCGGATGCATATGCGGGTCGTGGAGGAGACCGGGTTTACCTGTGCCGACGAGATGCTCTACCCGGAAAACTACCGCTACCTCTCAGACATCCTCTCCTATGTGGCCGTGGGCGCACGGTCCGTGGAGGACCAGCAGCACCGCCTGACCGTCAGCGGCATGGACGTGCCCGCGGGCATGAAGAACCCCACCAGCGGGGACATCAGCGTCATGCTCAATTCGGTGGTCGCCGCACAGGCCAGCCATGATTTCATTTACAGAGGATGGGAAGTCAAGACCACCGGCAATCCCCTGGCGCACACGATCTTGAGGGGCGCGGTGAACAAACACGGGGAGGCCATCCCCAATTACCACTACGAAGACCTGCAGCTCCTCCTGGAAAAATACGGCCAGAGGGATCTGAAAAACCCGGCTGCGATCGTGGACGTGAACCACTCCAATTCCAACAAGCAGTATGAACAGCAGGTGCGGATCACCAAGGAAGTGCTCCACAGCCGCAAGGTCAACAAGGATATCCAGGAGCTGGTCAAGGGCGTGATGATCGAGAGCTATATCGTCGGCGGCAACCAGAAGATCGGGGGCGATCATGTCTATGGGAAGTCGATCACCGATCCCTGCCTGGGATGGGAAGAATCGGAAAAGCTTTTGTATACGATCGCGGAGGAATGCTGATCCCCTGTGTTGGTAGGCATAAGGGACACGGTCTGCCTGACCGATCCTGACCATGCCCGATCACATACACAAACACCGATCAAAAGTACTTGAGGTTTTCTCCTATATGTGGTATATTAAACATAAAGAAGGGCATCTGCTCTAACAGACGCCCCACAGGAGCTACCGATAGACGGTTAGCCTGACTTATAAGTTGCTGGAACAGCCGCTCAGTTTGTCAGACAGGGGCGGCTATTTCTGCGTGTTGTTGCTATCTTTACCAATAGTATATCCGATACCAAAACAGGTCAAGCCGAAGCTCAGCACTGCCATAAGTCCCAAAATATCCATATGGCTCAGCCCTCCTTTCTCAGATCCCATT
>CAJTYN010000117.1 GCA_910584115.1 uncultured Lachnospiraceae bacterium
GGACAATTCCTGCAAGACAGATTTTCCATAGCCAGCCCGCGCATTGCCATTTTGCTCATGCTCTACGATGATGCGTCCGATCTGCCAGTAGGCTTGTACCATCGCAAAATTGACTGCGCTGTATGCCTGATCGCGTGACAGCAGGAGAGTTTTCTTTATTTCGGAGTAGATGTCCTCATAGGGAGTTAGATCAAGATCAGCCATTTTATCAGCCCTCCTTGGTTGGAAAATGCTTCTTAATGAGCGTTTTGTTGCTTTGTAGCGATATATTTCTTTGTTATATTATACATTCCTCTTCCGATCGATACAATCCCGATCTGGACTTGATTTTCCCTGCGTTATGGTATATAATATAAGACGTAGTGGAATGATGATAAAATATTAGGGTGGTATAAAAACATGAACATAGCCGCATATTGCAGAGTATCCACAGATAAATCCGATCAGATCAACAGTCTGGAGACGCAGAAAAGATTTTTCATGGAATATACAGAAAAGCACGGCCATAACCTGGTCAGATTATATGCAGATGAAGGGATCTCCGGGACGAAGATCAAGAACCGCAAAGAATTTTTACGCCTGATGAATGACGCGCACCACGGCCTGTTCGACATGGTGGTGGTCAAGGACATCTCCCGTTTTGCGCGGAACACGGTGGATCTTCTGCAGAGTATCCGCACGCTGAAAGCATTGGGGATCGAGACGACTTTTCTGACGGCGAATATGACGGTGCTGGGGCAGTCGGAGTTTGTCCTGACGATCTTCGGGGCCCTGGCGCAGGAAGAGAGCGCCAACACCTCCAAACGTATTAAATTTGGAAAAAAGATGAACGCTGAGAAAGGCCGCGTCCCCAACATCGTGTACGGTTATGACAAGATCCCGGGGGAATATTTTGACATGTCGATCAACCAGGAGGAGGCCAAGATCATCCGCCAGATCTATGACTGGTATACGGAAAGTGGCCATGGGACGGCAAGGATCGCGAATCTGCTCAATGAAAAGGGACTGAAGACGAAGCGTGGGTATGCTTGGAGCCAGAATGCGGTCAGCCGGATCCTCACGAATGCGCTTTATGCGGGGAAGATCATCAACGGCAAACAGGAGGTGGCGGATTTTCTCACCGGCGTGCGGGCGCAGAAGGAGGAGTCCGCCTGGATGGTGACGGAGCGCCCGGATCTACGGATCGTTGAGCCGGAGCAGTTTGAGAAGGCGCAGGAGATCTTATCAGACAGGCATAAGGCTTTCCGGCTAAACCGGGAGCGGCACAGCAACAGATATCTGTTCAGCACGGTGATCAAATGCAAGGAATGCGGATGGTCTTTTAGGCGCATCGTCCGCACGTATAAGAATACGTATGTCCGCTGGGTCTGTTCCGGCCATAATGGGAAGGGGGCCAACAGCTGCCCCAATGCGGTGACGCTGGATGAGGAGGACATGATCCAGAAGCTGGAAGAGTATATGGCCGAGATGCTGCGGTCCAAAAAGAAGATCATCGATCATGTGGTCAGAGAATTTTCCAAAGTCTATAAAGCCAGGGACGAGAATATAGATCATAGAAAGGATCTGGAAGCGGAGCTTGCTAAATTACAGAAAAAACGACAGAAATACATGGACATGTATACGGACGACCTGATCAGCCGAGAGGAATTGAACGAAAAGATCGGAGGCATGAAGGCCAAGATCGAACGGTTGGAAAACGACCTGAGACTGGTGGAATATGATCTGGATAAAGGCGACCAGTTGGAGGATATCCTCCAGAAGACCTTCCAGAACATTGAAGATATCACATCCGTCCGAGATATGACAAACGAGCAGCTCAAAAGGATCATCCGGAAGATCGAGGTGGACAAGGACGGCAATGTGGACTTTTATCTGCGGCTCTTTGGGGATCTGGGGCTGGACGAGACCGTTCTTATCACAGACGACCATACATAAAGACATGGTGGATCGCCTGGTGCAGATCAATCCGGAACTGGCCGGGGAAGTCCGCCGGGTTTTAGACGTGAATAAACAGGAGCGTCACATCCGTGGCGGCCTGGCCACAAAAGAGAAATATCTGCACAGATCCCACAAGGCGCTGTACTAGATCCTCCTTATCGTCCATTTGGGCAGCTTCCTATCTCTCATGGGGTACGTATCAGAGCGTGCCTCATAGACTTAGGAGGCTTTTTTGCGCGGCGATGTGTTCTTGCTTTATCGGGAGTATGGGCGTATAATGGGTGGGTAAAACGATAGAAGGGATGAGAAGATGACGAGACTATTCAGCAACCGTGACCTGGGAAAGCTCATCGTCCCGCTGATCATCGAGCAGTTCCTGCTGATCTTCGTGGGACTGGCGGATTCGGTCATGGTGGCTTCTGTAGGGGAGGAGGCCGTGTCGGCGGTATCGCTGATCGACTCTGTGATGGTACTTTTGATCAACGCTTTTACGGCGCTGGCCACTGGCGGCGCGATCGTGGCCGGCCAGGCGATCGGGAGGGGGAAGCCGGAGGAAGGCTGCCGGGTGGTGGACCAGCTGGCGGTCTTCATCAGTTGGTTTTCCGTGCTGATCATGGCGCTGCTCTATGTGGGAAGACCCTTCGTCCTCCATGTGGTCTTCGGGGATATAGACCAGCTCGTCATGGAGGACTGCGATGTCTATCTGCTGATCGTGGCGGCGTCCATACCATTTATGGCGCTGTATAACGCGGGAGCGGCGGTCTACCGGGCGATGGGGGACTCCCGGACCCCCATGCTCATGTCCCTACTGATGAACGGGATGAACCTGGCGGGAAACGCGCTGCTGATCTACGGGCTGGGCCTGGGGATCGAGGGGGCGGCGGTCCCGACGCTGGTGTCGCGGGTGACCGCGGGCATCGTGATGGTCAGGCTCCTTTTAAATAAAGAAAAGACTCTGCATATGACACGGCTGTGGGGGATCCGTTCTGACGGCAAGATCTTAAAGAAGATCCTTTCCATCGGGATCCCTTACGGGCTGGAAAACAGTATGTTCCAGTTGGGAAAGATCCTGGTCCTGAGCCTGGTGGCCACATTCGGTACAGTGTCCATCGCGGCCAATGCGGTGAGCAATTCTGTGTGTATGTTCGCAATCCTCACGGGTATGGCCAGCGGTTATGCACTGTCCTCGGTGACGGCCCAGTGCGTGGGGGCGGGCGACTATGAGCAGGTCCGGTATTATACGAAAAAGATCATGGCGGTGTCCTATGGCAGCCTGTTCCTGATGAATGTGCTGATCGTGCTGCTGCTGCCGGTCATCATGAAGATCTACGCCCTTTCACCGGAGACGGCGCGTCTGGCTTCGAAGATCGTCATTTATCACAGCATCTGCGCGGTCCTCATCTGGCCGTCTTCATTTACCCTGAGCAACACGCTGCGGGCGTCCAACGATGCCCGGTACTGCATGATCGTCTCGATCCTGTCCATGTGGATCTTCCGCATCGGGTTCAGTTATCTTCTGGCGGATCTTTTTGAGATGGGGGTCTTTGGGGTCTGGATCGCGATGACGATCGACTGGGCTGTGCGGGCGGTGTTCTTTATCGCGCGCTATGTGCGGGGGAAATGGCAGACGATCAATGTATAGTAAGGAGGTAGAGTATGAAGAAGTGTATGGATGCCGACAATCTGCACAGGAGGCTGCGCAAGATCGTCGGGCAGGTGCAGGCGATCGACCGGATGGTCGACGAGGATATACCCTGCGAGGATATCCTCTCTCAGATCAACGCGGCCAAATCTGCGCTCCATAAGGCGGGCCAGGTGGTTCTGGAAGGGCATATCCGCCATTGTGTCCTGGACGGCATCCGGCATGGGGACGCCGAAAAGACGATCGAAGGGTTTACGAAGGCGGTGGAGCGCTTTTCGAATATGTCTTAAAAAAGATCAAAAAAAGTGAGATCCTTCTGCAAGGATGTGACGCGCCGGAGCGTGTTATTTATGTAGTGATAAAACAACAGGAATGATGAAGGAGGATCAGAAGATGAAGAGTATGGGAAAATGGAAGAAAAAAGCCGCGGTGATGATGGCGACGGTCATGATGGCGAGCAGTCTGACTGTACCGGTCATGGCGCACGGCCATGGTCACGGGTGTGGGGGCGGCGGACATCACAGCGTCTGTTCTACTGTCCGGCGTCCGTCAGGGGTTTATTGTGCCTATCATAACGCGCGGCACAAGACCAAGGCCAGATGCAAACGGTATTGCCCGAAGCATAAACTGACCCATGCGAACGGGAAGATCCATAAAGTGAGACATCATGCGGCGCGTTGTTAGCAGAGCGTGAGAGCGTAAAAGAAGATCCGGAGGCAGGCGGGAAGGTGGCCTGCCTCCGGATCTTTTTTGTGTTTTTGTCTACTCCGTCCAGTCAGTGGTGATGTCCGCCGTGGTGGCGATACTGATGCTGTTCCTGGGCGGGCATGCCGCTGTTGTCATCGTTGTTCATGTCGGTATCCATATCGTTCACGCAGCCTCCGCCCGTGTTCGGATCCTGCGTGGGCGCGGGCGTTGGGGCTGGGGGCATCTCCTGTGCTTTTTCGCGTTCTCCTTGCCGGTACTGGCGGATCAGGCCGCGGATCTCAGCGATGCTCATCTCGCGGCATTCCTCGACGGTCACAGTATCGTCATATCGTATCAACTGCAGGTAAGCGTTGTATTTTCCCAGGGAGAGCCCGCTGGCGTGGGCCTGGGCGGCTGTCGCCATGTCGGTGCTGGCGCTGTGGCAGGAATGGCCCATCTGCATGGACGTGTCCGCGGCCCCGTTCTCCAGACGGACCTGGTGCGCTCCGTCTGACGCCACGGTGAAGAGGAGCTCAGGGTCGTCGGCCAGGTAGGCGCTCATCGCGCTGCTGCCTACGATCGCCTGGATCGCGTCGGTGTATTTTTTCCCTTTTAGGGAGAGGCCTTCCAGGATCCCGGCCCCTTCGGGGTTGTAGGCGGAGGCGGCCACCACTCGGTCCAGACGATTTAAAGCCAGCTCGATGGAAGGGTTCACGTCGATGCTCACGTAGGAGATGGGGGTCTGGAGCCACGTGTAGCCCCTGAGTCCCAGGATCAGGACAAAAGCCGCACAGAGCAGAGTGCAGGCCAGGACGAGGCCGGTCTTTCGGCGGGCGCGCCTCTGGCGTTCTCTCTCCAGGGCCTGTTTGGTGAGATCCTTTAACCGGGGATCTGCGTGGATGTCGTTGAATGCCTGTCGTATCTTATTCACTGCTCCCATCACCTCCCAGCCTTTCTTTTAACATGCCCCGTCCTCTGGAGAGGAGGGAATAAACGGTGTTTTCTTTTTTGCCGAGGATCGTCCCGATCTCAGCTGCGGTGTACCCCTCGTAATAATGCAGGTAGATCGCGTCTTTATATCTGCCCGGCAGGGAGAGGACGGCTTCCAGGACCTCTCTGTGGTCTTCCGGGACGTCTGCCGCGAGCTCGGCCACCTGCTCCAGAGGGACCATCCGGTGGCGGAAGAGGCTGCGCAGATGGTCCCGGCAGGCGTTGAGCGTGACCCGGATCAGCCAGGCTTTCTCGTGTTCGCTGTCGGTGAAAGGTTCGTTGCGCAGCATGTATTTCAGGAAGACATTTTGGAAGACGTCCTCTGTGTCGGCGGGGTCTTTCAGGTGATAAAAGCAGATGCGCTTTATCATGTCGGCGTATTTTTCGACGGCATCGTTTACTTCTTGTCCGCTCAGCACGGCTGTTTCCTCCTGTGGCTGTGTTCTTTCAAGATATATCTTACTACTCTGTTGGTCTTATGTAAATATGTTCTGGTGGAAAGTCGGGGCGGCTGGGGATCTTTGCCTATGGTATGATAAAAACAGGCTCCTCGGAAGGGAGCCTGTCAGACGGATTGTCGTTTTAATTTGTAATTGATCAGATGAGACAATTCCGCTTTATTATCTGCGGACAGTTTTTTGTAGGCTGCCAAGAGGTCGAAATCAGTCTTCGACAGCTCCATGACATCCTCAAGGGGGATGTGTTTGGCGCGCAGGTGCCGGAGGAGCGACAGGCCCTGGTCGCAGGAGGTGTCCGCGGGTGGGACGGCGGCCGGGGGTGATCCGGTCACCAGTTCATCCAGGGAGACACTGTAATAGCGCGCGATCAGCAGCAGGGTATTGATATCCGGGACCCGCTTCCCACATTCAAAATAGGAATAATTTGAACGGCTGATGTTCAGGTCTGCACAGAGCTGTTTCTGTGTCAGGCCATGCTCTTGTCTTAGTTCCAGTAACTTTAAGCTAAGCTTGGTTCTCTCCATATATCCACTCCGCTCTGATGTGTCAAGCAGTCATTGATAGAAAGTTCTGAAAGCTGTCCGCTTATAATCTATGATTATAACGATCTGGGGAAAATATGCATCTGTATTCAACAAACAAAGACATAAAACATATAATAAAAATATCGCAGATAAAGACGCAGATCCATATCGTACGGAGGTGATCTTCAGATATACTCTAAAAAAAATATGTATTAGGGCTTAACATATAAGCACATATCATGTATAATAAAAATGTCGCAAAATATCACAAGGAAAGAGAAGGGAGGAAGATATACAAAACAGACTATTCAACAAAGCGACTAAAAGACTGATCAAGAAAGGAAAGAAAAAGAATGAAAAAACGTATACTGGCGATCCTGCTGGCCATGACGATGCTCCTGTCCGAAAACAGCGTCGTATTGGCCGCGGAAGAAACATTCCACGCGCCTGCACAGGCAGATGTCCTGGATGAAATGGAAGATCCAGAGGCAGCATCCATAGACGCTGCTGAAACGGAAGACCTTCCCGAAGAAGGATTTACAGAACCCCGGCTTTCCGGCGAGGAGATCTCCTGGAGCGATCTAGATCCCGTGGCAGGTGATCCAGAAGAACCCGCCATTTCCACAGATGGCATGGATGAAATGACTGATCCGATGACAGAACCCGCGAACGCAGCAGAAACAGAAGATCCTCAAACCACAGAAATTACGGAACCACAAGCCGCTGCGGATCCTGAGGACATAACTAACGAGTTTAAAGACCCGAATTTCCGGGCAGCGCTAAGAGATTATCTGGAACAACATGAGGGATCAGGAGAAAATGGCCCCATCACAAAAACAGCCTGCAAGGAGATCGTAAACTTAGATGTAAGCAATAAAGGGATCAAAGATCTTGCAGGCATTGAATATCTCACAAACTTGATCTCTTTGGACTGCTCAAACAACAAGCTCGAACAACTGCCATTAGACAACTGCCCGGCGCTGCAGACATTGTCCTGCTTTGGCAATGAACTGACCAGCCTGGATGTAAACGACTGTCCGGAACTAAAGTTATTAATGTGCCACGCGAACAAGATCACCAGCCTGGATATAACAGATTGCCCGGCGCTGGATTCCCTGAACTGCGCCTTCAATCAACTCACCAGACTAAACATGAAATGCGCCAGCCTGACATTGCTGGAATGTACGGACAACAGACTGACCAGTCTGAATATAAGCGGCTACCCAAAACTGAAGACACTGTCCTGCAGCCACAACCAACTCTCCGGCCTGGACGTAGGAGGATGTCCCGATCTGGAACAGATCTTCTGCCGCAACAACAGACTGACAAAACTGGATGTTTCAAAGTGCCCCAAACTGATATACATAGACTGCCGCGAAAACTATATGAAAAGCAAGGCCAACGTCACGGGGAGAAACAGCCAGCTCAAAGAAAACTACTTTTTATTTGACCCGCAAAAAGGCGCGGCGGCGCAGACCTTCACCGTCACCTTTGACAAGAATGCCGCCAAAGCCAGCCTCGCCGCAAACAAGCGCACGAAGAAAGTAACGCAGGGAAAAACCTACGGCGCCCTCCCCACACCCTCCTGGAGCGGATACTATTTCCTGGGATGGTACACAGCCAAGTCCGGCGGGAAAAAAGTCACCAGCGGCACAAAGGTATCGCTGAAAAAGAACCAGACGCTCTACGCCCATTGGGTAAAAGCGGATCTTACCGCGGCAAAAATAAGCGTAAAAAACTGCACCTGGAATGGTAAGTCGCAAAAGCCTTCCGTGACAGTGACATGGCGTGGCATGACCCTGAAATATAACAAAGACTACACCCTGACCTATTCCAACAATAAAAATCCAGGCAAAGGAAAAGTCACTGTCAAAGGCAAAGGCGTTTTTTCCGGATCAAAAAACAAGACCGCTTCCTTTACGATCTCTAAGGCGGCGCAGACCATCACAGCCAAGAACATCTTTTACAGAGCGTCGTACAAAGGGAAGAGCATAGCCTTAAAAGTGTCCGTCAAAGGCGGCGCCAAGCTGACGTATGCCAGCAACAAGAATGATCAGATCCGTGTTTTAAATAAAAACTCCAGTAAGCTGAAACTCATAAGCCCCGGCGCAGCCACCATCACCATCAGAGCGGCGGAGACAAAATACTACAGAGCGGCCACCAAAAAAGTCACTGTAACGCTGCAGGGAGCGCAGATAAACTAAAATCAGAATTAAGGAAAGAAAAAAATGATCACAAAAACATGGAAGAAAAAACTATTATTCATCGCCACAGCCAGCATAACGCTGGCCGGCGCTACAGGCGTTCACACGATCTTCGCCATGGATGAAAATACAGCCAGCGAGATCACAGCCAGCGAAGACCAGGCGGAAGTCCTCCAGAAAGAAGGACCCGCCACAGAAGGATCTACACCGGAAGCCGACCAGGCGCGGACAGCCTCTGAAGACGTTACCGCATCTTTCAGAGACCCTGCATTTCTAGCCGTCATACGGGAGAAAATGGGATCAACTGCAGATGAGCCGATCACAAAAGCCGCCTGTGCCGAAGTCATTTACCTGGATGTAGCAGGTAAAGGGATCAAAAGTCTCGCAGGCATCGAAAACTTTACATCCCTGGACAGCTTGACTTGTGACGGCACCTCCATTACAGATCTAGAGATAGCAGGCCTTCCGTCTTTGACGCATTTATCATGCGGCAATAACCAGATGACCCGGTTAGAAGTGAAAACCTGCCCGGCTTTAACAGAGATATATTGTTCTGATAACCAGCTTACAGAACTGAACATCTCCGAGTGCCCGGCGCTGACGACTGTGAACTGTGGGTATAATCAGATCACCAGCCTGGTCATAAACGGATGTCCGTTCCTGACGGGGCTGCATTGCAACAATAATCAGATCGAACGATTGGAGGCATCTGATCTCCCAAACCTAACGACACTAAATTGCCAGTATAATCGGCTCACCAGTCTGGATACAGAAAGCTGGCCGGCACTGACAGAATTGTGGTGCGCGGACAACCAGCTTACAGAATTAAATATGAACAAGTGTATAAACTTGAAGGAACTGGTCTGCGACAATAATGATCTGACAAAACTGGAAATGGATCTGTGTACGGATCTGAAAAAGCTGAACTGCTATAATGATCGGCTCACCAGCCTGAACGTGGACAACTGCCCTGCTCTGGAGGATCTGTCGTGTGGAAGCAATCTGCTGTCCCGTTTAAACGTAGAGCAATGCCCGGCTCTGAAAAGTCTGGCCTGCTCTGGGATCGGGCTTACGGAATTAAATCTGGACAACTGCCCGGCCCTGGAATATCTGCACTGCAGCACAAATCAGATCACCAGCCTGAACGTGGATAACTGCCCGGCTCTGGAAGAACTGTTATGCAGCAGCAACCTGCTCACAGAACTAAATGTGACAAACAATCCGACATTGAAAAGGCTGGAATGTGGCAACAATCAGATCGCCAGCCTGGACCTGGGAAACTGCCCGGCCCTGGGATCTTTAACCTGCCAGGAAAACCGGCTGACCAGATTAGATGTGAGCAAATGCG
>CAJTYN010000118.1 GCA_910584115.1 uncultured Lachnospiraceae bacterium
TCGGTGATGAGACGATCGCTGAAGATCCGGAGACACTGTACACATTCCTGCAGGAGAAGGATCATCCGGCGCTCAAGATGGATCCGCTGATGTAGAGAAAGACCATCATCTCCTATATCCCGGAGCGATTTCCAGTTGCGCTGATCGGCCGCAGGCTTGCGGACTGTCCTCTGGATATGGTGCATGTGTCCGATACCACCGCGATCACGTCCGGCATGGCCCAGCAGATCCGCTATGCTGACAATATTGCCAGATCCAGCGCGCTAAATTTGTGAGATATATACATAGCCCGCTAAATCTATATTTTGATATAATATCGGTGTAAAATGGGTCATGACCGGATCATCGATCGCAAACGCTCAACATCCGAAAAGGAAGGAGGCTCACTATGGCATTGGCACGACCCAACATCTTTACAGAAGAGGACTATTACAGGCTCCCGGAAAATGTCCGGGCGGAACTCATCGACGGGCAGATCTATCTCCAGGCCGCGCCCAGCCGGGAACATCAACGGATACTGATGGAACTTGCAGGCACTATCCGGGACTATATCCGCGCAGGAAAAGGCCCCTGTGAGGTCTACCCTGCCCCATTTGCCGTTAAATTGTTCAAAGATGATAAAACGGTCGTCGAACCGGATATAAGCGTCATATGCGACCCGAACAAGCTCACAGACAGGGGCTGTACCGGAGCGCCGGACTGGATCATAGAGATCGTGTCCCCCGGCAATCCTGGGCATGACTATGTCAGGAAATTGAACCTTTATCTGGATGCGGGCGTGCGGGAATATTGGATCGTAGACCCGATAAAGCGGACAGTAGTCGTGTACCATCTGACGGAACCGGATTTTGAGATGGATACGTATACCTTTCAGGATGAGATAAAGGTGGGTATCTACGATGACCTGCGGATCGATCTTAAGGAACTGGCCCTGTAGGCCGGTCCAGCCGTTCTGCCGAACTTACGGCCACCTCTGCCCAAGCAAGCATGGGGAGGTGGCCGATAAGTCAGATCCGATCAGCGGTCGAAATGGATCCCATTCCAATAGACGCATTCTTTCATCTTCGTCTCCGGCAGCAGTTCAACGCCTTCCAGCGCCCATTTCTTATATTCCTCAAATCCCACCCGGTCGATGATATAGCCGATGTGTTCTTTTCCGCCCGGCGCTTTCGGGTTGATGTATTCTTTGACGAAGCGGTATGTATTTAAGATGATCTTGACGATGGCATCCTCGTCCGTCCAGAGGAGGAAGTCCTCGCCCAGCCGGGGATTTTTCTTGCCGGTGCGGCCCATCAGCGTCAGCTTGTAGTATTTCTTTTTGCTGCGGGTGAAGGCTCGGGTGGGGCATTTGGTCACGCAGACGCCGCAGCCGATGCATTTTTCTTCATCGCGGATGATCTTATAGTTCTCCATGCGCAGGGCGTCCACGGAGAGGCTCTTGCAGCCCTTGATGCACGCCTTGCAGCTCACGCAGCGGCTGGGGTCGTACTGGGGCAGGGTCATGCCGATGATCCCGAAGTCGTGGAGACGGACTTTGCCGCAGTCGTTGGGGCAGCCGGTCAGCGCGATCTTGAAATGCAGGTCGTTGGGGAAGATCTCGTCCTCGATCCGTTTTGCAAACTGGGATGTATCGTAGTTTGCAAAGGGACAGACGTTGTTGCCGATGCAGGCGCAGACGTTCCTTGTCCCGGAGGACGGATAGCCGGTGCCGGGGTTTTCCTGGTTGATGTCCAGAAGCTCGATGATCGGCTGGAGCATCTCGTTGATCGCGTCCATATCTTCCAGGCGGATGCCCTCAATCTCAAAGCCCTGGCGGGTGGTCAGATGGACGATGCCGTTGCCGTATTTTTCTGCGATCTCCTGTACCAGACCGAGGATCTCGGCCTTTAAGTAACCGCCCGGCACGCGGATGCGGGATGCGCCTTCGCCCCGGACTTTGCCGATCCTGAATGCATTTTTTTTCGCTTTTTTTGTATTGATATCCAGACCCATATCCTCACCTCCTAATCGATCAGGTCTTTGCCTTCGGCATAGTTGAACACCGGCCCGTCCAGGCAGATGTAGGTACTGTCCATCTTGCAGTGTCCGCATTTGCCCAGGCCGCAGCACATCTTCCGCTCGTGGGAGATCCAGATATTCTCATTCGGCACGCCCCGTTTTAAGATCTCTCCGATCGTGAACTTGATCATCACGGGCGGTCCCACGGTGATGAACACGGTATTGGGGATATCTGTCAGAGACAGATCTGGGATGTAGGCGGTCACCATGCCGGTGAGGCCGTCGTAGCCCTCGGGCGCGGCGTCCACGGTCTTGATCACCTTGATCGTCTTCTCCCACTCTTTGAAGTCTTCTTTGAAAAGGATGTCCTCCGGGGATTTAAATCCCGCGATCAGGGTCGTCCGCACGGCCTCCTGGGGATTTTGGGCGAAATAGTCCACGATCCCTTTTACCGGGGACAGGCCCGTGCCGCCCGCGATCACGACGACTTCCTTGCCTTTGAATTTCTCCACGTCAAAGCCGTTCCCGTAAGGCCCGCGCATCAGGAGGGTGTTGCCCTCGTAGTGCTGGAAGATCCGATCGGTCACCCGCCCCACCTTGCGGATGGTCAGGTCCACGGTGTCCTCTCCGATGCCGCTCACGGAGATGGGCGCCTCCCCGTATCTGGGGATAGAGACTTCAAAGAACTGGCCGGGTTTTACGTCCCCTGAAAAACTCATGCGGAATGTGTACTCGATGTCCGTATGCTGGATGATCTTTTTTACCTGGGAAGGAAAAGGGATATATTCGTTCTTCATTTAGGCTTCCTCCTTTTTGATCATGTTGAGCTTGTTGATCAGGGTCGTGTAGGATATGTATTCCGGACAGACGGTGTCGCAGCGTCCGCAGCCCACGCACATGGTGTAGCCGAACCTTTTTTCAAAATCATAGATCTTGTGCATGACTTTAAAACGCAGCCGCTCGCCCTGGGTCTTGCGGAATTCGATGCCGCCCGCGATCTCATCGTAGCCGTCCACCTGGCAGGAAGCCCAGACTCTCCGGCGTTCTCCCACGTTCTCGTTGTCCCGGTAGTGGATGTCCTGCATGGTAAAGCAGGTGCAGGTGGGACAGACGAAGTTGCAGCGTCCGCAGCCGATGCAGCGGCTTCCGTATTCTTCCCAGATTGGATTGGAAAAATCTTTCACCGACAGGTTCTTCGGCAGGGTCACTTCTTCTGTGTTCTCCGACACGTATTCCGGCTCCACGTTGCAGACGCTTGCATCCGCTCTTTCAAAAAATCCCCGCAGTTTTTCGGAAGGGCAGTCCGCCAGCACTGTCTTGCCGTCAAGTTTTAGATACAGGTCGTAGGCGTCGGTGCGGTTGGTTCCCATGCTGACGCAGAAGCCGTTGTCGCAGGTCTCGCCGCAGCCCATCAGGACGAAATGGGCTTTCTCCCGCAGGCGCTTATAATAGAAGTCTTCCGGGCCGTTTTCCAGGTAGATGGTATCCAGGCGCTTGAGCGCGTGCAGGTCGCAGCTTTTCAGGAAGATCAAAAGATCCTTCTGCCTGCAGGCGGGGACGGACGTCTCGTCCTCCGTAAAATAGAAAAGCGTTTCGTTGACGGGCAGGAGGGCTTCCTTGAAAGAATAGTCCGATCTGCGCGCCCATTCGATCTCATCGAGCGAGTCGATCTTCCCATAACGGATCACGTCCGTGTCGGAAAAGCATCCCTCCCCGGCGAAGACCTTCGGTGCAAAAATATCATAGCTTTCTCTTAACTGCGCGAATATGTCGTCGGCAGCTTTTCGTGATATCTGATATCCCATAGGCTCTCTCCTTTAACTGATCATTTTCCCAGATGATAACAGATCCGGGCGGGAAAATCCGTGACGATCGTCACAAAAAGGGAGCAAAAAAGGATCATTTTTTGTGAAAAGAGGCGATCTTGTGCATATCCGTGATGTAGATCTTCTTTTTATCCATGACGAGCAGGCCCTGTCCGGCCAGTTTCTTGCAGACCCGGGAGGTCGTCTCCCTGGGCGCGCCCAGAAGGTCGGCCAGGAAGGTGATGGTCAGGTCCATGTCGATCAGGACGCCCCTGTCCGTGGGCCGGCCGAAATCCCTGGCCAGCTTCCAGAGCTTGGAGGCCAGCCTGCGCTCCAGGTAGATGCTGCCCACAGTATTCTTCAGCTGGCGCTCCAGCCGGGAGATCTTCCGTTCCTGGTAGACGAAGAGGGCCCGCGCGAGCTGGAGATCCTCCTCCATGAGGGCCGCGAGCAGACCGCGGGGGACGAGATAGAAACGGCAGGGTTCCAGAGTCTCGCAGTAGACGGTGTTGGCGTTGTAGAGAAAACTGTCGTTGGCGATGTTATCCGGGCCTAATACGAAGAGGATCTTCTTCTTCCCGCATTTGGTCAGCGTATAGATCTGGACTTTGCCGTCTAAGATGAAAAATATATGGGGATCCTCTTCCCGTTCCCGCAGGCAGAGGTGGCCTTTGGGGTAAGAGGCCGTCCGGCCGAGCTGTAAAAAGCGGTCGCGCGTGGCGGGTCTTAGATCCTTTAGGAGCCAGAGGCTCTCGGGGTCAGTGTGTTTTTTCATGCAGGTCCCTCCTTCTATATGAAATAAGATACCATGATCGGAGCGGGAGCAAAAGAGGTAAAATTTTCAGAATATTCATGTGAAATGACACAACTAACAGCTATACAGAACAGACCTCTCATAAAAATAAAAAACATAAATTTTTTTGAAAAAAAGTGTTGACAAATACTGGGGTAGGTGTTATCATATAACCATCAACAGAACAGAAGATAAAAACTAAATGAAAAGGAGGGTTTAGTCCATTGGCAACGACAGCAGATCTTATCTCAGTATGAGAGTGGTATGATGGACATTCCTGCAGAAAGCGCCGGAGCAACGTAAGGCAAGGATAGCCGAGTCCCAGCAGAAGAGGGAAGAGAGCATCCGGTAATATAGAAACGTTCATCCTCATATTGAACAGATACCACAGACCTGGTACAAAAAGATTCCCGCTATAGTGTAAAGAAACATAGGAGGGGAAGGTGCAGACGATAGAACAGATATGATGAGGCTGCACTTCAAGATCCGTATCATCTGCGTAACAAGGCGTGGATAGTGAGATGGGTGATAGGGACATGGTTTTGCATCAGTCATAGAGATATATATGGAGCTTTCTAAGAGGAGAGCAGGCGGTAGAGCGGAACATCGTCTGGCCATCCATGAGCAGGAAGAAAAAAATAAAGATAAAGGAGGTTTATACGAGTACAGTATCGAGACTGTCTTAAAAAATAAAAAATGAATATCGAAGGTATTTAAAGCGGCCATCATTTTACCAGTGAGATAAAGTGATGGCTGCTTTGTGCTGTCATATAGGGATGGATATACGGATCTTTTTGTGCTATAATAGTCCGTATCTGTATGCGCATTTAGAGATAGAAAACAGGAGAAGAGAATGGATACATATAGTGGTCTGAATGAAAAACAGATGGAAGCTGTCCTGCAGACGGAGGGGCCTGTGCTGATCCTGGCGGGGGCCGGTTCCGGGAAGACCCGCGTGCTGACCCATCGGGTGGCTTATCTGATAGAAGAGAAGCAGGTAAACCCCTGGAACATCCTCGCCATCACCTTTACCAACAAGGCGGCGGGGGAGATGCGGGAACGAGTGGATAAGATCGTGGGAGCCGACGGCGCAGGCGTCTGGGTCAGTACGTTCCACTCCGCCTGCGTGCGCATCCTGCGCCGTTTCATAGACCGTCTGGGATATGAAAATAATTTTACCATCTACGACGGCGACGACCAGAAGTCGATGATCAAAGACATCTGCAAAAGGCTCCAGGTGGATACTAAAGTTTACAGAGAGAGGGCGCTGCTGGCGGAGATCTCATCGGCGAAGGATGAGCTGATCGGACCGGAGGAGTATGAGGAAGCCAACAGGACGGATCTTAGGAAACAAAAAGTCGCTCTTGTATATAAGGAGTACCAGGCGCAGCTGAAGAAGAGCAACGCCCTGGATTTTGACGACCTGATCGGGAAGACGGTGCAGCTCTTTTCCGCCTGCCCGGACGTGCTGGACTATTACCAGGAGCGGTTCCGTTATCTGATGGTGGATGAGTATCAGGATACGAACACCGCCCAGTTCCACCTGATCCGCCTGTTGGCGGAGAAATACAGGAACCTGTGCGTGGTGGGGGACGACGACCAGTCCATCTACAAGTTCCGCGGGGCGAACATCGGCAATATCTTAGGCTTCGAGGAGGTCTTCCCCGACGCCACGGTCATCCGCCTGGAGCAGAACTACCGGTCCACGCAGAGTATCTTAGATTCTGCAAATGCGGTCATCCGCAACAACAAGGGCAGGAAAGCCAAGACCCTCTGGACGGAAAATGAAAAGGGCGAGCTTGTCCATCTGCGCCAGTTCCTGACCGGCTTTGAAGAGGCCGAGTACATCGTGGGCAACATCTCACGGAAAGTGGGCAGCGGGGCCTGCCGGTACAGCGACTGCGCCATCTTATACAGGACCAACGCCCAGTCCAGGCTTTTCGAGGAAAAATTGCTGATGGCGAACATCCCTTACAAGCTGGTGGGCGGCGTAAATTTTTATGCCAGGAAAGAGATCAAAGACCTGTTGTGCTACTTAAAGACCGTGGACAATGCCCGGGACGATCTGGCGGTCAATCGGATCATCAACGTGCCGAAACGGGGGATCGGGGCGACCACCATCGGGCGGGTGCAGAACTATGCCGGGGAACAGGGGATCACGTTCTATGAGGCCCTCAAGAGGGCGGAGGAGATCCCGTCCCTGGGCCGGGGCGCCGCGAAGGTGCAGCCTTTTGTCACATTTATCCAGACCCTGCGCAGCCAGGCGGACTATCTGGACGTGGCTTCCCTCTTAAAAGAGATCGTCGAGCAGACGGGCTACGTAAAAGAGCTGGAGGCGGAAGGCACCGACGAGGCGAAGGGGCGTATCGAGAACATCGACGAGCTGATCTCCAAGGCGGCCGCCTACGACGAGACGACGGAGGAACCTAAGCTGAGCGAGTTTCTGGAGGAAGTGGCGCTGGTGGCGGATATCGACACCGTGGACGAAGATCAGGATCGGGTGCTGCTCATGACGCTGCACAGCGCCAAGGGCCTGGAATTTTCCCATGTCTACCTGGCAGGCATGGAGGACGGGATCTTTCCCAGCTATATGACCATCACCTCCGACGATCCCGGCGAACTGGAGGAGGAGCGTCGCCTGTGCTATGTGGGGATCACGCGGGCGATGAAGGATCTGACGCTGACCTGCGCGCAGCAGCGGATGATCCGGGGAGAGACGCAGTATAACAAAGTCTCGCGTTTCGTGCGCGAGATCCCCCGGGAGCTGGTGGAGCTGGGCAGGGACCAGGCAAAAACGCCGATCCGGGCGGAGACGTCCACGGGCCGCTCCAGCTACGAACAGATCAAGCGGGAGTTTCGGGCAAAAGTCTTCCAGCAGCCGCAGCAATTTACGGTCACCACGGGGCAGCCGCTGGATTATCAGGAAGGCGACCAGGTGCGGCACAGGAAATTCGGCGTGGGGGTGGTCACCGCGATCGTGAGCGGGGGAAAAGACTACGAGGTGACGGTGGATTTTGAAAAAGTGGGCACTAAAAAAATGTTCGCTGGATTTGCAAAATTAAAAAAAGTCTGAGGAGAAAAATTTAATAAAGAAAAACGTGGTAAAATCTTATATAAGGTGGTATAATATACCCTACCAGTAATGAATCATGTTCCGGGAGCGGAACAATAAGCCTGCATGCGCCCGGCGGCGGACGCTCCACCGCATATGAAAGTCTGGCGGCGCACTGGGCATCCCTGAACATATGCCGCCTATCCGGCGGCGGGATCTTTAAAGTAAACCTGCATGCGCCCGGAAGCGGACGCGTCACCACACATGAAAGTCTGGCGGGCGCATTGGGCATCCCTGAATGCATGCCGCCTACTCGGCGGCGGGATCAAAGTAAAGGAGAGAGGAAGGTCGTGACCATGAATAAAATTGATGATCTGGTAACTGCGTTGAAGAAGAAGGAAGAAGAGAAGACGAGAAATACTGTCCTTTGGATCCTGGCTATCATAGGGGCGGTAGCGGCTGTCGCAGGCATCGCTTATGGTGTGTACCGCTTTTTTACGCCGGATTACCTGGAGGATTTCGAAGAAGACTTTGATGATGATTTCGACGATTACTTTGAGGATGAAGAAGAATAGAGCAGAGAGTGGCTGCGGGCAGAGTCTTGATCGACTCTGCCCGTTGTCTGTTTTTGGAGTATATTCAGAAGTCAGAAAGGGAGGATCATGAAAAAAGGCGGGATCTACGAGGGGATCGTGGAAAAAGTATTGTTCCCCAATAAGGGCCTGGTCCACATAGAGGAGTGTCCTGTGTCTGTAAAAAATGTCATCCCGGGTCAGAGGGTGCGTTTTTATGTGAAAAAGAAACGGAAAGGGAAGGCGGAGGGGCAGCTTTTGGAAGTCCTGGAAAAGTCGCCCCTGGAGGAACGTCCCCCGGTGTGCAGCATCTTTCCTGCGTGCGGGGGCTGCTTGTACCAGACGATGCCCTATGAAAGACAGTTGGCGATGAAGGAGCAGCAGGTAAAAGAGATCCTCGACGCGGCGGTAAAGGGTCCCTATGAGTTCCAGGGGATCCGGCCCAGTCCGCTGGAATACGGCTACCGCAATAAGATGGAATTTTCCTTCGGGGATGCCGAGAAGGACGGGCCGCTCACATTGGGGCTGCACCGCAGGGGGAGCTGGCACGATATCTTAAACGCGGGGGACTGTAAGCTGGTCCACAAGGACGTGACCGATATCCTGCGGTGCACACTGGAATATTTTACAGAAAAGAACATCGGCTATTATCATAAGATGCAAAAAACGGGATATCTGCGCCATCTGATGATCCGCCGGGGCAATGCGACGGGCGAGATACTGGTAAACCTGGTGACGACCACCCAGGAGCAGCACGGCCTGTCGCCCTGGGCGGAGAGGCTTTTGGCGCTGCCGCTGGAGGGGAAGATCGCGGGGGTCCTCCATATCCTGAACGATTCCCTGTCGGACGTGGTCCAGAGCGACGGCGTGGAGCTGCTCTATGGACGGGATCATTTCTATGAGTGTCTGCTGGGATTAACGTTTAAGATCACACCGTTTTCATTTTTTCAGCCAAATCCTGCAGCGGCGGAGGTGCTCTATGGGCTGGTGAGGGAGTATCTGGGGGATGCCCGCGGCATGACGGTCTACGATCTCTACAGCGGGACAGGGACGATCGCCCAGGCCGTGGCCGCCGTGGCAAAAGAAGTGGTCGGCGTGGAGATCGTAGAAGAGGCGGTGGAAGCCGCCCGGGAAAATGCGGTGCGCAATGGGATCACGAACTGCCGCTTCCTGGCGGGGGATGTGCTGCAGGTGGTGGATGAGCTGGGGGAGAGGCCCGATCGTATCATATTGGATCCGCCCCGGGATGGGATCCATCCGAAGGCGCTGCCGAAGATATTGGACTTTGGGGCGGAGAAGATCATCTATATATCCTGTAAACCGACGAGTCTGGCTAGGGATCTGGGGGTGATGCAGGAGAGAGG
>CAJTYN010000119.1 GCA_910584115.1 uncultured Lachnospiraceae bacterium
GATCCGTTTCAGCCGGTAGGAAAGGGTGCTCCGGTGGATGAACAATTCCGTGGAGGTCTTGAGCAGGTTGCGTTCCATGCGCAGGAATACGTGCAGGGTCTGGTACAGCTCGGTATTGTTTTCTTTATCGTAATCCTGCAGCTTATAGAGGGCGGATACGCAGAGGAGCTGGATGGGGACGTCTCTGACTGCGCAGTCGATCATATATTCCAGCATATAGTCCTCAAAATAATAGTACCAGTACATACTGTCGCTCATGCGTCCCAGTTCAAGGGCCATATGGGCCTGGTGGTAGGCTTTTGGGAGGAGCAGGAGATTATTGATCACCGCGCTGACCCCGATCTTCAGCAGCCCTTCCCGCAGCAGGATCGCCAGTTCCCGCAGGATCTTTTCCGACGTCGTTTCCCCGTAGGAGAGGTTCACGATGGCTACGATGCTGTTGTCGTAGAGGAATGCATGTCCGGAGGAGAGCTGGGCGTCGATCTGTCCCAATGTGGCCGAGGAGGATTGGAGGCTGAGATCCTTCTGTTCCGTGATGATCTTCAGGCACAGATACCGGTCGTGGAGATCCCAGTTGAGCAGCTGGATGAGATTGATCACCTGTTGTTCATCCTGGATCTTTTCCCTGAGGAGGTCGGTGAAGAACTGCTCCAGCTCATTTTCCATGCTCATCCAGAATAATTCCTTTGTCTGGATGCACATCTCGATCAGTTTTCCCAGATACTCCAGCGCGTCAAGATCCCCGGGCCTGATCGTATCCTGGATCTCGTCGATCAGGATGCGGCCTTCGTATTTTTCCCGGCACCAGAGATTTACGAACAAGATCCGATACCCGCGCTGATCTGCCGAAAAGAGCGTGGGCGTCTTTTTGCGCAGACCCGCCAGGTATTCCATGTCCAGTTTGAAATCATTGATCGTGGAGATGGGGACGATCTTGCGTCCTGTCCGGGGATCCGTTTCCCACTGCAGCATCTTGGGGATGTGCTTGGGGCAGGAGAGGACGAAGAAACTTGCGTCGTGTATGAACATGGGATTACGGAAGATCTCCATGCTGGCCAGGAGGATCTCATCCAGCGGTTTTTCGCTGTTCAGGGCCTTCTGCAGTTTCCAATCCCATTTTCTGTATTTTTCAAAGATCTCCTGGACCAGATCGAAGATCTCCAGAAGATCGCAGTTTTCCGGGAGCTGGATAAAGGGGCTGTCCGCAGGGAGCAGAGAAGTGTCTGGCTTGCCGACGATGATGAGAGCGATCCCATGATGGTCCGGGAGCCGGCTGTCCATCTGGCGGGCCGAGATCAGGTACACATAATTTTCTTTTAGTCTCCGTTTTTCAGAGAATATCTTGATATCGTCCAATCGGCAGGTATCCCCGGTGGGGTGAAGATCTATATGATCGAGTTTTTCTTCCAGGGTGTCCGCGATGATCTGCATGTTCAATCGGAAACCCAGCGCGGATCCGCTGTCGTTTGCGGGTTGAGGTGTCATGTCATCCCTCCATTTTTAGTCCGATCCATATATAAGGACAGGATAGGGTATGATACGCCTATCCTGTCCCCGGTCTTATATTTTCAAAAAGATCAGATGCCGTATGTTTCTTTGTTGTACCGATCGATCTCGTCCGTGATGAATTTATCCGTCTGCGGATAGATCGTTCCTGCCAGTCCATAAGTCATGCAGGGGATGAAGTGTCCGCCCGGGCCGTATGTCTCGCATACTTTCCGTACGTTTGCGCGGATCTCTTCTTCGGTGGCGTCTTCACGGTCGATGGTGGCGTCCACACCGCCCATCAGCGTCATACGTCCGTCTAACTGTTTCTGGAGTTTCACGATGTCGTTTTCCGGAAGGACACCCTGCCAGATATCGATGCCTAAGTCCACCATGTCCTCTACGATCGGTTCGCAGAAGGAGTCGGCGTGGTGCATGACGATCACACCGTGTTCTTTCATGTAGCCGTAGATCCTCTTATAATGATCTTTGAAAAACTCTCTCCAGGTGTCCGGCTGCATGAACAGGCTCGTCTTCGTGCCCCAGTCGTCATGGGACAGGATGATGTCGGGTTTGAGGTTGTCCACTAAGAGCTTGGCATAGGTGAAACGATAATCAGCGATCGCCTGCAGCAGCTCTTCCATGCATTCCGGCTCTAAGAGCAGGTTTGTCAGAGTGTCCTCAAAGCCCATCAGGAAATGTGCCTGTTCGAAGATCCCGGTCCCCATGAATCCCATGACCAGTTTCTCGGAGCGGTCTACAGCCGCTGCGGATGCGAGGGCGTCTTCCCATCCATCGCTGCAGTTGGCGACAAGATCGGGCACTTTCACGTATTTCTTCCATTCTGTGATGTCCGGGCATACTTTCAGCTCGTCTGTCACATGGGGCATCGGCCCCGGCGCGTCTTCCGGATAGAGGATCTGGGTGCCCCAACGGTCGTAGGATGTGGTGCCTTTGACACGGTTCCCCCTTGTGTAGACGCTCAAGGGATCGTTCATGATCGGTACAAATGGCTGATACTGGTTGACGAGGCGGTCTGGTCTTCCGTCTTTTTTGAGAGTTTCCAATAGATTTTCTTTTGCTGTGAGCATAGTTTATCCCTCCATTTTTATATATTTTATACTATTGCTATGTATGGGTCTGAGCTATGGATGTCAGCCGTTCTGTGCTCTCTGTGCGATCTCTGCCTGGTACTGCTCGACTTTATCTTTGGTGATCTTAAAGCCGAGGAGAAGGAGCACGGCGGCGATGATCAGCGCACATGCCGGGATGACCATGAATGCCATACAGATGCCTTTTTTCAGTCCTTCGGTGGCCGCGGACGGATCGATGGACGGGTCAAAAGCAGCAAGGGCGAGGCAGGCTGATATGATGATACCCCTGGTCATAACGCCGACTTTTAAGGGGACATTCTGCAGGCCGCTGATCCATCCGGTGGCATTTTTTCCGGTCTTCCATTCGGAATAGATGATGGTGTCCGCGTAGAGCGCCGGTGTACAGGCGTAAGCGATACCGTATCCGAACTGCGCGACGGACATCAGGACGATGACCAGCGTCACGTTGGAATAGGTAAAGTTCCCTACGATCATGATGACAGCCATGGCAAAAAAAGTAAAGATGGTCGTGGTACGTGTGGAGAGTCTTTTTGCCATATTCTTGGCGAGGTAAGAACCGACCACGCACAAGATATTGGAGATCAGGATGTAGGTGGGCAGGAGTTTTTCATTCTGCGCAACGTATGTAAAGTAATAAATAGCAACACCGGAACAGACGAAGTTGAACATCCATTTTGCCAGGTCTGCGAACATCAATGCCATCAGAGGCGGATTCTGCAGTAAAGCTTTTACCAGGTCCCCGCCGGAAGTCTTGGTGGTGTCTTTTTTCGCTGCGGCGGAAGTATCGATCTCCACCTCCTCGTATCCGTCGAACATCTTGAAATGCGCGAAATACAATACAGCCATGACGCATCCCAGGACGAAAGCGGCTGCTCCATACTGGCTCTTTTCTCCGATCATGCCTGCGAACAGCGCCGCGAGAGGCGGACCCACGTAAGAAAAGATGACTTTTGAAAAGTTTGCCCAGGCGGCACGTGTGGAAGCGAGCTGTGCCCTGTCGTCAGGCGTCTTGCCGGCCACGGCGATCATAGATACATTGGCCACGTAAGGGAAGTTCCAGACAACGTGGCTCAAGACCGTCGCCAGTACGATGACCGCGATGGACAGAGGACCATCTCCGATCTTCAGGAACTGGAAAGCATACAGGAACGGGACCAGCCAGGGCAGCAAGATCAGCCATGAGCGGTAGCGCCCCCATTTCTTGGGTTTGATGCTGTTGAGCACTGCCCCGTACATCCAGGACAGGCACGCGTCAACAGCACTCGTGAGTGTAGTGATGAATGAGACCGTACCCATACCGAACTGGGCCAGGTTCGTCAGGAAAAAGTTAAAGTAATAACTCTCTACGTTGGTCATCAGGGTGAAACCGCAGTCACCCACGCCGTAAAAAAGCTTCAGTGCTCTACTCAAGCCTTTCGGCTCTTTTTTGTTGTTCATATCACTCAAATGATATTCCCCCTCTCGTACAGATCGTATGATCTTAAAATGTTTCGATCGATCTGAAAGCTATTATAGATCAACGGGGTCTGGGCGTAAATCCGCACATTGACCCGATCTTGCGTTTTTGATCCCGCCATTTTGTACAGTGCATCCGTCAGACTGACCAAAAGATCTGTTTTCGGCGCTCTGACTCTTGTAAGGGGCCGGAAGATCCTATATACTGGTGGCGTGACAGATCTTAATGTGAAAGGAATGAGGTGATATAGATGTACGAAGGATTATACGCCCCTATACCGGACGTGGATGCGTATCTGCAGCGTCTCGCCGTGGGGCGGGAGGAGGTCCTGGATAAGAGTTATCTGGATGCGCTGATCTATGCTCACCAATGCCGGGTCGTATTTGAGAACCTGGATGTCTGCAGGATGCACAAGCCGATCTCTCTAAATATCGGGGATATCTTCCGGAAGGTGATCACAGGCGGCCGGGGCGGCTATTGTTTTGAGCTGAACGCTCTGTTCACGCAGCTCTTGAAAGACCTGGGCTATGCGGCCTATCCATGCATGAGCAGGATCGTCCGCGGCAGAGATTTCATCCCGCCGGTCCTGCACAGGGGGATCATCGTCTCACTGGAGGACGAGATGTATTTCTGCGATGTGGGTTACGGCGGGCCGATGCCTCCGGGCGCGGTCCTGATCGAGGACGGACACAGCGCAGAGCTTCGCGGGGAACATTTTCATATGCGCAGGCGGGATGGCTACTGGTGGACCGTAAGCCGTACCACATCTTCCGGCGAGAGGGAGGATGTCCTGGAGTTCTACACCATGCCCCAGGAAAATGTGGATTTCATAACGCTGAATGAATATTGTTCCAGGAACGAGGCTTCAGTATTCACCCAGAGATGCTACATCAATGTCCGGACGCCTTCCGGGAGCAAGAGCATCCTGGGGGATACGTTCACATGCGTGGAACATGGGGATACCCTGCAGAGAGTGATCAGAGATGACGAGTTTGACCAGATCTTAGAATGTCATTTTGGGATCATCATCTGAGCGTATGCTCCTTCCGCATACTTCTTCTTAGAGTGTGTCTGAAGACTGCTTTTTATAAGGTGTATCTTACATCTTGTAGAAATGAGACTTCAGGCACATTTTTTATCTTTGATCTCTCATCTCCCTTCAAAAAACTTTTAGGTCAGCGGATACAAAAATAAAAGTCTAGGCCAAGGGGATCTTGTATCCTGGGACCGATTAAAAAAATATGAAAAAGCGGTATGATCATATCATCAAAAAATCTTGATCAAAGGGGGAAGATGAGAAAAATGAAGATACCGTTCAGCGAAGACGAATTGAAAGACGTGGGCATGTGGAACGCGGTCCCCAAACCCTACGGGGTGCCGGCCTATCCGATGCGCAAGTTCAACACGCCGATCACGCCGAAAGAGAATTTCCTGAGGCTCTGCCGCAAAGAGACACCCGTATGGATGCCCAATGCCACCGTGGACTTCAACGCGATCCAGCCGGAGATCATGGCAGATGCATATGCGCGGAACCACGGAGGAAAAGACTGGTTCGGGATCGAATGGCAGTTTGACAGTGTTTCCAATGCGGCCATGGTCAGACCCGGGACGAGGCGCCTGTCAGATATCACAAAGTGGAGGGAAGAGCTGGAGTTCCCGGATCTGAAAGCGATCGACTGGGAAAAAGACTATAAAGAAAATTATGAGGCGCTCATGGAGCCGGAGCGGGCCACATTATTTATCATCGTAAACGGCTGCTTTGAACGTCTCGCCGATCTGGCTGGTTTCATGGATGCTTTCAGCTATCTATTGGAAGAACCGGAAGAAGTGGGGGAACTGTTCTCCCGTTTTACAGATATGCATATCGAGCTGATGGAAATCGCCAAAAAGTATTACGGCGCGGATGCGATCACGTTCCATGACGATATGGGGACCCAGATCAACTCGTTCATGTCGCCGGATACGTTCAGGGAGATCTTGCTGCCCCATTATAAACGCATGAATGACGCGGCCCATGAGATGGGCTTATACGTCAATTACCATTCCTGCGGATGCGTGGGCAACCAGATGGAGAATTTCTGCGACGCGGGGTTTGATCTCTGGGAAGGGCAGGAAGACTGTAACGATAAAGTGAGCCTGCTGAAGCAGACGACGGACCGCATGGGGCAGCTGAGCGTATTTGCGCCGCCGCCAGGGATGGACGACGAGGAACTGAAGAAATATGTGGTGGATCATGTCCTGAAGATGGCCGAGGCGGGGAGATATATCGCATGGTTTGTCAATACATATCCGGAGAGCAGTGTGGATATCAATGAACTGATCTATGTCACCAGCCGGGAATTTTACAGCAGATAAAGATCCATGGAGGAAAATGATGGAAAAAAATGGTCTGACTCCGAAAGAGAACATGCTCTGTGTGCTGCGCCATGAAGTGCCGGAATATGTCCCCTACCAGCCAGAGGCATTCCAGATGATCAGGGCGAATGCCATACACGAACGCCCCTATGGATATGTCACAGGCTACGACTGGTTTGGGGTCCACTGGACTTCTGAGGATGGGCTTCCCGTTCCCACCGCCGGGGTAGAACACGTGCTGAAAGATATCACACAGTGGAGAGAAGTCGTAAAGTTCCCGGATCTGGATGACTGGGACTGGGAGACTGACGCGAAACGGGACTGCGCCGGACAGGATCCGGATAAGCTCACTTTCATCATCATGGGGACAGGGCCCTTTGAGCGGCTCCATTCCCTGATGGGTTTCGAAGGGGCGTTGTGCGCACTGATCACGGATCCGGAAGAATGTGAGAGCTTTTTCAGCGCGGTGGTGGATTTCAAGATCAAGCAGATGGAGTATCTGAAAAAATATTATAAAGTGGATCTGGTGCATTTTCACGATGACTGGGGTTCGCAAAAGGATCTGTTCTTCCATCCCGATGTCTGGCGCGAGCTTTTAAAGCCTCATATCAAGAGGGCTGTGGATGCGGCCCATGCGATGGGGATCTATTTTATCATGCATTCCTGCGGGAAGATCGACAGGATCGTGGATGAGATCGTGGGACTGGGCATAGACGTGCTGGATCCGGCGCAGCCGATCAACGACCTTGCGCGTTGGAAGAGGGATTTCGGGCATAAAGTGGCGTTCATGGGCGGGATCGACGCCCAGAATGTGGTCGATAATGAGAACTGTTCAGAGGAAGATATCCGCAGGGAAGTCAGGGAGAAGATCGATCTGCTGGCTCCGGGCGGGGGGTATATCCCCTTTGCGGTATCTCTGTCACCCAGGAACGCCATCGCGCTCGATGAGATCAAAAAATACGGAAGAGATTTTTATAAAACGAAAGAACATCTTATGAGATAGGGGGGATCTTATCATGACAGAACAGACAGGTAAAAAATATGGTGCGGCGGTCAAAATGGCCACTCTATGTGTCGCGCTCCTTATGTATACCACCAGTATGACCACACCGGCATTGGCGGAGATCGCGAAGGCGTTCCCGGATGCCAGCGGGGAGACGGTCAAATTGATCAGCTCTATCCCGTCCCTGATGCTCTGCATCTTTTCACTGGTGTCCGGGTGGATGACCACAAAGATATCCATCAAAAAATCCATCCTGATCGCGGCCGCGCTGATCTTTGTAGGGGTCTTTCCCGCATTCTTCGGCGGGATGAACTTCATCATCGCCACAAGGGTCATCTTCGGCGCCGGGTACGGCCTGGTGTTCCCGCTGGCTTCTGCCGTCGTGACGGACCTGTTCGAAGGCAGCACAAAAGATACGATGATGGGCTGGAAGAGCGCCGTGGGCGCCGCGGCCGGAGTCGTGTTCCAGTCATTGGGCGGTATCCTGACAGCTTATAGCTGGAGATATGCGTTCCTTGGATTCCTGCTGGTGATCCCGATCGTGGTCATCGTATTGTTCATCCTTCCGGATACGGGCGTCAGAGCAAGAGCAGAGAAAAAAGAAGTGGAGAGCGGCGGCAAGAAATTCACTTCTGTCTTGCTGATATGCGGCGTGGTGGGTTTTCTGCTGAACGCGGTCCAGTTCTCTTATATGCAGAACATGGCCATGTTCATGGCGGCGGATGAGATCGGGAGCGCGCTGGATGCCGCCAACGTGCTGAGTACATTTACGGCGGCTTCATTCGTGGCCGGCCTGATCTACGTGGCATTTGCCAAGATATTCAAGAAATTCACGCCGGCGCTGGCGATCCTCCTGGTGGGATGTGCCTTCGGCATCGCCATGAATGCGAAGAGCCTTCCGATGCTCTTTGTCTCGGCAGTCGTATTCGGGTTTGGATTTGGATTTACGAATCCGTCCCTGACCCTGAAAGCAGCGTCCGGAGTCACGGATCCGGCTTATACACCGATGGCCATATCCATCTATGTATGCTGTACAGGCATCGGGCAGTTCATGTCCGCGTATATCCTGAAATTCTTGAGGGATACTCTCGGCATGACCGCGGGAAGGGCCGACTGGAAGATCGCGTGCATAGCGATCGTCGTCGGTTCAGTGATCGGCCTGGTCTGTCTGGCAGTCTTTGGAGGAAAGAAAGCGGCAGATGCCTGATAGAAAAGAAAAAATACTGGATTTTAAAGCCTTGTTGTCGATCTCGATCGGTTCAGTGATCGGTTCAGGTGTGGTGACGGTCATCGGCGCGGCCATCGGACAGACGGGCCGGTCGGCCTGGCTGGCCTATGCGGGGGCGGTGATCCTGGGGTTTATATTGATCGCGCCTTTCGTGATGGTCAGTTCCATGCTCCGGCTGCGGGGCGGTGATTATACGATCATCGCCATAATGGATTTTATCTTTACGAATCTGGCCACGTCGCTCACGGCGACTGCGATGGGGATCTATGCAAGATCTTTGATGCCTTCTCTGGACGCGCAGGTGGTGTCGCTTGTGGCGCTGACCTTTTTCTTCGGGGTCAACCTGTTTGGGGTGAGAGCCATGAGCGGGCTGCAGAAATTTATGTCCGTGATCCTCATAGCGGCCCTGGCCACATTCTGCATCGTGGGTTTTGGGGGGCTCCGGCCGGGCACGTTCGCCGTCACTGAGAGCGGATATTTTTCCAATGGGAGCAGAGGGTTCATGAATGCGACGGTGATGCTGGTGATCTCCACCACGCTGCACCAGACGCTGATCACGTTCGGAACGGACGCGGTCCACGCAAAGCGGGATATACCAAGAGCGATGATGGCCACATCCCTGATCATCCTGGTGATCTATACGTCTCTGGGACTGGTGGCCGCCAATGTACTCCCGGTCGCCCAGGTGGCGGATCAGCCGCTGACGTATGTGGCCAGGAGCATCCTGCCCATGCCTCTGTTCATCTTTTTCATGGTGGGAGGGCCGGTGGGGGCCATCTGCACGACTCTGAATTCCACCTTCGCTGCCGCCT
>CAJTYN010000120.1 GCA_910584115.1 uncultured Lachnospiraceae bacterium
TCTATAAAAAAGGGCAAGCCAGGAAAATACATGCCGCCGGGACATGGTGTCTGCACACCAGCCGGGTCTGATGATCCTCCTGGCTATGAGGCAATGCCGTCATCCTTTGCCCGATCTTACTTTATTCTTTGATGCTCACGCCTGCTTTTTCCAGGATCGTTGGAATGTTCTTCTCTGCGCCGATCGTCATAAGGTGAACGCCGTCACAGATCTTCTCTTCCTTGATCTGCTGAACAAGCTCAGCTGCCATCTCGATACCAACCTTCATCGGCAGGCCCTTGATGCCTTTTTCTTTTCCTTCTGCAGCCGCATCGGAAAGTCTCTTGATCATCTCTTCCGGAACGTCGATACCTGGTACGCCTGCGTTCATGTATTTAGCCATACCAGCAGCCTTCAGCGGGATGATACCAGCCATGATATGTACGTCAACGTTTGCTTTATCTACAGCATCCATGAATCTCTTCAGTGCGTCGATCGTGAATACGCCCTGTGTCTGTGCATATTTTGCACCGCATTCCACTTTCTTTTTCAGTTTGTTGATCTGTAAGATCTGTGGCTCATATACAGGTGTAACGGATGTACCTTTGTAGAATACAGGAGCTTTGCTCTCTAAGTCGTTGCCGCCGCAGTCTTTGTCGCTTGCTTCCATCTCGCTGAGCATGCTCAGGATACCGCAGGAGTCAAGGTCAAATACAGGTTTGGAATCTTTACAGTCACCGACTACTGTGTGGTCACCGGTCAGAGCCAGCATCGTGTCGATGCCGAAGTTTGCAGCTGTCAAAAACTCACCGATGATGGCGATCCTGCTCCTGTCACGGCCTGTCATCTGAAGGATCGGCTCCAAGCCGGCTTCTTTCAGACGGATACACAGACCCAATGAGGATGCTTTGATACAAGCGGACTGCATGTCTGTTACGTTTACGCCGTGAACGAGACCTTTCAAGTATTCAGCATCTTCCATCTGTTTGGAGAAATCGCAGCCTTTCGGAGGTGCCATCTCGGCGGTTACACCGAATTTACCACTTTCTAATGCCTGTTGTAATAAACTCATCTATTTTCCCTCCTTTAAGCTGATCTTCCTCGGATAGGAGAATGCTGCGTAGCCTTTGTCTGCTCTTGTCACAGCGATCTTATCTTCCTGACCCAACTCTACTAATCTGTTGTAGATCTTGATCCATGCACAGTCGTTGTCCGGGTTCACTTCACATTTGCCGTTCTTCTGGCCGCCGCAAGGTCCGTTTACCAGAGATTTCGCACACTGTGTGATCGGACAGATACCGCCTGTCGTACCGACTACGCAGTCACCGCACATACGGCATGCTTCGTTGAATACGCCTACGCGTTCTACCTGGCCGAGGAACATTGTGTTGTTAGACGGATATACAGGCAGTTTTACGTTCTCAGCTACGGTCTGTGCGCCGTCGCCGCAAGCCATACAGACAACAGCGTCTATCTCAACATCCTTAAATGCTTTTACTTCTTTCTTTACCAGCAGTTTCTGGCAGCACTCATCCGGGATCGCCGTCGCAACGACCTGTTTGCCGTTTGCTTCCAGATATTCTTTCATTTCAGCCAGATCTTTTTCACCGCCGGTCTGACAAGCTGTGGCGCAGTTGCCGCAGCCGACCAGTGCGACTTTTGTTGCACCTTCCAGCATTGCCATCAACTCTTCAATGGGCTTTTTCTGAGTAATGATCATATTATTTTTTCCTCCCGGTCTGATATAGACCCTTTTTGATATCATGAGCCGGCCGCAGGGACTGCCCCGCAGCCGATGATTTTTCAGTTATTCGATCCCGTTCTGCAGTTTGCAGGCTTTGATCAGGTTCTTCGCGAGTAATGCGGATGTGATCGCGCCTACGCCTGGGACTGGTGTCTTCCAGCTTGCTTTTTCTTCAACGTCCGGTGCGCAGCAGCCGAGTGTAACGACTTTCTGTTTGCCGGTCTTTTCGTTGATGACAGGATTTCCGTCAGCGTCAAAAGCCTTTTCCCTGTTGACAGCTGCATCGATAACGACCGCGCCTTCTCTGATCATATCTGCTGTTACGGAGTTTGTGAACGGTACGGCACAGATCACAACGTCTGCTCTCTGGATGTATTCGTTCTTGATCTCCTCATGTGTCAGATGATGAACGATGGATACAGTTGCAAAACGGTTTGTCAGCATCATGGATACTGGTTTTCCGATAACGTTGGAGTTGTTGATGATACAAACATCCAGCCCGCAGCATACGTCAGCAGCCTGATCTGGTCTTGCCAGAGAGCTTGTTTTATATTTTGCTTCTTTGATCTTCTTGATATCGTCTGCATAGTAATCAATGATCTCCATGATCGCGCTTGCTGTACAGGGATATAAGCCCGCCGGGTCGTTGATGACCAATTTACCCATATTGTCAGGTGTGCAGGCGTCAACGTCTTTTAATGCGGAGATGTTCTCGCCGATCGCAACGTTCTCGTCGATGTTGTCCAATGGACGGAAAGCGAGGATGCCATGGATAGCCGGATCTGCGTTCACTTCTTTGAATCTCTTGATGTAGTCGTCCTGGCTCACATCTGCCGGAAGTGCAAATACTTCGACTTCGATGCCTGCTGCGTTCATTGTCTTTGTAGCACCTTTTTCGTAGGAAAGGTCGGGACCTTTTTCGCCTACACGGAAGATACCCAGTTTCGGAACGATGCCTTTTGCTTTCAATGCGTCGGCATCTGCTTTACACTGATCCTGGATAGACTGTGCAACCGCTTTGCAATCTAAAACTTGTGCGCTCATGTTATTTGGATCCTCCTTGATAAGATCTCTCTTTATTTATGAATTTAAAATGTTCAATACTTTGTCATATACTTCGTCGCAGATCTTCTGTCCTTCGTCCAGCATGGGCAGGAGTTCGTCTTTGACCTGTGACACATATGCCTCGTCGTGAATGCTGCTCAGATTGATCACGACATTCAGCCAGCCGCTCATCATAGCGCCCTTCAGGCACAGCACGCCGCAGCCCACATCAGAGATCGCCAGCTTGGAACCTTTGTCCGCCAGCTCCTGATGGAGTCTGATGGCCTGGAAAGATATCTTTACGATATCGATCGGTACCTGGATAGCCACTTTGAGAGCCGCCTGCATGACTTCTTCCTTATGGGCTTTCTCCTCATCTGTGGAGGTGGGGAGTCCATAAGCCTTTGACAGGGGCAGGAAATTCTCTGCATCCTGGTCGATCATACCCATCATGGTCTGTTTCAGCCCTTCGGCCTCTTTCATGATCCTCTGGATATCTTCTTCATACTGTGCATATTTTTTCTTGCCTGTCGTCAGATTGCAGACCATACCGCCCAGAGCCACGCCAAGCGCACCCACCAGGGAAGCCACGCCGCCACCGCCGGGTACTGGAGCCTTGGAAAAGGTTTCGTCTACAAATTTTGTGCAGGACACTTCTGCATATTTCATATGTTCATTGCCTCCAAGATCAGATCTTTGATCAAGATCCGGCAGCGGCATGGGAGAACGCTCTTGCCCATCCTCCCATGGCCGGATATATGTTCAAAGATATAAAATGTCGTATAGATGATGCCCTGCTTAGAACAGACCTGTGATCTTTCCTTCGGAATCCACGTTGATCTTCTCAGCAGCCGGTACTTTCGGCAGACCAGGCATCTTCATGATCGCGCCAGTGATAGCTACCAGGAATCCAGCGCCTGCGCTCAGGCTCACCTGCCTGATCGTGATGCGGAAGTTCTGCGGACGGCCTAACTTCTTCTCGTCATCTGTCAGGGAGTACTGGGTCTTAGCCATACATACCGGAACTTTGCCATAGCCGAGTTTTTCCAGGTTCTCGATCTCTTTTGCTGCAGCCGGTGCGAAATCAACGCCGTCAGCGCCGTAGATCTTCGTAGCGATCTGTGTGATCTTGTCTTTGAGAGGCTGATCCAGGTCGTAAGCGAACTTGAAGTCTTTCTTGCCTTCTTCGCACAGACGGATGACTTCTTCAGCTAACTCGATACCGCCGTCGCCGCCTTTGCCCCATACTTCAGACATCTTAACGTTAACGCCGAGTTCTTTACACTTCTTAGTAACGAGTTCGATCTCAGCATCTGTATCTGTTACGAAACGGTTCAGAGCGACTACTGCAGGCAGACCAAATACCTGTGTGATGTTCTCTACATGTTTCAGGAGGTTCGGAAGACCTTTTTCCAGAGCTTCCAGATTTTCCTTCGTTACTTCTGCCTTCGGAACGCCGCCGTTGTATTTCAGGGCTTTGATCGTAGCTACGATGATGACTGCATCTGGCTCAAGCTCTGCCAGACGGCACTTGATATCCAGGAATTTCTCTGCACCGAGGTCAGCGCCGAAACCAGCCTCTGTTACTACATAATCGCCAAAGTGCATAGCCATCTTTGTAGCGATCACAGAGTTACAGCCGTGTGCGATGTTCGCGAACGGACCGCCGTGGATGAAGCAAGGTGTTCCTTCCAGTGTCTGTACAAGGTTGGGTTTCAGAGCGTCTTTCAAAAGTGCTGCCATAGCGCCCTGTGCGTTCAGCTGACCTGCTGTGATCGGCTCGTTCTTCCTTGAGTATCCGACTAAGATCTTGGAGAAACGGTCTTTCAGGTCATCGATGCTGCTGGCCAGACAGAATGCTGCCATGACTTCTGAAGCAACAGTGATGTCAAATCCGTCTTCCCTTACGTATCCCTGAGATTTTCCGCCCAGACCATCTACTACATTACGGAGCTGACGGTCGTTCATGTCTACGCAGCGTCTCCAGATGACTCTTCTCGGGTCGATATCCAGAGCATTGCCCTGATAGATATGGTTGTCGATCATAGCTGCCAGAAGGTTGTTTGCCGCGCCGATCGCATGGAAGTCGCCTGTGAAATGCAGATTGATGTCTTCCATCGGGATGACCTGTGCATATCCGCCGCCTGCCGCGCCGCCTTTAACACCAAATACCGGTCCAAGGGATGGCTCTCTCAGTGCCAATACAACGTTCTTGCCCAATTTTGCAAGTGCATCGCCCACACCAACAGTCGTAGTGGTCTTTCCTTCACCTGCCGGAGTCGGGTTGATCGCCGTTGTTAAGATCAATTTGGCCTTTTTGTCTGATCCAGGTTTGGTCTTCATCAGGTTGTAGTCAATCTTTGCTTTATATTTGCCATAGAGTTCCAGATCGTCTTCTGTTAACCCGAGCTTCTTGCTGATCTCCCTAATGTCCTGAGGTACTGCTTCTTGTGCGATCTCAATGTCTGATTTGAATCCCATTACATTTTTCCTCCTCAATATGGAAAATTACGCAACTGCCCGTCCGTCCTGGACAGCCGCAAGACAATACGTTCCACCAGAATTAAAAATACGTTACCCTTGAACCATTACTTAAATAATGTGTATGTAATATAAATCCTGGCATACTTGGAATCTAGCTGACACATTAGTCTGGGAATATTTCGCAATTAAACAGATTTTTCCAAAAAAAACATCCTTAATCTGAACAGATCCCCGCCAACCTTTTCCATGGTCCTATTATATAATAATTTTTCACAAAATTCAATAGGAAAAACCACTTAAATTTATTTTTATTGCCAGTAGATCTCCCTTCCCATCCTCTGCCTTTTCTAAACTTTTGACATTTCCCCTGATTTCTGATAAACTAGGGGACAGTGATATGGAAAGGACACGGACTATGAGACTGTTGAATGCGCTGAACAGGACGATGCTCCTCCTCCTTCCCCTCCTCGCCCTCTCCCTGGCCGGGTGCGGCAGCAAGGAAGAACGGGAAGTGAAGAAGGCTGTCACTTCTGAATTCGGACAGTTAAAAGACCTGGACACCGCCACCGTCCAGAGATACCTGACCTCTGAGAGCCTATTCCCGGATGCATCCACGTCCCAGGCTTCCGCGGGACTGATCGAAGAAGTGACTTCTCGGTTTTTTAAAGATTTTGACTACAAGATCCTCAGCATCTCCGCGGAGGGATCGACGGCTTCCTGCGATCTGCAGGTCGTCACCCTGGATGCCCATGCCCTTGCGAAAGATTATCAAAAAGAATACCTCGTCCAGATCATCCTCGCCGCCGCGGACGGCATAGACCCGCCGGATACGTCCCTGGAACAGCATTACATATCATTAGGGAACCTGATGGAAAAGAACACCTACAAGACCGTCTCCAATTCCTGCGTCATCAACCTGATAAAAGTAGGACGAGACTGGAAGATCCGGAAAGAACATGGCCTGGAAGACCAGCTGGTGGGCGGCTTTGTCTCGAGCATCGCCAATCCCTATCTCCTGACGCCAAAAGAGACTGTCGGCGTATATTTTGATACATTAAAAAAGATGGATACCACTCAGCTGTGTACATACCTGGGACTGACCAACATATTCACCAACAGCGACGCAGACAGCCGGGCATTGGCGGAGGCCCTGCTGATCCAGATGCACGCATGCTTCGATCACAGGGTCGTGGATGCGCAGGACAACGGGTCCGTGGCATCCGTGGATGTGGAGCTGACCAGTTTCTCTTACCCGGAGATCATCTCCGCATATACGAAAGAACTGGATGACTACCTGGCCACCACACAGGCACTGATCGACGGACCCCAGGGCCGTCTCACAAAGTCCAACGAGCTGCTGCTGAAAGCCATTACTGACAACACCGCCACAGAATCCCATGTGATCCCCCTGACACTGGTCAATGACGGCGTGAGCTGGAAACTCCTGCCGGATGAACAGATCGGGACCGCACTGTTCGGGGCATTTGATGCCGACACGGCCACATCTTCCTTGAGCGTCGACAAAAATTGACAACAAAAAAGACCATCCGACTGCTATATGCCGGACGGTCTTTTCTCTATCTTTTATATCTTCTATATCCTTTATCCCTCTGTCGTCAACGCGATCTGCAGCTCTTCCAACTGGCGGCTGCTGACCGGGCCAGGCGCCTCGGCCATCAGGTCGGACGCGTCTTTCATCTTCGGGAATGCGATCACATCCCGGATGCTGTCTTCTCCCGCCATGAGCATCACCAGACGATCCAGTCCATAGGCCAGTCCCGCATGAGGCGGCACGCCGTATCTGAACGCCTGCAGGAGGAACCCGAACTGCTCATGAGCCTCCTCCATGCTAAAGCCCAGCACCTGGAACATCTTCTCCTGGATATGGTCCTGATGGATCCGGACGCTGCCGCCGCCCAGCTCCGTGCCGTTCAAAACGATGTCATAGGCTTTCGCGCGCACTTTCCCGGGTTCTGTATCCAAAAGTCCCAGGTCCTCCTCCATGGGCATGGTAAACGGATGGTGCATGGCCGTGTAGCGTTCTTCCTCCTCCGACCATTCCAGCAGTGGGAATTCCGTGATCCAGACGAATCTATACACGTCCTTATCCAAGAGTTCCTGTCCCCTGGCCAGCTCCAGCCTCAGATTCCCCAATACGTCGAAGACCACCTTATCCTGGTCCGCCGCAAAAAGGAGCAGATCTCCTGCCTTTCCATCCATGGCCTTGATCAGAGCGTCCATCTCCTCCTCCGACATGAATTTCGCAAAAGAGGCTTTCCGGCTCCCGTCCTCTGCCAGGGCCACGTACGCCAGTCCCTTTGCCCCGAACTCCTTGGCAAAGCTCACCAGCTTGTCGATCTTCTTGCGCGGCATGGCGCCCAGCCCTTCTGCATTGATGCCGCGGACGCTGCCGCCCTGTTCGATGGCCCCCGTGAACACGCCGAACCCGCAGCCTCTCACCACATCTGTCACGTCTCTTAATTCCATACCGAACCGCAGATCCGGTTTATCCGAACCAAATCTCTCCATAGCCTCTTTCCAGGTCATGCGCTGGATCGGGAGGGATACTTCCACACCCAGGATCTCCCGGAAGAGTCTCGCCAGGAGCCGCTCATTTACATCGATCACGTCGTCCACGTCCACGAAAGACATCTCCAGATCGATCTGGGTAAATTCCGGCTGCCGGTCCGCCCGCAGGTCCTCGTCCCTGAAGCATCTGGCGATCTGGAAATATCTGTCATAACCAGAGCACATGAGGAGCTGCTTGTAGATCTGCGGAGACTGGGGCAGCGCGTAGAAGCTCCCCGGATGCACCCGGCTGGGCACCAGATAATCCCTGGCTCCCTCCGGCGTGCTCTTCATCAGCATGGGCGTCTCGATCTCAAGAAATCCCTCTTCGGTAAAAAAATTCCTGGTCAGCGCCGTCACCCGGCTCCTCATCATCAGATTCCGCTGCAGATCCGGCCTGCGCAGATCCAGATAACGGTGTTTCAGACGGAGTTCCTCCTTCGTCCTGCTGTCTTCCTCGATGGGGAACGGCGGCGTCTCAGACTCTGCCAATACCCGGAGCTTGTGTACGCGCAGCTCGATCTCCCCTGTGGGAAGGTTGGGATTTACAGCCCCAGAGCGGGCCTCCACGATCCCCACGGCAGCTATGACAAATTCACTGCGCAGCTTTCCGGCCTTCTCAAATCCTTCCTCATCAATGCTCCCGTTCTCAAATATCAACTGCATCACGCCTGAACGGTCCCGCAGATCCACAAATACGATCCCGCCCTTGTTCCTGCTCTTCTGCACCCAGCCCATCAGCGTCACTTCCCGACCGATGGACTCTTTCCCTATCTCCGCACATCTGGCGCTCCTTTTGAGCCCCTGCATCGTCTCAGCCATCTTTAAATGATCCTCTTCTTTCTACTCTTTCTCCCGGTAAAATTCCACGATCTGCTCGTAGCCTTCCTGGCGCAGCTGATCCTTCTGGAATCTCTTGTTCTTTTTCATCACGGCGATATCGATCTGCTCTCCCTGTCCCCGGAGTTTTCCGGCCTGACTTAAGATCTGCCGCATCTGCTCCATGGGCATGGACTTCTCGATCAGATAGGCGGTCTTCTTCTTGGCCGTGGGGACTTTGAACTCCCGCTCCATCAGCAGCATCACGATCCGCTCGAAACCGATGGAAAACCCGCAGGCACAGATGTCCTGTCCGGTAAATCTCCCGATCATCTCATCGTAGCGGCCGCCGCCGCCCACCGATCCGCCGTATCCGTCAATGGACACTTCGAAGATCGGCCCCGTATAATAGGACATCCCCCGGACCAGCGTAGGGTCGAACTGGATGGAAAAATCCGCCGTCCGCACAGCCTCCACGCTCTCCATGATGTAGACCAGATCCTGGATGCTGGATCCTTCCACCACGCCCTCTAAGCTCTGGCCTAAGCGTCTGACGCCCTCCGCATCCGGACCCGCCTGATCGAACAGATCCATATATCTCTCCACGGCTTTTTCCGAAAAGCCCTCTTTCTTCAGCTCCTCAGACACGCCCTGGGCGCCCAGCTTGTCCATCTTATCCAGGATGATGAATACTTTATCATAGCTCTCCTCGGGAAATCCGCAATATCTTGCCATCGCCTTCAAGATCTTCCGGTCGTTGAT
>CAJTYN010000121.1:0-6128 GCA_910584115.1 uncultured Lachnospiraceae bacterium
GCATGGATGATGGGATGAACGCAGATGAAGGACTGGAGGGTATAGATGGATAAAGCGGTCAGAGAGATCCATAGAGCGTCTATGGAGATCGCGGAGAAGATAGGGATCAGGTATCATTCTGCCCGGGCGCAGGAGATCTTGAAAGAGCACAAGATCAAGGTCGAAGACGGAGTTGCGTATTTTACTGAAGACCAGCTGATGGGCTGGGTGAAAAAGGCCCCCGCTGATTTCACATGGTATGCGAGGGATCCGCAGTACGATGTACAGATCGGAAAAGGCATCTCCAATCCCGCGCCGGGGTATGGGGCGCCGCTGATCATGGACGCGGATGGGAATAAGCGAAAAGCCCTGATGGAGGATTATTTATCTATGTGCCGGATCGTCCAGGCTAACCCGGACTTTTCCATAAACGGCGGGATCATCGTGCAGCCGGACGATGTCCCTCCGGAGGATTCGGTATTGCTCATGTTCTATGCGTCGTACCTGATGTCGGATAAATGTCTGCTGACCGGTTCTGGGGACAGGGCGCAGATGGAGGATCTGATGAAAATGGTGTCGATCGCGTTTGGCGGCAGCGAGAGCCTGATCGATAAGCCCCGGGTATTGACGATCGTCAATACAAATACGCCGCTGCAGATGGATGGCAGGATGACAGATACGCTGGAAATATTCGCAGAACATGGACAGCCATTTGCGGTCACGTCGGGCGCTATGGCGGGGTCGACTTCCCCTATGACGCTGGCCGGGACATTGGCCGTTGCAAATGCTGAAGTCCTCTCAGCGATCGCATATGCACAGATGATCCGCCCGGGAACGCCGCTTTTATATGCGACACAGTGTGAAACGGCGGATATGAGGAATGCCGCGGCGGCGATCGGTTCCCCAGAAGGGGCGCTGTGTTATCGCTTTAGTGCGGAGATGTCCAGACACTATGGGCTTCCATGCCGCGGGGGCGGCTGCATCACCGATGCAAAAAAAATGGATGTGCAGGCGGGCTATGAGTCCATGATGACATGCCTGGCGGCCATGGAGAATAAAGTGGATCTGATGATCCACAGCTGCGGTATCATAGACAGTTATGCATGTATGTCATACGAGAAGATGATGGTGGATTTTGAGATCATCCGTTATGCCAAACGCATTGAGAAAGGGATCTCTTTGGGGGGCGAGACGATACCGATGGATGTGATCCGTGAAGTCGGGCATGGTGGCCAGTATCTGCTTGAGGAACATACATTGGAATACTGCAGAGAAGAGCCTTGTCTCCCAACGATCAGTGCGAGAGGGAGCGTGAACGCAACAGCTGTGGAAGATAGCATCGCACAATGTTTGGAAGAGTATAAAACTTCGCCCATGACAGTGCATGTGGAACCGCAGATCAAGGAGCAGCTGAGAGCGTTTTTGCAGCAGAAAGGCATAGATGCCGGTCTGTTGGATAAGATCGATGCCTGCGCAGGCATGGATCGCTGATATCTGACAGAAAGACCACCCTTACATGATAAACGGCGTGAAGGGTGGTCTTGATCCTATGTTTGGATCCTGGGGGCGAATACATCAGCCTGGAGATCAGATGTAAAAGAAAAAGCGCCAGGACCGCTAGGGATCATTCAGCTTTTCCCAACAAGAATGCTTTTACAGAGTAAAGCATAACAAAGGTCACAAAAACAGGCGGATATCCAAGAGAAAAATTGAGCACGATACACAATGAGAACAGACATGAGGGGCGGGGGCGCGGTCAGAGTGGCCAGTGATTCCTTGCCTTTTTCGCGGATCTCATATATAATATCTTCGATAAAAAAACAAAACCGACCAGAACAAGGGGGTAAGATATCATGTCTTATACAGAAGAAGTCTATGCAAGAGTCGTCGAGAAAAACCCAGGCGAGCCGGAATTCCATCAGGCGGTCAAAGAAGTCCTGGAGAGCCTTTCGAAGGTGATCGACGCCAATGAAGCTGAATATCGCAAGATGGCTGTCTTAGAGCGCCTGGTAGAGCCGGAGCGCATCATTTCCTTCCGCGTACCGTGGGTGGACGACGAAGGTCAGGTACAGGTCAACAAAGGCTATCGTGTACAGTTCAACAGCGCGATCGGACCCTACAAGGGCGGTCTGCGTTTCCATCCGTCCGTAAACCAGGGCGTCTTAAAATTCCTGGGCTTTGAGCAGATCTTCAAAAATTCCCTGACCGGTCTGCCCATCGGCGGCGGCAAAGGCGGTTCCGATTTTGATCCCAAAGGAAAGTCCGACGGCGAAGTGATGCGTTTCTGCCAGAGCTTCATGACGGAATTGTGCAAACACATCGGCGCGGATCAGGACGTACCGGCCGGGGATATCGGCGTGGGCGCACGGGAGATCGGGTTCCTTTACGGACAGTATAAACGCATCACCGGACTGTACGAAGGCGTCCTCACCGGAAAGGGCCTCGCCTACGGCGGTTCACTGATCCGTACGCAGGCCACAGGATATGGCCTGGTCTATCTCCTGGACGAGATGCTCAAGCACCACAAGAACACCATCGAAGGAAAGACCGTCCTGGTATCCGGTTCCGGCAACGTGGCGATCTACGCCGTAGAGAAAGTCCATCAGCTGGGCGGCAAAGTCGTTGCAATGAGCGACTCCAATGGGTATATCCACGATCCCAACGGCATCAACCTGGATGTTGTCAAGGACATCAAGGAAGTCCGCCGCGGACGTATCAAAGAATATGTGGAGAAAGTCTCCGGGGCCACTTACACAGAAGGCAAAGGCATCTGGTCTGTTCCCTGCGACATCGCTCTTCCCTGTGCGACACAGAACGAGCTGAACCTGGACGATGCAAAACAGCTGAAAGAGGGCGGCTGCTTCTGCGTGGCAGAAGGCGCGAACATGCCGACCACACTGGACGCCACAGAGTTCATCCTGGAAAACGGCATGCTGTTCCTGCCCGGAAAAGCGGCCAACGCGGGCGGCGTAGCCACCTCAGCCCTGGAGATGAGTCAGAACTCTCTGCGCTTGAGCTGGACAGAAGAGGAAGTGGATCAGAGACTGCAGCAGATCATGAAAGATATCTTTGCAAAATGCGAGGAAGCTGCGAGGCGTTATGGCATGGAAGGCAATTACGTGGCGGGCGCCAATATCGCGGGATTTGAGAAGGTCATCGACGCGATGAGAGCGCAGGGCATCGTATAAAACACATTCTATTTTAAGAAGAAAATGCCGGAGGGCTGTCCGAAGAGGAGCAGTCCCCGGCATTTTTTCATGGATGGGCATCCTGTCGGATCTGCGCGGATAATGACATATTCAGTCTTTACAACGCGGCTATTTTGATCTATTATTATCTTATATGAGGAGAAGATCAAATGGAACTGAAGATCAACAAAGTGGCCATGCTGGAGCGATTTGAAAAAGAGATGACCGCCAGCGAACTGAGCCGGGCCACGATCGGTAAGTATCTGCGGGATGCCGCCGGATTCATGGACTATGCCGGGGAGGGCGCCGTGATCACCAAAGACCTGGTCATCGCTTATAAGCAGAACCTCAGACAGACACATGCGGTGACCAGCATCAATTCGATGATCGCCGCCATAAATTGTTTCCTGCGTGCTGTAGGGTGCGGCGACTGCGTGGTGCGGGCGTATAAGATACAGCGGCCCACATTTCGTGAAAAAGACCGCGAACTGACAAAAGAAGAATACGTCCGTCTGCTCAGGACCGCCCTGGCCAAAGGAAAACTGCGCCTCTGTCTGATCATGGAGACGATCGGGGCTACCGGGATACGGATCAGCGAGCTGCCGTTCATCACAGTGGAGGCTGTCCATGCCCGCCAGACGAAAGTGTCCCTCAAGGGCAAGACCCGGACCGTGATCCTGCCGGCGGATCTGTGCAGCGAGCTGGAATATTACATCAAAGCCCAGGGGATCCGATCCGGCAGCGTCTTCATCACCCGCAACGGAAAACAGGTGGACAGGAGCAATGTCCTCCATGAGATGAAGGCTCTCTGCAAAGAAGCGCAGGTGGAAGAGAGCAAAGTCTTTCCCCATAATCTGCGCCACCTCTTTGCGACCACTTACTATAGGATGGAAAAGGATGTCTGCCATCTGGCCGATCTGCTGGGGCACTCCAGCATCAACACCACCCGGGTCTATACGCTGGTCAGCTGCGAGGAACAGGAAGAGCAGATCAATGGGCTGGGATTGTGCTGTCTGAAGGTATGAGCTGAAAGATCCTTGCATCGAAAAAAGCCTCCGAAAACACTGAGTCTTCGGGGGCTTTTGCTTTTCGTGGGACTAACGTTTGGAGAACTGCGGCGCACGGCGCGCTGCTTTGAGGCCGTATTTCTTACGTTCTTTCATCCTCGGATCCCTGGTCAGGTATCCGGCGGATTTCAGTACGGGCCTGAAATCGCTGTCAGCTTCCAAGAGTGCGCGGGCGATGCCGTGACGGATCGCACCAGCTTGTCCGGTAAAGCCGCCGCCGCGGACATTTACCAATACATCGTATTTATCGAGAGTCTCCGTAGCGACCAGCGGCTGGCGGACAACGACTTTCAGAGTCTCTTCCCGCAGATAGTCGTCGATATCTCTCTTATTGATCGTGATCTTGCCTGTGCCCGGCATCAGATATACACGTGCGACTGATTTCTTCCTTCTCCCTGTTCCATAAAATCTTGCGTTATCCAATCTTCCCTACCTCCTCACTAAAATGTCAATGTCTCCGGTTTCTGAGCTGCGTGCTTGTGTTCCGGTCCTGCGTACACAAATAATTTCCGATACATCTTCCTTCCCAGAGGACCTTTTGGGAGCATGCCTTTGATGGCCAGCTCTAATACACGTTCCGGTTTCTTTGCTAACATCTCACTCAGTGTAGTCTCTTTCATCCCGCCCACATATCCGGAATGACGGTAGTAGATCTTCTGAGATAATTTCTTCCCTGTCACCTTGATCTTCTCTGCGTTCGTGATGATCACATAGTCGCCTGTGTCCACATGGGGTGTGAACTCTGGTCTGTGTTTCCCTCTTAAGATCTTGGCCACTTCAGATGCCAAGCGGCCCAATGTGCGCCCTTCTGCATCCACTACATACCATTTTCTCTCAATCTTATCTGGATTGGCCATATATGTTTTCATGGTTTTTCCCTCCTGGATCTGTCAACGATATTCTTCAATCTATTCATGTAAAATGCCTTTACCGGGGCTGTGGTCAAAGCATTTTCCAGTAATCTCATACCGGTTCATTATAGTATAGGAAGATCTGACTGTCAACCGGTTTTGGCAGATTCAGGGACGTTTTTTCGGGAAACTGTAAAAAGGGCTGCCCGCGCATATCGAGAGGATGCCGGACTGAATGGCCTTCTAATTCCCTCAGACTATGCATAGATTGTAAAAACAGTTCATTTAGGGGATGTTTTTGAAAGATTATATTGAAGAGCGGGCTGTGAAGATCGCTCATTATATCATCGACTCCAAAGCGACTGTAAGGCAGACGGCGAAAAAATTTGGGATAAGTAAGAGTACCGTACATATGGTAGTCTTAAAATGGAACGGTCTGTGTTTGTCATACAATGACTCTGTATGTGCGTCTATTTAGGGATATCATGAGTAAGATCCAGAAAATATCCATGGACAGGATCCGTAGATGGATCTGGCCCATGGATATGTATCGTTTGATCAGTCGTCTATGGCTATGTTCTTTCTTTTTGAGATACCTTCGACCATCTGTTCATCCAGATTTAAGAGCAGAGTAGTCTGTTTGACACTTTTCGTGTTTGTCAGTGCGTTCACGACCATCCGTTCGATCCCCTGGGCAAATCCTTGGGCAAATCCCTCTTGCATGGCTTCTTCCTGCTTGACCTTTATGTCTTCTTCATAACTGTATTCAGCGACTAACATATCGCGCACCTCATTTTCTTTCCGTATAAAATATCCTGCTGGTAGATAGAGGGTCTGTCTTTTTATGCCCTATATCCTGCTGTGGGGTACAGTTTGTTTTTTGTTTTATAGTAGTACGATCAGTTATCTATGCTCATGTTTTTTGCTTCTGCGATATCTTTTACCATCTGTTCATCCAGGCTTAAGAGCAGAGCAGTCTGTGTGATGCTCTTGGTGTTTGTCAGTGCGTTCACGACCATTTGTTCTATCCCCTGAGATAATCC
>CAJTYN010000121.1:6228-9398 GCA_910584115.1 uncultured Lachnospiraceae bacterium
ATTTCCACAAAGATATCATCGGGAGTCTGTTCATTTGCATTTTCTGTGGTGATATTGTAAAATGGATACATAAGATGTGGGAGCGGAAGGGAGTGGAGCTGTGGCCAGAACGGTGGGGATCGGACATCAGGATTTTGAAAAAGTACGGATGAAACAAAATTTTTATGTTGATAAGACGCATTTTATCAAAGAGTGGTGGGAAGCGGACGATGAGGTGACGTTGATCACTCGTCCCAGGAAATTTGGGAAGACATTGAATATGAGCATGGTGGAAAAATTTTTTTCCATAGCTTATGCTGGTCGCGGTGATCTGTTTGAGGGGCTGTCCATTTGGAGAGAAGAAGAGTACAGGGACCTGCAGGGGTGTTATCTGGTGATCGCGATCAGCTTTGCAGATGTGAAAGAAACGTCTTTTTTGCAGACACGCAAGAAAATCTGTCAGATCATCGAAAATATTTATGCGCAATACGATTTTTTGTTAAAAGGCGACTTGTTAAATGAGAGGGAAAAGAAAAATTTTCAGGATATATCTGTAGATATGGAGGACCATGAGGCTTCTTATTCATTGAAGATGCTGTCAGATTATCTTTTTCGTTTTTATGGGAAGAAGGTGATCATCTTGCTAGATGAGTACGATACCCCAATGCAGGAAGCCTATGTCAATGGCTATTGGGATGAACTGATCTCGTTTATCCGCAGCCTGTTGAATGCTACATTTAAAACAAATCCATATCTGGAACGTGCGATCATGACAGGGATCACAAGGATCAGTAAGGAATCCATTTTTTCGGATCTGAACAATCTGCAGGTCGTCACGACAACCTCTGAAAAATACGCGGATGCATTCGGCTTTACGGAGGCAGAGGTGGCGGCCGCATTGGAGGAATTTGATCTATCGGACAGGATGCAGGAAGTGAAACAATGGTATGATGGTTTTACATTTGGCAGTCTGACAGATATCTATAATCCCTGGTCGATCGTAAATTATCTGGATAAGAAAAAAGCAGGATTATACTGGACAGATACCAGTTCTAATAGACTGGTCGGCAGACTCATCAGAAGAGGGGATCGAGAGGTAAAGAAAGCGTTTGAAAGGCTTATGGCAGGGGAACACCTGGTCACACCGATCGATGAGCAGATCGTATATGAACAATTAGATACCAATGAGTGGGCAGTCTGGAGTCTTCTCCTTGCCAGCGGTTATCTAAAAGTCGTCAGCTATGAGACATATGAGGAGATCGGGGATGATCTTCGTGAAGCGGATTATGAACTGGATCTGACGAACCTTGAAGTGAGGCGGATGTTCGGCGGGATGATCAAAGGCTGGTTCGCAAAAAGCCGAGCGGACTATAATGATTTTATCAGGGCATTGCTGTTAAATGATCTAAAAGCGATGAATGTCTATATGAACCGCGTGAGCGCTGAGATGTTCAGTTCTTTTGATACGGGAAGGAGACCCTCGAAAAAAGAACCGGAACGATTTTATCATGGATTTGTCCTTGGGCTTATGGTGGAGCTGGCGGACCGTTATGTGATCACCTCCAATAGAGAGAGTGGCTTTGGCAGATACGATGTGATGCTGGAGCCGCGGGATAGAGCGGACGACGCTATGATCCTCGAATTTAAGGTGCAGGATGGGGAAGACGAAGCGGAGCTTTCCGATACAGTAAAGGCCGCGCTGGAGCAGATCGATCAAAAAGGGTATGCGGCGGATCTGATCGCGAAAGGTATTCCTGGAGATAAGATACGGAAGTACGGTTTTGCTTTTTGTGGGAATGAAGTGTTGATCGGAAGTCAGAGTATTGATACGGAGGTCAGATGATGAAAAGACCCTTGCCGATCGGTGTCGATAATTTTGAAAAGATGATAAGAGAAGGGTATTATTATGTAGATAAGACCCTGTTCATTAAAGAGCTGCTGGATCTAAAGGGAGAGGTGGATCTGTTCACCCGGCCCAGGCGTTTTGGGAAGACATTGAACTTGAGTATGCTCCGATATTTTTTTGAAGATACCAGGGATGAAAAAAAGAACGCGCAGAACAGAGAACTCTTCCAAGGGATGAAGATCATGGAGGCAGGAAAAGAGTATACGGATCAGATGGGCATGTATCCGGTGATGAGCCTGACGCTGAGATCGGCGAAACAGGAAAACTTTGATCTGGCTCATTATATGATACAGAATGCGATCAGTACGGAATCTGAACGCCACAGGAGTATCGTGGAGTCTGGGAAGGACAGGCTGTCCGAAAGGGAATATGGACAATATACGCAGATCGCGGATGGAAGAGCGGATGAAGGGGTGCTCAGGGATTCTCTGCGGTTGTTCTGTCAGTGTATGTATAAGATCCTGGCCAGGAAGACGATCATCTTGATCGATGAATACGATGTCCCATTGGAAAATGCATTTTTCCAGGGATTTTATGGAGAGATGATCCATTTTATGCGGTCATTGTCTGAGTCGGCTCTAAAGACGAATGAGCATCTGCAGTCTGCAGTGATCACAGGCTGTCTGCGGGTCTCGAAGGAGAGTATCTTTACAGGACTGGACCATTTGAATATCATTTCTGTCCTCGATAAAAAGTATAGTGAACATTTTGGATTTACGGAAACAGAAGTTTTACAGATGATGGAGTATTACGGTGTGGAAAGTCGTTTTCCGACGATGCGGGAATGGTATGACGGATATACATTCGGTGATCGTGCGATCTATAATCCCTGGAGTGTGATCAATTTCATGTCGGATCTTTATACAGACATCAATGCATTTCCGCGTCCCTATTGGGCCAATACCAGCTCCAATGATATCATAAAAGATCTAATTGCAAGAGCAGACCGGGAAACGAAAGGCCAGATCGAATCGCTTTTGCAGGGAGGGACGCTTGATATCCAGGTGCATGAAGAGGTCACTTATGAAGATATGCATAGCAGTGGTGAGAACTTATGGAATTTTCTCTATTTTACGGGATATCTGACGAAAAGGAGCGGATATTTTAAAGCAACATCGATCTTTTTGCAGGCGTGTATCCCGAATGTGGAAGTGAAGACGATCTATCAAAATACGATACGGAGCTGGATGAAAGGGGCCATAGAGAAAGCGGACTTTCGGGATCTTTATCGTGCGATGGAGGATAGGGATGCGGAAAAGATGAGGGATATCCTGGAGCGGCAGCT
>CAJTYN010000122.1 GCA_910584115.1 uncultured Lachnospiraceae bacterium
TGTTCTTTAAAGGAAGGCCAGACCGGACGCTGCCGGGCGCGCAAAAACGTGGGCGGCTCCATCAGGAGCATCAATTATGGGAAGATCACGTCGATCGCGTTAGATCCGATCGAAAAGAAACCGCTGGCCCTGTTCCGGCCCGGGAGCCTGATCTTATCTGTGGGCAGCAGCGGCTGTAATCTCAGATGTCCTTTTTGCCAGAATCATCAGATCTCCATGGCGGATGCGGGGCAGATCCGGACCCTGGACATGGATCCTGAACGGTTATGCGCGCAGGCGGCAGCTCTGAGAGAGGCGGGAAATATCGGCGTTGCCTACACATATAATGAACCATTGATCGGCTTTGAGTATGTCCGGGACTGTGCCAGACTGGTCCGGGAGGCGGGGATGGAGAACGTGGTCGTCACCAACGGCTCATTTCCGGAAGAGACGCTCATGGAGGTCCTGCCCTATGTGGATGCCATGAATGTAGACCTGAAATCCTTTTCCCAGGCATTCTACGAAGAGATCGGGGGCAGCCTTGACGTCGTGCGGCGCTTTATAGCGAGAGCGGCGCGGGAATGCCATGTGGAGGTCACCACATTGATCGTACCAGGGAAAAACGATACGCCGGAGGAGATGGAGCGCCTCAGCCAGTGGCTGGCCGCGGTGGATCCGAAGATCCCGCTCCATGTGACGCGTTTTTTCCCGCGGTATGAGATGGAGCATGCCAGGCCCACGCCGGTGAGGGACGTACGGCGTCTGGCACAGGCGGCCCGGCGGGAGCTGGAGCACGTATTTATCGGAAATTGTTGAGATACCCCTTTACAGAACTTTCCTGCGGATCTTATAATGGGGAGGGGGCGGATCAAGAAGGGAGAGATTTTTTATGAAAAAATATGAATGCGAGCCATGCGGTTATATCTACGATCCCGAAGCGGGGGATCCGGACGGGGGGATCGCCCCGGGGACAGCTTTTGAAGACCTTCCTGACGACTGGGTATGCCCGGTCTGCGGCGTGGGAAAAGAAGATTTCAGCCCGGTGGACTAAGAGGATCGGTCCGGATCAGTCCGGGGCCGGGGCCGTCTTGTCCTCGGGGTAGCGGGATACCGCCCAGACGGGGCCGCCGTACTCACAGGGGTTGCGCACTTCTTTGATGATCAGCGCCGGATCCCAGGGAGTCTGTGTGTTTTCCAGGCTCTGAGGGTCCACGATGTTGACCCGTCCGTCGTCGGTGGCCCCGGTGACCAGGATGAAATGCCCGTTGTCCGTAAAATGCCCCGGTCCCATGAGCAGCACCAGGATCTTGTCAAAACCCAGCGCGCCGATGATATTTTCCGGGGTGAGCGCCATCTGGCTGCTCTCCACGCGCAGGCCGAAGAGGGCGAGTCCTTCTGGTACGAGGTTGTGGTACGAGCCATGGCCGGGGGAATAATACCCATGCTCTTCTGCCCAGGAGGCCATATCCACTGGGGTGACATCGTGTTCTGTGAAACTGTTGACGACCATGGCCAGCGCGGTCGGTCCACACCCGTAGGAGGTGAGGGGATCCTGCCCGCCCCACAGATGATCCGCCCAGCGGGCGTCGTGCTGGTTAAAATACGTCAGGACACCCATCCCGGTGCTGATCGTCCCGGTATAAGTGCCGTCGGACAGGCGCTGCAGAGGGATCATAGGGGGCCCGGGGCCAAGATCGGGGGTCGGCAGCGGCGTCGGTTCCGGGGTTGGTTCCGGAGTCGGCTCTGGCGTCGGTTCCGGGGCGAAAGCCGCCAGGATCTGATTCTCTTCCCTGTCCGGGGGCAGCGCGCTGGGGCTGACCTTGGCGGACAGGGGGAGATAGCCGATGCAGCTGAGGATGATCAGCGCCAGCGGGAGACAATGTTCTTTTAGGAATGCCCGGGTAGAGGGCTTTATAGATATCTTCATGTAAAGGCCGACGACCTCCTGTCTGATATTATCCTGTCCATTATACCACAGATCTGAGAATAAAGAACGATAAAAGTATGTAGATGATGATACATGGGAAAGGCAGAGGACATGCAGATCGTATTTGACCGTGTGACAAAGAGATTTTCCGGGGGCGGCATCGGACTGGAAAGAGTCTCCTTTGAGATCCAGAAAGGGGAATTCGTCTTCATCATCGGGGAGAGCGGCGCCGGGAAGAGCACCCTTCTGCGGCTGCTGACCAGGCAGACCGATGTGACCAGCGGCAATATCTATGTGGGGGACCAGTCGGTGCGCAGGCTCACCAGGAAGAAGATCCCTTACTTCCGCAGGCAGTTCGGGATCATGGATAAAGAGATCGGATTGCTGGAATACATGGATCTCTACCATAATGTGGAGCTGGCGCTGATCGCCATGGAGCAGCCGGAGGCCGTCAGGCGCCCGCGGGTGATGAAGGCTCTGGCGCTCATGGGCCTGTCCGGGAAAGAAGACCATCTGCCCATCGAGGTATCGATCGGGGAGCGAGCACGGGCGATGCTGGCGCGGGCGATCGTCACGAACCCGTCGGTCCTGGTGCTGGACGAACCCACGGCCAACTTAGATCCGGGGCTGGCCTGGGACATCATGACGCTGATCGACAAGATCAATCGGGCGGGGATCACGGTCCTCGTGGTCAGCCATTCCAGGGATCTGGTGGACGTGATGCGCAAAAGGGTGCTCACACTGGTGGCGGGCGCCCTGGTCGCCGATGAGAAACGGGGCAGGTACGACGCGAAGGCCATGGATATCTTCGCCTACCGGAAAGTCATGCGGGCCCGGTACGGAGCCGACTACGAAGTGCGGGAACCGGTGGACAAAAAATCTTTTTTGGGCAGCAGATGAGGGTTATATTTTCCATATGCGGGCCGATATATATAATGAGGAAAGCCAAGGTCATCCTTCATACAGGACGGCCCTGGCCGGATCAAAAATAAACGAGATCCGGGCTGCTCCGGTCCCGGATATCTGCGGGCCCGGCAGGAGAACGGGTGGAAGAAAGGAGAGTTATCTATGGCGATCGGCGGTATTGGTTCATCTTATAATAATATGTATGGCATATACAGCAACTACAATAACTACAGACTGCAGACAGCCCTGGCGAAACACGGACTGTCCGGTACGAACAGCTCCAGACCGAACGGCACGGGCACATCCGTGAACAGCGGGTCTGTGGATTTCCTGAAACAGTACAACACGGTCATGTCGAACCTTCTCTCATCGGCAAATGCGCTGATGGCGGCCAACGGCACAGGCGTGATGTCTGACCTGAGCGTATCCAGCTCCGATACGGATGTAGCGGATGCGAGCATCAACTACAGGCCGAGGGAAGCCAAGACCTTCGCGGTGGATGTGCAGCAGCTGGCACAGGCGCAGCAGAACAACAGCGCCGGAGTCACAGGCGGTCTGTCGGCGACGGATGATATGGACTTCAAGATCGAGTCGGCGCAGGGAAGGGTCATCAATGTGAACGTCAGCGCTCATTACGACGACGGCACGGCTAAGACGAACCGTCAGATGCTGCGGGAAGCCGCGGCCCAGATCAATGAGGCAGGCGGCAGCGTGCGGGCTAAGGTCATCGAAGAAGACGGCAGAGTGAGCCTGCAGGTCAGCGGCAAAGAGACGGGGCAGCACAATTCGTTCTCTGTGACAGGAGAGCTCGGTGCGGCCAAAGGCTTGGATCAGGAGACGATGAGCGCGCAGAATGCCGAGTACACAGTGACCGAGAACGGCAGGACGACCAGCCACGCATCGGATACGAATTCCATCGGCTTAGATCTGGGACGCATCAACGTACAGCTCAAGGACACAGGATCCGTGAACATCAGCACGGCGCCGGATGAGAAGAAGATCGTATCCGCGGTGGAAGACCTGGTGAAGAGCTATAACAGCGCGATCGAACTGCTCAGTGCGAACTCAGGGCGCGGCAGCGGCGTAGAGAGGCAGCTGCGCAATATGCTCATGGGCATCGCGCCGGAAAGGTCCCTGGATCTGATCGGGATCACCACGAACAAGGACGGGACGCTCAAAGTGAACGCGGAGACACTGACAGAGAAGCTGCAAAAGGATCCGTCGCTGACCAGGGACATCTTAAGCGGTGCCAACGGCATGGCTGCCCGGGCCTACGGGAAAGCCACCGGCGGTCTGGAAGCAAATTCTGTCAGCCTGATCAACAATGACTTAAAGTCAGCAGAGATCGACAATGTGACCAGTGAATACAACTTTATGAACATGTTTGCACGGTCAGGGGCGTATAACTTGAATAACTACTATGCCCTGGGCCTGATGGTCAACTATCTGGCATAGATCTGGCATACAAGGCAGAGGAGACGGCAAGGGGCTTTTGTGCCTCTTGCCTGTATCTGAGCATACACACAATGGGGACAGACGATAAGGAGGCCAAATGATTGATAAAGAAAAATATGAAGCGCGGTACATGCTCTCTCTCATATCATCGATCATAAACCAGACAGAGATCCCCCATTCTGTGAGACGGCTCGACTGGGAAGACATCTATAAACTGGCCGCATACCATAACGTGGCACACATCATCTATCTGGCCACGCTGGGCCTGGAAGGTGACATCGCGCCGAAATGGAAAGAACTCTTCCACAAAAGATATGAGGGATCCCTGCTGTCCCAGGAGCGTTACCGCAGCGCCGCGGAAGTGGTGATGTGGCAGCTCAAGCAGAATAAGATGCACGCTCTCCTGATCAAGGACGGGATCATGAGCACCTGCTATGAACCCAGGGAAGTGCGGGCGCTGGATCAGGTGCGGATCTTAGTGGGCGAAGGCCAGGAGGCCAAGATCCATTCGCTGATGCGCTCCATGGACTTCCAGAAACAGGAGCATTGGAAGGGCAGAGGCGAACTCTATTACCGCGTCCCGAAGACGACGGTGATCTTCTATACGGATCTGGGCTTTCAGACGAGACGTCTGCGGAAATATTTTGATTTTCCGGTCAAAGTGATCCGCCAGATGGAAGGCGAGAAATACCTGCATCAGTTTACGGAAGATGAATTTTACATCTATCTCGTGTGCGACCTGGTGAATCTGTATGCCACCAGAGAGATCCGCATCAGCGATATGGTGGATTACTGGCAGTTTTACAAGGCGTATAAGGACCGGCTGGACTGGGAATACATCGAGAAAGAGCTGGAGAGTGCGAAGATCCTGGATCTTGCCGGACGGCTGCGGGATCTGGCGTTCATCTGGTTTAGCGGCCAGGATGAGAGATACGCCAGACAATACGATGCGGAGGCGGACCTTTACGAGGCGATGGAGCTGTACATCCTGACCCGGGGAGCGGAGGGCTGGGAGGCCAGTTCAAAACTGACAGAGCTTGTCAGGGAGGCATCGGATATCCGAACGAGACAGCGCAGGCAGGAGAGGCTGCGGCGTTTTCGCGGTTTTTTATTCCCGGACAGGAGATATATGGAGAACATCTTCCCGATCCTGGAGGATGCGCCATTTATGATGCCGCTGTGCTGGGCATGGCGGTCCCTGATCCTGACTCTATTGCCGATCAAGAAGAAGATCTACCGGATGTTCCGTCCGGTCAAGAGGAAGATCCTGGATACGGTGGAGGAGATCAGCGCGCGCAGAGAAGAGAAGCTGATGGAGAGGATGGACGAGGCTGTGCGCCAGGTGATGGAAGAATCCAGCTCTTCGGTGGGACAGGAGATCCATGATATCCTGGACCAGGAGGAGGCTTTCTTGGAAAAAGAGTCTCTGTCGGAAAAAGAGCAAGACGAGGAAACAGAAAAGGCAGGAGAGGAAGAGATCGGAGAGGCAAAAGAGACGCCAGAGGTCTATGGCATGAAGGATTTTTTTACAAATTATGATAAAGAGTCTTGACGATCGCTGCCGGATGTTCTATAATGTATATTGTTGTGGCGGGGATGCCACAGATCATCATGATCATGAGTGCGTGTAGCTCAGCTGGATAGAGCGTCTGACTACGGATCAGAAGGCCGGGAGTTCGAATCTTCTCACGCACGTTCGATCCCCTCGTAGGACGGATGTTTTACGAGGGGTTTTTTGCGCATATTTTTATAGCTGAGAGAGTAAGGAGGAGTATGAGATGAGTGATGGATATATCACATTTACGATCAAAGAGGAGAAAGGGATCGCGCTGATCGCCCACGATAATGAGAAGCCGAAGCTGATCGCATGGTGCAGGGAGAACCAGGCGAGCCTGGAGAAACATCGGCTGTATGGGACAGGGACCACGGCGCGGATGATCACAGACGCGACAGGACTCTCCATCCGCGCATTCAACAGCGGCCCGCTGGGCGGCGACCAGCAGATCGGGGCGAAGATCGTGGAGGGCCAGATCGATCTTGTCATATTTTTCTCTGACCCTCTGACGGCGCAGCCTCATGACCCGGATGTGAAAGCGCTGATGAGGATCGCGCAGGTCTACGATATCCCGATGGCCATCAACAAGGCGACGGCGGATTTCATGATCCAGTCCGCGCTCATGGACACCCAATACGACCACGAAGTGATCGATTTCAAAAAGAACGTCGAAGACCGTGCGGGAACGCTGTGATGGTCTTCAGTGGCGGCCGATCAGGGAGATGATCAGTCCGGCCAGGATCAGGACGGCGACCACCGGGATCAGCGCCCGCAGGACGAAGGAGAGGACTACGACCAGGAGTACGATCAGGGCGATGGCTGCGATCTTTTTGACGATCCGGCCCGCGCGGGTATCTTCCGGCCGGGATCTCTCAGGAGTGTCCTCCTGTGTGAAGCCGCCCGTACCGGCCTCTTCCGCAGAGTATGTATAACTCTGCCGATAGCCGTGTACATTGGGCACGTCCTCGGTATCTATGAGGGTCTTCGCGATCAGGCGGGGATCGCCGAGTTCTTCTAAGACATCGGACTCGGCTTGTCCCGCGCGGAGCTTCTGGTCGATAAAGTCCCTGTAATAAGCCAGATGCCGGGAGATCTCAGGGGATGGGATCTCGCCTTCGAGCTGTGTCTGCAGGATTTCCAGAAATTTTTCACGATCCATGTTTATCTATTCCTCCATGATGATGTCTGATCCCTTTATTATACAGTGTGAGGACAGGGAGGGCAATGTTTTTCCTTTTTTTACATAAAAATAAATTTCATAATAAAACCAATGACAAAACGTGAGAAAGAATGTATAATCTATAGTGAGCGGTAAAAACAGTTTTTTTGAAGATGTGGGCAGGTGCGGCCAATGGTCTATAAGCTCGGGATCGGGAATGTTATGTTTTACATCTATGTGTTTACGGAAGAGGAGAAAGGGGTGTTCAAGACTTGGTGGCATTATTTTAAAAAAAATCCGGACCGATGGCAGATATCCGTCATCCTGGCGTTTGTGCGGGATTACGGGCTGCGGTTCGATCATAAATGGACATATGATATCCATATGTCGCCGTATCAGAACTGGAGATCCTACCGTTATCTGAGGCGGCAGCTGGCAGAGAATGGCCTAAAATGAACCGGCCGGCAAAAAAATCATTCTAGGAGGTATCGAAACGATGAAGAAACTGCAGATAAGAGAGAGGCTGCTGGTGGGCTTCGGCATCATGATCTTGTTCCTGCTCATCAGTACGGTCATCGGATTGACCGCGATACGGTCATCCAGGAGCAATCTGAATGACCTGGTGAACCATCCGATGGCGGCGAACAGCGCTTTTAAGTCCTGTATGGTGGATGTGAACACGGCTGCCCGTATCGTCCGGGAGATGGCGTTGAATCCAGATACGGGGGCGTATGCGGATTATGATGCCCAGATCGAAGAGAAGAAGAGCGATATCGAGAAAAACGTGGTCGCCCTGAGCAAGGCATATGTGGGCGACACGGCGAAGCTCAAGGAATACCAGCAGGTCCTGACGGACTGGTTTGCTGTGGCGGATGAGATCATGGGCCTGATCAGAGAGGGCGATAAGGATCAGGCAGTGGATATGATGTTCGAGAAATGCGTTCCGGCGCTGAACGAGCTGGTGACCTTATCAGATGAACTCAACGCGCAGATCACCAAGACACAGGAAGACGAGATCGACGGGAGCGTGCAGGCGGCGACTGTTTCCAATATGATCTTGTTTGTGTGCGCCCTGGTGGCGATCCTGCTGGCAATCTTATTATCGCTGCGCATCACTCGCGGCATCGTAGCGCCGATCATGGAAGTGGAGCGGGCGGCGGACCGTATGTCCCAGGGGGATCTCTCTGCCGAGATCTTGTATGAATCCGGGGACGAGATCGGGCGTCTGGCCGAGAGCATGCGTTCATCCATGCGCACTCTTTCCGGTTATATCCGTCAGATCGATGAGATCATGGGGGAGATGGCGGAAGGAAATTTTGTCATCGATATACACGAAGATTTTATCGGGGATTTCAGCAATATCCAGGTGTCTATGGAAGGTTTTGTGGAAAAGATCTCCCAGGCGCTGGGCCATGTGAGCCAGATCTCCGGGCAGGTCGCCGGGAATTCCGGACAGATCGCGGACCGCGCCCAGCAGCTGTCCCAGGGTGCGACTGAGCAGGCAAGCTCCGTGGAAGAGCTGGCCGCTACGATCAATACGATTTCTGAACAGGTGAAGAGCAACGCGGAGAACGCAAAACAGGCCAGCGACAAGACCACGTACATCAGCGAGCAGATCGCGGAGAGCAACGTACATATGCAGGAAATGATGAAGGCGATGAGCGATATCAGCAACAGTTCAAAGGAGATCGGCAAGATCGTAAAGACCATCGAGGACATCGCTTTCCAGACAAATATCCTGGCGCTCAACGCGGCCGTGGAGGCAGCCCGCGCGGGAGAAGCAGGCAAGGGCTTTGCTGTTGTGGCGGATGAAGTGCGCAACCTGGCGTCAAAGAGTGCGGAGGCATCCAACCAGACGACGATACTGATCGAAAATTCACTGCGCGTGGTGGAAGCTGGTTCCGGCATCGCAGATGCCACGGCCCAGTCCCTGGAAAATGTTGTGGCAGGGGCAAAAGAGATCACGGACGCGATCCAGAAGATCTCCGCGGCATCCACCGAACAGTCAACATCCCTGTTGGAGATCACCCAGGGCGTGGATCAGATCTCCAGTGTCGTGCAGTCCACATCGATCACGGCAGAGGGAAATGCCACATCCAGTCAGGAACTGTCAGATCAGGCAGAGACATTGGAGAAGATCGTGGAGCGTTTCCAGTTAGAACAACAATAAGAGAGGTTAAAAAAGATCCATCCCGCTGTGTGAAGATACAGAGGGGTGGATCTTCTTCATTCAAAGGGGACGATAGAAAGGGGCGGATATCTGGCCTTTGAAAAACGGAGATGCTCGCCGCCCCATTTGTCATGGAACCCTTCTGTACATTTTTTGTTTCGTAAGAGGCAGAATGACCCCCTTCCAAGAACAGCGTTTCAAGGGGTCCGGGGGAAATCCGCAATCCCCCGGCGCTTTTGGTACTTT
>CAJTYN010000123.1 GCA_910584115.1 uncultured Lachnospiraceae bacterium
TTTTACCTCCACGGACTTTGATGACCGGGATATTAGGAGGCGGTCGCTCTATCCAGCTGAGCTATAGCGACACTCAAAAGGATACCCTTATGACAACAACTATTCTATCCGTTTATACATATTTTGTCAAGGGCAAAATAGCCAAAACCAGAAAAAAACATTGTATAAATCCGTCGATCTTGCTATAGTGGATGAGAGTTGTATAAAAAAGGAGCGGGTGAGTGTCAGTTATGGGAAGAAGGGATAAAATAAATTATTATCTGGATCTGGCGCAGGTGGTGGCGCAGCGCGGGACCTGCCTGCGCCGCCTCTACGGGGCTGTGATCGTGAAGAATGATGAAGTGATCTCCACCGGTTATGCGGGCGCGCCCAGGGGACGCAGGAACTGTTCGGATCTGGGACACTGCATCCGGCAGGAACTCAATATCCCTCGGGGGCAGCGGTATGAGCTGTGCAGGAGCGTCCATGCGGAGGCCAATGCGATCATCAGCGCGTCCCGGGAGCAGATGATCGGGAGCGCCCTCTATCTGGCGGGCATCGAGGTCGCCACAGGGGAGCTGATCAAAAATTCCTGCAGTTGTTCCATGTGCAAGCGTCTGATCATAAACGCAGGGATCCAGACGGTCTATATCCGGGACACCAGGGACGCTTATCGCAAGATCCCCGTGGAACGCTGGATCGAGGACGATGACTCACTAAAGGGAGAGTACGGATATTGAGTATGGATAGTAGAGCGGGAGGACGGGTGCATTTTCTGGATTCGCTGCGGGGGTTTACCCTTGTCCATATGATCTTGTTCCATCTGTGTTACGACCTGGTCTTTTTTCTGGGGATGGACCTGCCCTGGTATGGAGGCTGGCCCGGACAGATGTGGGGCGGCTGCATACGTTTTAGTTTTATCCTGATCTCAGGTGCGGTCTTTTCTAAAGGGCGCCATCCCTGCAGGCGGGGGCTCATCCTGATGGGGTGGGGCTTGGCGCTGACCCTGGTCACATGGATCGCCGTGCCGGAGGCACTGATCCGTTTCGGCGTGCTCAGCTTCCTGGGAGCGGTGTCGCTGATCGGGGCGGCGGCGTATCCGTATCTGAAGAAGATCCCGGCGTTTCCCGGTTTTTTCGGCAGTGCCGTGCTCCTGGCGGTGACATGGCCGATCCCGAGGGGCGGTCTGGGGGTCGGAGATAAGATCTTATGGAGACTGCCCAAGGTGTTTTACGAGACGCGCGTATTATATTGGCTGGGCTTCCCGGATGAGACGTTTTACTCGACGGATCATTTTCCCGTCCTGCCCTGGATCTTCTTGTTTTTTATGGGGATCTATCTGGCGGAGCTGTTCTGTCGGGGGGATGCGCAGGGGGAACGGGCGGGGAGGACATCATGGATCCGGCGCTGGCGGCCGGGAGTCCTGGCATTCTTCGGGCGGCACAGCCTGTATATCTATCTGGTGCATCAGCCGCTGATCTATGGGTGCTGTCTGTTGTGGAGTCATCAAGGCGTGTTTTAGAGCACGCTGTAAAAAATATAAAAAATACAGAAAAATACAAAAAATATAGAGACATATCAGGGATCTGTGTTATAATCAAGAAAATAACACAGATAATTCAGATGGATCAAGAGCATAAGACCGGGATGTGGTGAGGATAGGGGGTTGAGTTTTATGTTGTCAATATTTGAGAGATTTAAGAGGAAGCGTCTGGAAGAATACGAAGAGGGAGAGGAAACTTTTGAGGCCGCTAAAGTGGCCGAAGAAGGGCCGGAGCCAGAGGTGGCTCGTCCGGTGGAGATGAATGACAGGTCTGTCGATAGACTGCTCAGTGATATCTGGGCGGATCGGGAGCAGCATCCCGAGGATATGCAGGCGGTGGAGTTCTTCCTGCCTGCGCTGCGCGACAGGATGGAGAGCCACGATCTGAAACGTCAGGCGGCGGAAGTCCTGGCGAAAAAAGATCCGGATGATGTGCTGAAGGACGAAAGCGGGAGGCCCGTGGAGATCAAGCCCGTGGATGCAAAATGCACCGTCTATGTGCCTTCGGATAAGATGAGCGCCTTTATATGTGCTTTTCCGCCCATCGCCGGCGGGCAGGAACTCACCATGGAGAGTATCACAGAGGCTCTGAAAAAAAATAAAGTCGCGTACGGCATCGACCAGGAGAAGCTGGACAGTATAGCGGAAGAAAAGAAATACGGCATCCTGTTCGCGATCGCCCGGGGGGAGGTCCAGACCAACGGCCAGGACGGGTCGGTGGTGGACCACTATTCCAGGCAGGAGGACGTGGGACTCAAGGAAGACGAACGGGGAAATGTGGATCACAAGAGCCTGCGCAGATTCCAGGGCATCCAGGAAGGGGAACTGATCTGCGAGATCATACCGCCTACGGAAGGCGAGGACGGCATCGATGTGACGGGGAAGGTCCTGCGGGCGAGAGCGGGCAAGGAGCCACGGGTCCCCCAGGGAAAGAATACGGCCCTTTCTGAGGATGGCACACAGCTCACCGCCACGATGGATGGGGATATCTCCTTCCATAATGGGGCGTTCCATGTGGAGCGTCTGCTGACGATCCCCGAGTCTGTGGACAATGCGGTGGGCAACCTGGATTATAACGGGGACATCCTGATCAAAGGGGATGTGATGAGCGGTTTCACTGTATGCGCCACAGGGGATATCGTCGTCCGGGGGATGGTGGCCGGGGCCACACTCCGTGCCGGCGGGAACATCGAGATCGCCAAAGGGATGAACGGGAACGGGCAGGGACTCTTGGAGGCCCGCGGCAACGTCAGGCTCTCCTTTATGGAAAATGCGAACGTTGTCTGCCACCAGGATGTCTATGCGTCCACGGTCATCAATTCCAATATCACCTGCGGCGGGAGCGTCATCGCCAAGGAGGGGAAAGGGATCATCATCGGCGGGAACATCGTCGCCAGGCAGTCTGTGGAAGCCAGGCGGATCGGGAACCAGAGCGGCTGTGAAAATGTGATCAGGATCGGCCAGGCCATGCATGATGAGGAGAACCTGGAGTATCTGCGCAAAGAGCTGAAGACGAACGTGGATACGCTGGATAAGATCCAGAAAAACATCAGCTACCTGAAGTCGAAAGCGCCCCTTTCGCCGGAAAAACAAGATCTTATGGAGAAACTGCAGGTCCAGAGCATCCTCTATATCGATAAAGTCGACGTCCTGTCCGAAAAATTGGAGGATCTGGAAAACGAGCGCCCCGATTTCAGCGAGTGCAGGGTGCGCAGCGATATCATCTACCCGACGACAAAGATCTCGCTGGACTATGCAAAATTCACGGTACGGGATACGACCTCGATGTGCATGGTCTATTACCAGGACGGGGAATTACTGATGGGGACTTATTAAGAGCAGATCAAGAGAGAGGTCTTAAATGGAGGCATCGGCGCGTATGGTATCATAGGATCATACGGCCCGGTGCCTCCATCTTCTTTGTCATTCAGAAAAGCAGTCGTTCAGAAGATCCATCAGAAGATCCCGCTCGATGGGTTTGAAGATGAACCCGCGTGTACCGATCTTCTTGGCCTCCTCAATCGTATCGTCATAGGCCAGCGAGCTGATCATGATGATCTTGGCTTCGGGATGGTCTTTTAGGATCGCGCGGGCAGTCTCCAGGCCGTCCATGCCGGGCAGGACGATATCCATCGTGATCAGATCCGGCTCCAGATTTTCATAGAGGTCCAGGGCGTCTTCGCCGCTCTTTGCATGACCGATGATCTGAAAAGGAGTATCTTCCAACATATACTTCAGCTCTTCGTAGATAAACATCGAATCGTCCACAACTAATATATTTTTTTCCATGATCTATTCCACTCCTTGCTTTTTTTCATCGTGCGCTTTTTTGTCCAGGTCGCGGACCTTAAATTCCAGGAAACCGTATGGACAGTTGAAAGGCAGGACGTACCAGTGATCCGTATCGACCGATCTTGCCGGATAGAATCCCTCCGTGAAGCACGGGATATGGAAACGCGTCCGGGTCTGCAGTGCATTGTTTACGTGGGATAAGAAAACACCGCATATGATGTTAAAATATTCACCACAGTAGATCTCCACATCACCCAAGGTCACTTCTGTCTGGCGCTTCATGTGCCGGGCCATCTCACGGAGGACGTCCAGCTGCGCGCACAATACGAGTGAGATCCTGAAACCGCCGCTGCTCCGGATAGAAAAAGAAGCGACATCGGATGGCTCCAACAAGATCCTCTCGCAGGGCTGTAATTCCAGGCCGGTGATTTTTTTGGTGACGCTGACCGCAGTCGCAGATAAGGGATCCAGAAAAACCGAGTAGTCCATGTTGTATTCTCCTTCTTACACAGCGTTGCATGATCTTTTATTTGTAAATTCACTCTAAGTATAGCGATCTTTGGACGACTTTACAATGGTGTTTGGTAAAAAAAACTTGCACAAAGATGATTTTGTGGGTACAATGTTCAGGACGATCAAATAATGAGAGGCTGATCTGTATTTGCCGTATCACAAACGGCAGAATGGAGGAGTTCATGAAGAAGTTACAGGCACGTTTTGCATGTGCCCTTGCATTGACCTTGGCTCTTGTACTGGGCGGCTGCGCAGGCGGGAAGGCAACGGGGGACGCACCTCAGGCAGACAACAGTTCTCAGAGCAGCGCTGAGAAGTCCGCGGATGGAGACGGGACTTCGATCGTAGTCGGGATCCCGCAGGATCTTGAGGATAGTCTTGACCCTCACAAAACGGAGATGGCAGGAACTAGAGAGATATTTTTTAATGTTTTTGAAGGCTTGGTAAAGCCGGACACAGAAGGCAATCTTGTCGATGCCGTGGCCAGTTCCCACACCATTTCAGAGGACCACAAGACGTACACGTTCACACTGCGTGAAGGTGTGAGATTCCATAATGGGGCGGATGTCACGGTAGACGATGTGAAATATTCTATTGAGCGATGCGCCGATGCGTCAGAAGGGGAACCTCTGGTGCCGGCGTTTTCTTCTATCGAAAAGATCGACACCCCCGATGAAAAAACGATCGAGATCACATTAAAGGACCCGGATACGGAATTTCTGGCGTATCTGACCACGGCGATCATCCCAAAAGACTACGACCAGCAGGACACACAGCCGGTGGGGACGGGTCCCTTCGTCTACGTTTCCCGCACGCCCCAGGACAACATCATCATGAAAAAAAATGAGGACTACTGGGGAGAGCCGGCGAAGCTGGATACGATCACGTTCAAGGTGCTCACGGATTCCAACGCGATCGTGACCAACTTAAAAGGCGGTTCGGTGGATATGTGTTTCCATCTCAATGCCACGCAGATCGCGGCTCTGGGCGATGACTTCCGTATCTTTGAAGGGACCATGAACCTGGTGCAGGCGCTGTATCTGAACAACGGCGAGGCGCCCTTCGACGATGTGAGAGTGCGTCAGGCCCTGTGCTACGCGGTGGATCCCCAGCAGGTGCTGGACATGGTCTCAGACGGAAAAGGGACGCTCATCGGCAGCAGCATGTTCCCGGCTTTCGGAAAATATTACATGCCCGAGCTGGCGGATCTGTACCCCAGGGATGTGGAAAAAGCCAAGGAGCTGTTAAAAGAGGCCGGCTATGAGGACGGGTTCGAGATGACGATCACCGTGCCCTCGAACTACCAGCAGCATGTGGACGCCGCCCAGATCCTGGCGGAACAGCTCAAGGAGATCTCCGTGGATGCGAAGATCGAGCTGATCGAGTGGGACAGCTGGCTGAGCGACGTGTATATGGACCGGAAATACCAGTCCACCGTGGTGGGCGTGGACGCGGCGACGCTGACGGCGCGGGCGATGCTGGACCGGTTCGTCTCCGATGATGAGAGCAATTTCATCAATTTTAAGAACGAGGAATACGACGAGCTGTTCGAAAAAGCCACCAGTACCGCCGAGGATGCCGAGCAGGTGGAGTATTACCAGCGGATGGAGGAGATCCTGGCCGAGGATGCCGCCAACGTGTATATCCAGGATATGGCGGACTGTGTGGCCATGTCGCCAAAGTTCGACGGCTATGAATCTTACCCATTGTACGCGCTGGATATGTCGAAGATATATCCGGTGGAGGAATAACGCAGATAAAATGAAAGATCCGGGAGGGAGCAGTATTGAAATACCTGATAAAAAAAGTAAGTACTCTCATTATGACATTGTTGATCATCTCGATGCTGTCTTTCCTGGCTTTCCAAGTGATCCCCGGCGACGCGGCCCTCTCTAAGCTGGGCACGGGCGCCACAGAGCAGAAGCGCCAGGAGCTGCGCCGGGAGATGGGCCTGGATGGTCCGGTGCTGGAACGGTACGGACGCTGGCTCGTCGGTTTTTTGCAGGGGGATATGGGTGAATCTTATACATATGGGGTTCCGGTGGCCGGGATGATCAAAGAGAAACTGCCGGTGACGCTGGCGATCGCGGTGATGGCGTTTTTGCTCATGCTGGCAGTATCCATCCCCCTGGGCCTTTTGGCCGGGAAACATGCGGGCAGGCTGCCGGATAAGATCCTGACCGCCGTCGATCAGCTCGTCATGGCGGTGCCGGGATTTTTCATGGGGATCTTGATCACCTGTCTCTTCGGTCTGATCCTGCACTGGTTCACGCCGGGCGCCTACGTCTCCTACCAGGAGGGCTGGGGGCCGTTTCTGGGCTATCTGATCTTCCCAGCCCTATCCATCGCCCTGCCCAAATGCGCCATGGGGATCCGGCTCCTGCGCAGTTCTGTGATCGGTGAGCTGAAGCAGGATTATGTGCGGACGGCGTACAGCCGGGGCAACAGCCAGAGACAGGTCTTGTTCGGCCACGTGCTGAAAAATTCCCTGCTGCCGGTCCTGACCTTCTGGGCGCTGGCAATCGCGGATATCGTGGCGTCCAGTGTGATCTTAGAGCAGGTCTTCACCATACCGGGGCTGGGCACACTGCTGGTCCAGTCGATCGCCAACAGGGATCATCCGGTGGTGCAGGCGGTGATCGTGCTGGTAGCCGGACTGGTGGTCGTGATCAATTTCGCGGTGGATGTGCTGTACGGGATCATCGATCCCCGCGTGGAGGTTCGTTGATGGAAAAAAGATCTTACACATATAATATGGTCTTTGGCGGGATCCTGGCGGCGGCCATGACGCTCTTTATGCTGATGGGCATCATCTATACGCCCTATGATCCGGAAGCCATGGACCCTTTTTTGAAATTCGCGCCCGCCAGCCTGGCCCATCCCTTTGGGTGCGATCAGTTTGGCAGGGATATCCTGAGCCGGGTGCTGGAGGGCAGCGGCACGACTTTTCTGGTGGCGGCGGGGACGCTCCTGATCGGCGCCGGGACGGGAACGGTCCTGGGACTGTGTACCGGCTATTTCGGTGGCTGGCCGGACGAGGTGATCATGCGGTTCAACGACCTGGTGGTGGCCTTTCCGAATATCCTGCTCGCGCTGATCTTCATCAGCATCCTGGGTCCGGGAAAATACAATGTGATCCTGGCGCTGGGGATCGTCTTTATCCCTAGTTTTGCCAGGATCGTGCGCAGCGAGGTGATCGTCCACCGGGATATGGATCATGTAAAGAGCGCCCGGCTGATGGGGGCCGGGCATCTGCGCATCCTGTTCGTCCATATCCTGCCCAATATCAAGGGGACGCTCCTCTCAGCGCTGGCGATCGGATTCAACAATGCGGTCCTCTCGGAGGCTGGCATGAGCTATCTGGGGATCGGCGTGCAGCCTCCGGACGCCAGCCTGGGCCGGATGATGTCGGAAGGCCAGGCGTATATCTTTACCGCGCCGTGGAGTATCCTGTTCCCGGGGATCGTGATGATCCTGATGGTCTTAGGGTTCGGACTGCTCAGCGACGGCCTGACGGAAATGAGTGTTTAGATGGTCTTGACAGAGGTGATGATATGTTGGAGATAAATGGGCTGAACATTGAGTTTCAGGATGTGCAGCCGCCGCTCAGAGTCGTGGAAGATCTCTCCTTGTCCATGGGGCCTGGGGAGATCGTGGGCGTCGTGGGGGAATCCGGATCCGGCAAGACGATGACGGCGCTGGCCCTGATGGGGCTTTTGAAACAGAAGGCACGGATCACGTCCGGGAGCATGCTCTTCGAGGGCAGGGATCTGTGCGCCTTGAGTCCGGGAGAATGGGAGAATCTGAGGGGAAAAGAGATCAGCATGATCTTCCAGGAGCCTATGACGTCTTTAGATCCGGTCATGAAGATCGGAAAACAGATGGAGGAGAGCCTGCGACTGCACACGGATCTGGATGGGAAGGCCCGGAAGCAAAAAGCCCTTCAGATGATGGCGCAGGTAGGGCTGCCACGGCCGGAGGAGGTCTACAGAAGCTACCCCCACCAGCTCTCCGGCGGCATGCGCCAGAGGGTGATGATCGGGGCGGCGCTCATCGGGGATCCGCGGCTGATGGTGGCCGATGAGCCGACGACGGCGCTGGATGTGACGATCCAGGCCCAGATCCTCTCGCTGTTAAAAAGGATGAACCGGGAGTACGGGACGGCGATCCTCTTTATCTCCCACGATCTGCGCGTGATCCGTTCCATCTGCAGCCGGGTCCTGGTCATGTACCAGGGGCGCGTGGTGGAGACGGGGCCGGTGGAGGAGGTGCTGCGCGCGCCCCAGGCGGAGTATACGAAGAGATTGATCGCGGCGATCCCGGACAGGAAGGACCGCCTGCGCGGCAGAAAGGAACAGATATGGCGGGATTAGATAGGACAGAGATAAAAGATGATCCGGTGCTGGAAGTGAAAAATGTATGTGCCGGGTACGGAAAGCGGCGGAAATACCATCAAGTCCTCTCCAACGTGGATTTCAGCCTGGGCCGGGGTGAGATCCTAGGGCTGGTGGGCGAGAGCGGATGCGGCAAATCCACCCTCAGCAAGACGATCTTAGGCTTCGTGCCCGTAAAGAGCGGGGAGATCGTCCACCACACCAGCCGCCCGCAGATGGTCTTTCAGGACCCGTTCAGTTCCTTAAATCCCTGTAAAAAGATCGGCTGGATCATGGAAGAACCCCTGCGCCTGCAGAAAGATAAGCCGACCTCCAGGGAGCGGGGCGAGAAGGTCCTGGAGATGGCCCGGCGGGTGGGACTGGACGAGCGCTGTCTGGACCGCTACCCGAGGGAACTCAGCGGCGGGCAGCGGCAGAGGGTGAGCATCGCGACCGCCCTGATCCAGGGGGCGGAGCTGATCCTGGCGGATGAACCGGTCTCAGCCCTGGACGTGACGATCCAAAAACAGATCATGGAGCTGATGCTCCGGCTGCAGGAGGAGATGCAGCTGTCTTATCTGTTCATATCCCATGACCTGGATGTGATCTACCAGATGTGTGACCGGATGATGGTGATGCGGGCCGGGCGGATCGTGGAGATGGGGCCGGTGGAGGAAGT
>CAJTYN010000124.1 GCA_910584115.1 uncultured Lachnospiraceae bacterium
ATCCGGTCCTGCTGCGTAAAGCCCAGATTCTTGCACAGGCCCATACGCACATTGTCGCCGTCTAAGAGCATGGTGTGTTTCCCCAACGCCAGGAGACGTTTTTCCAACGCGTTGGCCAGCGCGGATTTTCCCGATCCGGACAGGCCGGTGAACCACAAGGTCAGCGGTTCCTGGCTCTTCTGGGCCGCGCGCATCTCTTTGGTCACGTCCGTCTCCTGCCAGACCAGATCGGCCGCCCGCCGCAGGTCGTGCTTGATGGTCCCGCAGGCCGATGTCATGTTGCTCACCCTGTCCGTGAGTATGAAACCGCCCAGCGCTCCGCAGCGGCTGAACTTGTCCATGACCACTTTCTCGGACAGGGAGATCTGGCAGTCCGCGATCTCGTTTTTGTATATGAGGTCCGCCGGGACATGAGTCCCGTCGTTGATGTCGATCTTATATCGCACGGCCATCACCGTCCCCGGCGTGGTCTTTGTACCCAGCTTCACCAGGTAATTTTTCCCGGGGACCAGCGGTTCGTCGTCCATCCACAGCAGACGGGCGGAGAACATATTGCTGACCATGCCGCTGAACGCGCTGACCAGCACGCATCCCCTGGAGACGTCCACCTCCCGGTCGAGGGCCACAGACACGGGGTCTCCCGCCTCCGCCGTCTCCACAGGCGTATCGCCCCGGTAGATCGACTTTATCCGTGCCTGCTCTCCCGTGGGCAGTACAGTGACCGGGGAGGAAACAGAGATGCTCCCGGACTCGATCTGCCCCTGGAAGCCCCGATAATCGGCATTTGGCCGGCACACCCTCTGCACGGGCATGACGAACCCTGTCTCCTCCTTCCCAAGATCTTGAACAGAGACGTCCACTTGTTCCAGATATCCCAGGAGCGGCTCGCCGGTATACCATCCCATCTTCCCGGAAGGACTGGTGATATTCTCCCCCTCCGTAGCCGACACCGGGATGCTGCAGGAACTCTCCACCGTGAAGCCCTCGATGATCTGCTCCAGTTCCTCCACTACCTTGTCGAAACGCTCTTTCTCATAATCTATGAGGTCCATCTTATTGACGGCAAAGACAAAATGCCGGATCCCCATCAGATTACAGATCCGGATGTGCCGTCTGGTCTGCCGCTGCACCCCTTTGACCACATCCACTAAGATCACGGCCAGGTCGGCGAAAGACGCGCCCACCGCCATATTTCGGGTATACTCTTCATGTCCCGGCGCGTCCGCTACGATAAAGCTGCGCGCATCTGTGGAAAAATACCGGTACGCCACATCTATGGTGATCCCCTGTTCACGCTCCGCCATCAGCCCGTCCAGGATCAGGGAATAATCCAGGGAACCGCTCTGGTCCTTCAGCCTGCTGTCCAGTTCCAGCGCCCGCTGCTGATCCGTATACAAGAGTTTTGCATCATAGAGCATATGGCCGATCAGGGTCGATTTCCCGTCATCCACGCTCCCGCATGTAAGAAATTTTAATAGATCCATCATCAGAAATAACCCTCTCTCTTCCGGCGTTCCATACTCCCAGTCTCTTCATGGTCGATGACCCGGCTGGTCCTCTCCGAAGTCACCTCGCCCAGCGTCTCCTGGACGATCTTCTCCAATGTATCCGCCTCCGACAGGACGGCTCCCGTCAGCGGATAACATCCCAATGTCCTGAAACGGACTTTCTTCTGCTGGACTTCCTCATCCTTTCGCAGACGCATACGGTCGTCGTCCACCATGATCCAGTTGCCGTCCCGGAAGACCACCGGCCTTTCTTTGGCAAAATACAGCGGGACGATATCGATCTGCTCCCGTAGGATATACTGCCAGATATCCTTCTCCGTCCAGTTGGACAGCGGGAAGATCCGTATGCTCTCCCCGGGATGGATCCTGGTGTTGTAGAGCTTCCACATCTCCGGCCGCTGGTTCTTCGGATCCCATCCATGGCTCTCATTGCGAAAAGAAAAGATCCGCTCCTTGGCACGGGATTTTTCCTCATCCCTGCGCCCGCCCCCGAAAGCAGCCGTAAACTGATAGTGATCCAGAGCCTGCCGCAGGGCCTGCGTCTTCATGATATCCGTATACGCGGCCCCGTGGTCAAAAGGATTGATCCCCTGCCTGATCCCGTCCTGATTGGTGTAGACCAGCATCTGGATCCCCAGCTCTCTCGCTTTCCTGTCACGGAACTCTATCATCTCATGGAATTTCCATGTGGTGTCTATATGGAGGAACGGAAAAGGCGGCCGCTCCGGATAAAATGCTTTCATCGCCAGATGGAGCATCACGGAACTGTCCTTCCCGATCGAGTAGAGCATGACCGGCCTCTCACATTCCGCCGCGACCTCCCGCATGATATAGATCGCCTCAGCCTCCAGTTCATCTAAATGAGAACGTGTACCCATCATCTGTGTACCAAGCCTTTCCATCGTTATTTATTTCTTCTATACTATCTATACAGCAAGATTTTATACAAAGATTGTGATGGAAATTTGTAACATTACAAATTTATTACATTTATTTTTCAGGCACTGTAAGAGAATGGACCTGACAGACCGGATCACCTTCGCTGTATCCGATCTCGACCTCGTCCCCCACGTCACAGGCGAGCACCTCCATATGCTCTGTCAGCGGCACATCGAAGATCAGGTCGCTGCTGCCCAGGGTCAGATAAAAATGTGTATTTCCCTCGATGACCCCCTGAGCGATCCGCTTGATGGCGCCGCGGATCTTCTCCGTCTCTTTGGCATCCCCAGTGGATGTCCCTCCCGCTCTCAGCATCTTCATGTAGGTCTGCTCGCAGGCTGCCACGGTATCCCCGATGGCCACGTTCTGGTATTTCTGGATATTGACCATGGCGTATTTTTTTACCAGGCCCGCATTATCCTTGAGGGCGATGAAATATGTGGGCTCATCCACGATGTTCAGAAGGAGCGGGAATGTGGCCTTATAGCCTAAGTTCTGCACCTGCCCTTCCGCCGACTCCATGGCCGAATATTCTTCCGCGCCCGCCACTTCGTAATAGCGTGTCTCCCGGGTCCGCTGGTTGATCAGCACGAAGCCCACGTTGGAACGGTCGCCGCTGACGGAGGTCACACCCGTATAGACCCAGACGTCGTCGTCCAGAGCCAGGTAATTATAGCCCTCTGTGGTCTTTAGGCAGCCTTTCTGGCCCAGGATGCTGTTGAAAAAGCCATTGATCAGGGTGCCATGGTAATCATAGAGCTGTATGAGAAGATCCGCCGGATAGACCCGGTCTACCCATGTGGGACACTCCTCCACAGGCATGGATGTGCATTCTCCGGTCACCGCGTTGCACAGCACCACTTTTCCGATCGTCTGCCCGCCGAATAACCCGATGGTAAAATCTTTCACCGGACAGATCCAGTACGGCGTCCCCTCATCATCGATCTCGAAGCTGAGCTGGTCAAAGATGTATGTGGGATAGCGAAAACGCAGATGCCTGTAGATGTTCCTGTTAAGATATTCCGACTCCGAATAACGGATGCCCGGCGATAATTTCACCAGCTCCGTGTTCTGGGTGGCCATATCGATGGTGATATAGGCCGGGATCCCCTGCTTCTGGTTGGTCAGCCATTTGATCGGGCTGGCGTACACCAGCGGCGTGACACGGACCGGCCGGCCGTTCACATTGATCTGGGAATAGATGCTGCTCACCTCGAACTGGGAGACCATATCCACCATGCTCCCCATCTTCCGGTTTCCGAGGAGTTCCGCCGAATCTTTATCCAGCAGGGGGATCCTATTGTAATCGACCTCCTCCACATCCTCCGCAAAATCCCCGGTCACAGGTTCCAGGAGCTTCTGATATCTCTTCGCGTTCACCACCGGCGAGGACAGGACGGAGCCCGCGATGTAGAACAAAAAGACCCCGCTAAAGAGGATCAGCATGAGCTTGACGCTCTTCTTGGCCGTCACGCCTTTTAGATCCCGCAGCCCTTCCGCCAGATCCCGGCTCCTGCCCCCCTGGGCCGCCGCCCGCACGGCCGCGAGGACCAGGAGCACCGCCAGCAGCGAGAGGATAAATGTCCAAAAGCCTGCCGCATGGATATTGACCGCCGGCAGGGCGATATAATAATAGATCCCGATCAGGACCAGGATCCCTGCGAGGATCAGCCCCGTACGCTTCCAATGTTTCATATCTTCTCCTTTTTTTACCTTTCTATCGATCCTGCGCTCCATAGAGCAGCGCCTTTAACTCTCCTGCCACAGGCCTGCGCACCTTCCGCCTCGTCACCTCCACGATCTTCAGGGCCGTCATATCCACCACCTCCGCCCGGACAGGATCTTGATCCAGATATGCCTGAAATACCCGCATCAGTTCTTCCTGATATCTCTCTTCTTTCATATTGATAAAATCCACGAGGATCGTGCCGGAAAGATTCCGCAGACGCAGCTGGAACGCGATCTGCTCGGCCGCCTCCAGGTTGGTCTTGCGGTACACTTCCTGGGCGTCTTTTTTTCCTTTTTTCGGCGCGTATCCGCCGGAATCCACATCGATGGATACGAACGCCTGTGTCTGCTCTATCGTGATCGACCCGCCCGACTTCAACCATACCCGCGGCTTCTGGATACCCGCCAGCACATGCCCCAGGCCGTACAACTGGTATAAGGACAGACTGGTGTCCTCATACAGGCGCAGCTTTGGCAGATCCTCCGTCTGGTATCCTTTCAGATAAGCCTGGATCTCCCCATACACATCCGGTACATCCGTCACGATCTCCTCCAGCCCTTCGATACGGGCATCCCGGAGGGCTGACAGGTAAAAGGGCGCAGCCGACTCCACCAAAGATCCCACCAGCTGGGCGCGCCCTCTCTCGCGGATCTTTTGCAGACGTCCTTCCAATACATCCAGCTCCCGAAAGATCTCCTGCCGGTCGGCGTGACGGGCGCTGGTGCGCACTAAGATCCCGTACCCTTTATCCAGCGGTCCCTCAAAAAAGCCTTTCAGCCGCGCCCGGTCACTGCCGGAAAGCTTTTTCGACAGCCGCAGACGGGCGTCCGGCATGGTCAGGATGAGATACCTGCCCGTCAGCGACAGCCGGGTGGTGACCGTCGGAGGTTTTTCCCGTATCCGCTCCCGCGAGATCTGGACTAGGATCCGCTCTCCCGCTTTTAACGCATGCCCCGGCTCCTGGTCTGCCAGATCATAAAAACAGACCTGGCCCGCACCGATCCGCACGAACGCTCCCCGTATGGCGGGCACCACTTTTTCCACCTGTCCCACGTAGATATCGCCGACTGCTCCCGCCGGATCTGTGGACGGCAGCCGGATCTGCGCCACCCGCCCCTCTTCCACCAAGGCGCACAGCAGCCAGTCCCCGCCCGCCCCCGGCATCCTCGCGATCAGCAGCCTACCTGATCTCTTCACCCAGACTCTCCAGGGGGACGAACCGGGGATCCCCGTCCTGACATCCGGCCGCATAGACCTGGATCTTGTGGACAGTGTAGCTGTACGGACGCAGGTCTTTTCCCAGATGAGCGGCCAGAGCTTTCACCACCATCTTCGGTCCCACATGGTCCGCGCTGGATGCCGCAAGGAGCATGATGCAGCTAAAAGACTCTCCCTCCTCCGCCGTCAGCTCATAGATCCCCGGACGGATATCCACAGTCTTCGGACCGCTCTTCGACTCCTTCTCCACCAGGATCTTCGGCTGGGCATAAAAACCTTCCAGATCTTCTGCCGTCAGGCCGCATCCTTCCTCAAAGGTCACCCGATAGGAAGCGGCCGCCGTCAGGGCCATGGCGTTGTGTTTCCTGCCCTCGGGCACCTTGCGGGCGCCGACCACCCGGAAGCCTTCGGCCATCTCCTGATCCAGACGACAGACCAGCTCTTCTGAAGACAGCTCTTCTGAGGACAGCCCTCCTGAAGAAACGTCTTCTGCCAGTTCCATGTCGAAATACTCGGCGCTGCTGGATATGCCCAGCCCCAGAGGAGCTGCGAAGGACATGATCATATGGGGCGTAAAGCCGCTGGAAAAGGCGACGGGGATCTTCGCCCTGCGGACGGCTTTCTGGAAATACCGCATCGTATCCAGATGTCCCATGAACCGGGCCGGACCATATTTTTCAAATTTAACTCTTACTTTCAACGCACACCCCTCCTTTATAACGGGCCGCCCCGCAGCCCTGGCAGGACTGGCGGCAGTTCGGCGTGACCGTCCCTTGATCTGCCCGCGCCCATTCTCTTTCCAAAAAAGACCGCTCTACGCCCGCGTCGATGAAATCCCAGGGCAAGAGCTCGCCCACATCCCGCCTCCGCTGCGTATACTGGGTGATATCCATGCCTGTATCCTGGAAAGCCTGGGTCCACAGCTCCTGACGAAAATGTTCCGTCCAGGCGTCGTACATAGCGCCCAGCTCGTAGGCCCGCGCCAGGACTTTTGCCGCCCTGCGGTCCCCCCGTGCCAGAAATCCTTCCAGCGCCGCCACGTCCGCCTCGTGCCAGTTGTAGCGGATGCTCTTGTGGTTGACCTGTCCGCGCACTTCCTCCCGCAAAAGGGCCACCCGCTCCAGATACTCCTCAGGGCTGGCCATGGGCGCCCACTGAAAAGGCGTGAAAGGCTTCGGCACGAAGAAAGACGTGCTGACCGTCACCTGCACTTTCCCCTGGCGCTGCTCCTTCGGGATCTCATAGTAAGTCCCCGCGATATCCTGCGCCAGATGAGCGATCCCCCGGACATCCTCCGGGCATTCCGTGGGCAGGCCCAGCATGAAATATAATTTCACCCGGTTCCACCCTCCCAGGAAAGCCTCCCGGGCCCCTTCCAGGATCGTCTCCCGGGTCAGCCCTTTGTTGATCACGTCCCGCAGCCTCTGGGACCCGGCCTCCGGCGCGAAGGTGAGACTGCTCTTTTTCACATCCTGGATGCGGCTCATCACCTCCAGGGAAAAAGAATCGATGCGCAGGGACGGCAGGGAGATGTTCACCGCCGCCGTCTTGAACTCCTCCAGGAGGAAATCCAGGAGTTCTCTCAGCTGGGGGTAGTCGCTGGAACTCAGGGAACTCAAGGAGATCTCCTCATGTCCTGTGCTCTCCAGCATCTCCCGCGCCTGCTGTTTTAACAGCTCCACATTCTTTCCCCGGGCGGGCCGGTAGATCATCCCCGCCTGACAAAAACGGCAGCCCCGGATACATCCCCGCTGGATCTCCAGCGTGACCCGGTCCTGGGTAGCCTTGATATTGGGCACCACCGGAGCCTTGGGATATGCCGCCTGATCTAAGTCCGCCACCACCTGCCGGACCACCTTCTCTGGCACGCCCGGACGGTCAGGCGCAAAAGACTCCAAGAGCCCGTCCTTTCCATACGACGCATCGTAAAAAGCGGGCACATAGATCCCGGGGATCTGCGCCGCCGCATAAAGGAACTCCTCCCGCGATCTGCCCTGCCGCTTCATGGCGGCGTAGGTATCCAGGAGCGCCGGATACGACACCTCCCCCTCCCCGATGTAGAACAGATCAAAAAAAGGTGCCAGCGGCTCCGGGTTCAGCACACAGGGCCCGCCCCCGATCACCAGCGGATCGCCCGCCCCCCGGTCTTTGGCATAAAGGGGGATCTGGCTCAAGTCCAGGATCTGCAGGATATTCGTATAACACATCTCATACTGGATAGTAATGCCCAAAAAGTCAAAAATCTTTATGGGATCCTGCGATTCCAGCGCAAACAGCGGGATCTTCTCCCGGCGCAGGATCTGATCCAGATCCGTCCAGGGTGAAAAAACCCGCTCACACCAAGTATCCTCCCGGCTGTTGAACATATGGTATAAGATCTGCATCCCCAGATGGGACATCCCGATCTCATACACATCCGGAAAACACATGGCAAAGCGGATATCGACCTTGTCCGGATCCTTCATCACACTGTTGACCTCATTGCCTGTATATCTCGACGGCTTTTCGATCCGTAGCAATATCTCATCATCTAAGGTTTGTCCTCTCATATTTTTCCTTTCGATCTTCGTAAAAATATACCGTTCATATGGGTTACCAGTATTATATACATTTTATGGGAGAACTTCAAGTTTTTCAAAGATTCCCGCTATTTTAAAGGCTTTCAGGGATCACGCACTCAAATTTACACCAATTTATGCACCAATTCTTAAATATCCCCAAACAGCTTTTCAAATTTTTTCATCTCCCGCTCTTGTTCGTCACTTGTTAGATGAACGTATCTATCCAACGTCATAGCGATACTAGAGTGCCCCAATATCTTTTGTAATGTTTTTGGCTTCATTCCTGCTTCAATACAGCGTGTTGCGAATGTATGGCGTAAAGTATGCATACTGATCTTTGGGATCTTTGCATTATTACATATACTCTTCAGATACTGATCGTACCCTGAATTGGCTGTCAATCTGCCATTGCTATTCAAAAATATATGATCGGCAAATTCAATCGGTAATACATCTGTTCTATTCCTTTTCATATCGATGAGTAATCTATAAACTGTCTCTGTCATAGGAATATCTCTTTGACTTGAAGCTGTTTTTAATTCTCCTAGAATAAATTTGTTGCTACGTGAATCATAGGTCACATTCCGCCTAACATGTATAACACGATTTTCAAAATCTACGTCGCGCCATTGCAACCCACGCAATTCGCTTGATCGGACACCCGTTTGTAGTATAAACAGAAAATGATTATAATTAATACTTCTCCGTGCAGCGGCCAAAAACTTATCCTGTTCATCGCATGTTAATACTCGTACATCACGCTTTTTTCTCTTTGGACATTTGACAGATCTTGTGATCGGGCTTGCCGGAATGATATCATTTTCACACGCGGCAGAAAACATAGCGGACATTGTTATTTTTGTCCTCATCATGGTTCCCTCAGAATACTTATCGTTATCCATAATATTTAAAATATTCTGGCAATTCATAGGTTTTACATCTCTTATGAGCATATTTCCTATAACATCTTTGATATTTTTTTTATAGCGATCTCTGTAACCATTAAGAGTAGACAATCCAATCGTTCTCTCTTTTATCTCAGAAATCCAATATTGAAACCACTCATCAACCGTCAAATCCTGTGCCGCATTTATACTTCCATGTTCATCCGCATACTGCGCATCTGCTAACCAATTCCGGCATTGTTGTAACTTTTTGAAATACTTCTGCCTTCGCTTACCACCCCTATCCGTAAACCGCGCCATATATGTACCATCTTTACGTTGGGATATACC
>CAJTYN010000125.1 GCA_910584115.1 uncultured Lachnospiraceae bacterium
CTGGACCTGACCCAAAAAACGGCGGCAAAGATCGCCTCCGGCGTGGCCTGCTGCATCCTCTCGCCCACAGTCCTGATCCTCCTGGGCGGACTCTCCGAGTTCGGCAGAGGCGGCCGGATATCCGAGGACACCGTCGGGAGCCTGGGCACGACCGTGCTGCTCTTGATGATCGCGGCAGGCGTGGCCATCCTGATCTCCAACGGGATGCGCCTGGCAAGATACGACTATATGGAAAAAGAACCTTTCACGCTGCAGTATGGCGTGGCCGGGATCGTGGAAAAGCGCAAAGAACGATTCGCGCCCACCTTCCGCAGATGCATCACGGTGGGCGTGACACTCTGCATCATCGGCGTCGTGCCGCTCCTGCTCTTCGGGACCCGCGATGAGGCCGCCGCCACCATCGTCTGCGTACCCGTGCTCCTGTGTTTCGTCGCCGCCGGCGTGTTCCTGTTCGTGTGGGCAGGCACGATCGACGGAAGTTTTGACAAGACGCTCCAGATCGGCGACCACACGCCGGAAAAGAAAGAACTGGACCGACGGAGGTCTTTTTTCGCCGGCGCATACTGGTGCATCATCCTGGCGGTCTACATCGGCGTCAGCCTGTACATGGAAAACTGGCACAGGTCGTGGATCATCTGGCCTGTGGCGGGCATATCGTTCGCGGCCTTTTACACGATCCTCGGCGCCGTTATGGGCCGGAAACGATAATAGGACTCCGCTGATCCTGATCTTCTGGGAAACGGCCTGGATGCCGCTTCCCAGAAGATCTGTTCATCATATCTTTTTTCGCTCAGTCTCCCTCCGCAGTGTTTCCTCCATGACTTCAAGAGACGGCTCTACTCCTGTCCATAGTTTAAAGTTCAGCGCCGCCTGACGAGCCAGCATGCCCAGACCATTCACAGGTGTCGCGCCCCGCATCGCGGCCTCTTTTAGAAAAAGCGTGTCCGCCGGATCGAACACCACGTCCGCCACCACCATCTCAGGAGTGATCCCCTCAGGATCGATGTCCGGCTTCTGTCCATCATCCGGATACATTCCTATGGACGTGGCATTGATCAGGATATCCGTGCTTCCTGAGATCTGATGCCTGCTCTCCCATCGTTCACTGTATGCCTCGGTCTTTGTATGTTTTTTCAGAGTATCCGCCAGTTCCTGCGCCCGTTCCAGAGTCCGGTTCACGACAGTGATGGAAGCCGCCCCCGCCAGCGCACATTCCACTGCTATGGCTTTCGCCGCTCCGCCAGCGCCGAGGAGTGTGATATTCTTGCCTTCCAGAGTAACGCCTCGATGATGCAGTGCCTGAACAAACCCTTTTCCGTCCGTATTCTCGCCGAACAGTTTCCCGTCTTCACGGAGCACCACTGTGTTCACTGCCCCGATGATCCTGGCCGCCTCTGACAGTTCATCGAGAAGAGGGAGTACCTTGATCTTGTGCGGCATGGTCAGGTTAATCCCTCTCATGTGCAGAACATACAATGAACGCATGGCATCCTCAAGGTCTGCCGGGAGCACCTTCAGAGTCAGATAACGGTAATCAAGCCCCTTATCCGCAAAAGCCGCCTCCATCGTCACTCCTGTGGGATTGCCTTCTACCGGATCCCCGAATACGCCTACTAACTCTGCACGGTAATTCTTCATTACAATCTCCTCCTACGGCCTCTGTCCCAATCCGCCTTCCAGCGTGATCGTCTCACCGGTCATGAACTTGAAGTCCGGGGAGGCCAGCTGCACGCATACGCGCCCGATCTCGTCTTCCGCATCCCCGAAATGTCCCATCGGCGGCATGTGTACATTCTGCTTGAACGCATCCGGATACGCTTTCTCGAAGTTCTCCAACTGCGCGGTCCATGCCAGCGGGCAGATGATATTGACGTTGATGCCGTCTTTTCCCCACTCCGTGGCGGCCACGCGGGTCAGGCCGCGGATCCCTTCTTTTGCCGCCGCATAGGCGCACTGTCCGTAATTCCCGAACAGGCCCGCGCCGGACGCGAAGTTGATGACAGACCCTTTGGTCTTCGCCAGGTACGGATAGCAGGCTTTCATATAATAGAACGTCGCATACAGCCCTGAATACATCGCCAGATCGAACTGTTCCGTCGTATGGTCCGCCAGGGCAACGCCGGACGCGGACGCCTGTGCGTTGTTGATCAGCACATGGATATCGCCGAAGGTATCGATCGTCTGCTGCACGACTTTCTGGACCACCGCTTCATTGTCCGCCCCCGCGTTGACGTCCGCCTGCACCGTGAGCACTTTGATCTTGTAGAGCTCTTCCAGATCTTTCTTTGCGTCTTCCAGTTTTTTCACATTGCGCCCTGTGATGACCAGGTTCGCGCCTTCTTTTGCATAAGCCGTGGCGATCCCATACCCGATGGATCCGCACCGGCCGTCACTCAAGACCGCTTTGCCGCCGCCTGTGAGGATCGCTGTCTTTCCCGTTAAAAATCCCATTTGTATCTCCTCCTGTCTCAGAGTGTGTCTTTAACTCAGTGCTTTAACACAGTATAGCACTATCCGATCGCCACTGTCAATCATTCCCGTTTTGACAGATCCCCTTTTCTGTCGTAAAATGCTCTCATAAAAAGTTTTTAAAAGGAGGTCATCTCATGTATACAACAAAACGCTACGAAGCCACGATCCCCGTCTCCGACTATCTGGAAGGATACGTGGATGTGGACACATTCCTGGAATGCTGCAGGGCATGTCCCAACTACGACGGCAAATGGTCCTGCCCGTCCTACGATTTTGACGTGATCGAGTATTGGAAGAAATACCAGACCCTGGACCTGACCGCTATCAAGATCATCTTCGACGGAGAATACGCCGGCAAAGAATTTCCCGAGGAAGAGATCCAGCGCATCACCGATGTCTCCGTGATGGAGATGAAGCGGGAACTCTCCAAGGAACTCCTCCTGCGGGAAGAAGAAGTCCCCGGAAGTGTCAGCCTCTCCGCCGGTTCCTGTATCCTCTGTAAAGACGGCTGCAGCCGCAAGGAGGGTAAGCCCTGCCGTTTTCCGGATAAGATGCGCTATTCCATCGAATCCCTGGGCGGCAACGTGGGGCTGACGATCAGCAAGCTGATGGGGATCGAACTGGAATGGATCGAGGCCGGAAAGCTCCCCCACCATTTTGTGCTGGTCTGCGGGCTCTTGCACTGATCTTTTTTATCAGGATTACATATCTCAGACGCCGTACTGTTCCCGCATCTTGACGGCCATCTCTTTACCCAGCATCTCCGCCTGTTCCACGGGACCTGCGCACTCTCCGATGTGCCAGTCTCCCGTGGATTCTCTGTAATAGAGGACTCTCAGAGAGATCGTCCCGTCCGCGATCCGGGCGTGGGCGGCCACCGGGGACGTGCAGCCGCCGTTCAGTTCCCGGACGAAGGCCCGCTCGGCCAGGGCAGCATACCGGCTCTCGGGACAGTCGTATCCGGCCAGATAGGAATAGTCCTCGCCTTTCCTCCCCTGAAGCCCTAAGATCCCCTGTCCGGCGGCGGGGATCATCTCGTCCGGCTCGAAATACCGGCTGATGCGCCCCTCAAGCCCCAGCCTCTTGAGCCCTGCGCTCGCGAGCACCAGTGCGCCGTACTCTCCCCGGTCCAATTTATCCAGCCTGGTCAGCACATTCCCCCGGACGCTCTCGCAGGGGGTATCCGGAAAGATCCGTGCCAGCTGGAGCTGCCGCCGCAGGCTGGAACAGCCAATCGGCTTCGTCGGATCCATCTCGGTGCATCCCTTGGGCAGCACCAATACATCCCGGGGATCCTCCCTTTTGGAAAAAGCCACCAGGGGCAGGGACTCCTGGACCTCCATGGGCATGTCCTTGAGACTATGTACGGACAGGTCGCTGCGTTTATCCACCAGCGCCTTATCCAGTTCTTTGACGAACAGCCCCTTTCCCCCCACCTGATCCAGCGTCCTGTCCAGGATCTTATCGCCTGTGGTCTTCATCGTCAGCAGACGCACATCCCACTGGGGATACTCTCCCCGTATGTGATCCGCCACCATCTCGCTCTGCACCACTGCCAGCCTGCTCTCCCTGCTCCCTATCACGACCTGCCGTCTCTTCTCCTGCATATGACCTCCCTGATCCAAAAATGTCTGTATCTGCTCCCGCGTCTTCTTTGCCAGCCCATGGTCCAGCCCCGCCGCGTTGATCCCCACGGTCACCGGGCCGCTGGCGGCGATGCCCGGAAAATGAAATCCGCACAGCTTCCGGTCGCTGGCCACATTGACTAAGATCTGCCGCCTGCGGCACTCCTCACCGATCTGACGGTTTAAGTCCGCATCGTCTGTGGCGGCGATCACCATCTGACAGTCCTCCAGATCCTCCGTCCGATACGCCCGCCGGCAGATCCTCATATTCGGAAGATCTTCCCATTCTGTGGGCATGCCGTCTGTCTTCCGGGCCACCACCAGGATCTGTCCGGGGTCAAAGTCCAGCAGCGTCTGTATACGGCGCCGGGCGATCCTGCCGCAGCCCACCACTAAGATCTTCCATCCGGACAGGTCAAAAAACATGGGGAACCATCTATGTATCTCACGCATCTTCATATACCCTCTCCAACCCGGCCACGCACTCCAGGAAAGCCTCCTTGTCCAGGTCGTCCCGCAGGCCGAAGATCATCTTGCTGATCACCTTGCCCGCCGCTTTTTCTATGGCCTGCAAGAGCTTCTGACGGTCCGCCTCCTCCATAGGTGTCTTCTGCAGGATCTTATGGATCCGCAGGTCCAGGTCATGGACCGCCTCCGTCTGGATCTTCTGGATCCGGGGTATGACATCCCGCCCCTCCAGCCACTGGTAAAATTCTTCCATCTGTTCCCGGACGATGGACTCCGCCTGCGAAAAACTCTCCTCCCGTTCCGGCGACGCCTCGCTCTCCCGGAAGCTGTCCATATCATAGAGCGTGATGCCCTCCCAGTCTCCCAGCTCCGGTTCGATATCCCTGGGCACCGCCAGATCGATCAAGATCAGCGGCTTCGTCAGCTCCGCCTGGGAAAAGAGCTCTTCCTTGAGCGTCAGGTTCGGGCTGGCCGTGGCACTCACCACCAGGTCGCATTCAGGCAGTAGTTCCATACGGCGTCCGTAGTCGATCCGCCGGCAGCCCTGGGGGATGTTGACGATCCCGCTCCTGTACTGGCGGATCGTCACGGTCACGTCCCCGCCGTTCTCCGCCAGGGTCTGGGCGGCCATCTTGCCCATCTCTCCGTTTCCGATCACCATGCATCTCTTTCCCCGGACCATGAAGCCCTGGTGCTCCAGCACCCGGATCGCCTGATGGATCACCGACGGGTCGGACCGATGGAAGACCACCTCCGTCTTGATCCGTTTTCCCGCCGTCACGGCCATGCGGAAGAGGACCTCCAGCACACCGTCCGTGCTGAACGCCTCCCGGGCCAGAGCCAGGGCATCTTTTACCTGGGTCAGGATCTGGTCCTCCCCCAGGATCTGGGACTTCAGCCCGCTGGTCAGGTAAAAGAGATGCTCCACCGCTTCTCTGTCCTGACGGGCCACAAAATACTCCCGGTAAGGCCCTTTCTCCACCCCTTTGAGCGCGCACAGCTTTTCATAAAGGCTCTCGGCGCCATCGTCCTGCTCATGCCGGGTACTCACCCAGACCTCCATCCGGTTACATGTGGAAAGGATGACGCACCCGCTGATCCCGTCGGAGTCCTTGAGCGCCGCCATCGCTTCCCCGGCGGCTTTTTTTGTAAAAGAAAACAGCGCGCGGATATCCACAGATGCTCTATTATGGTCAATGCCGATCATATAGATACTCAATTTTCGTTTCCTCCTGCTCTTGTTTCTGTATAGACATACTCCCATCCATTATGATCACCGCCGCTTTTTTTGTCAATCATATTGACAAAAATCATCCTTACTGATAAAATCAAGACAGTTACTTTTATATGGTGGAATAGGGAAGCAAGTGTGAATCTTGCACGGTCGCGCCGCTGTAAGGGACGGAAGATTTTGTCAGAAGAGCCACTGGGAGACTGGGAAGGCAGACAAAAGGAGGCAGATACGCCTCACCCCTAAGTCAGAATACCTGCCATCATATACGACACACATAAGGTTACGAACGATAGCCTGAAGTCACCAAGATACCATACCGCTGTTCAGATCGGATCTCGTCTGGTCTGAGAGCGACCCCGATCGTGATACATCGCTCATGGTATCGGCGTACATAATACTTTCGGCTATCCGCACATGACCTGTGCGGCATTTTTATTTTCACCAAAAATAAAAGATGAGGAGGTTGTTATGTCAAAGAAGCAAAAGAAGATCGTGGCCGTCTGCGCCACTCTGGCCCTGAGTTTTGGGATCATGCCCGCAGTCAGCGCCATGCACATCATGGAAGGTTACCTGCCGGTGGGATTCTGCGTCGCCTGGGGCGTGCTGTGCATCCCGTTCTTGGCCGCGGGACTCTTCTCGATCCGGAACAAGCTCAGTGAGAACAGACGTTCTCTTACCATCTTAGCCATGTCCGGGGCGTTCATCTTCGTGATCTCGTCCCTGAAGATCCCGTCTGTCACAGGGAGCTGCTCCCACATGACCGGCACCGGCCTGGGCGCGATCTTATTCAGCCCCGCCGCCGTCAGTGTGCTGGGCGTCATCGTGCTCCTCTTCCAGGCGATCCTGCTGGCCCACGGCGGGCTCACCACCCTGGGCGCGAATACATTTTCCATGGCGATCGCGGGACCGTTCCTCTCCTTCGCCGTCTATAAGATCTGCATGAAACTGAAAGTCAACCGGAAGGTCAGCGTCTTTCTGGCCGCTATGTTGGGCGACGTGTTCACCTACTGCGTGACCAGCTTCCAGCTTGCCATGGCCTATCCGTCTGAATCCGGCGGTATGGCGGCTTCCGCTGTGAAATTCCTGGGCGTCTTCGCCCCCACACAGCTCCCCCTGGCCGTCATCGAGGGGATCTTGACCGTGATCATCGTCATCGGCCTTGAGACATACGCCATGCCGGAGCTCAAGTCCATCGGTTTCATCAAAGAAAAGGAGGTCTACTGATATGGAAAGAGCAGGAAAAAAACGTAATACCGCACTCGTCGTCGTCCTTCTCCTGTGCGTCGCGCTGCTGGCCATCGCCCCCTTATTCCTGCGTAAAGGCGCGGAATTTGGCGGTTCGGATGACGCCGGGAGCGTCATGGTGGAGGAAGTGACCGGCGAAGCATACACACCCTGGTTCACACCCGTACTGGAGAGCCTGCTGGGCGGAGAGATCCCGGGCGAGGTGGAGAGCCTGATCTTCTGCCTGCAGACAGGGATCGGTGTGGGGATCATCGCTTTTTTCATGGGACGCCTCGTAGAACGCAAAAAACAGGAAGAGAAGCGCAATGATCACCATTGACATGCTCTGTTACTATTCCAGGCTGCGCTATATGAACGCCATGGAAAAATTTACATACGCCGTGCTGACCCTGCTCTTCTGCGTGGTCAGCCGCTCTCTGGCGATGGCCATCTTAGTGCTGGCCGTGAACGGGATCTTGACTGTAAAAAAAGGCGGGATCCCGTTCTCCCGCTACGGACACTATCTGATGATCCCCCTCGCCTTTTTGATTTTGAGCACCCTGGCCGTGATCGTCAATATCTCCCCCACCCCTTTTGACGCATTTGCCCTGCCGGTAGGCGGATCCTACATCACCGCCAGCTATGCGTCCATCCACAAAGGCGTGCAGATGATACTGACCGCCCTGGCCAGCGTATCCTGCCTGTATTTCCTGTCCTTCAACACGCCGATGACGGATATCCTCTCTGTGCTGAAGAGACTCCATTGTCCGGATCTTCTGGTGGAGCTGATGCTCTTGATCTACCGCTACATCTTCGTGCTCTTGGGGATCTCTTTTTCCATCTCGCTGTCTCAGGATTCGCGCCTGGGGAACAAGGACTTTCGGACTTCCATGCGGTCTTTCGGCACCATGGTCTCCGTGCTGTTCGTCCGGGCCATGGCCCGCTCCGGCGCGCTGTATGACGCCATGGAGGCGCGGTGCTACGACGGACGGCTGCAGGTGCTGGACGAGCAGTATCCCCCGAAGAGAAAAGAGATCTTGTGGATCATTTTTTTTGAGAGTTTGCTTTTGATATTTACCATCTGGAGTCGAGTAAAATGAACGAAACCCCGATCTTACGAGCAGAAAACATCTATTATTCATACGACAACGAGAAGAGTCATTCCTTAAACGGGCTCTCTCTGGAGATCTTCCGCGGCAGGAAGGTGGCCTTCATGGGCGCCAACGGTTCCGGGAAATCCACATTCTTCCTCTGCTGCAACGGCATCAACCGCCCTAGCAAAGGGACCTTATATTACTGCGGGGAACCTTACGACTACTCGCGAAAAGGGCTGCTGCGGCTGCGCAGCAAGGTGGGGATCATCTTCCAGGATCCCGACGACCAGCTCTTCTCCGCCAGCGTTTACCAGGAGATCTCCTTTGGGATCCTAAACCTGGGCGTCCCCCCGGAGGAGGCCAGAAAAGAGGTGGAGCAGGTGATCGACAAGCTGGAGATCACGCCTTTTCGCCACAAGCCCGCCCATGCCTTGAGCGGCGGCCAGAAAAAACAAGTCTCCATCGCCGACATCCTGGTCATGCACCCGGATATCATCATCCTGGACGAGCCCGCGGCCGCCCTCGACCCGAAACACACGATCCTGGTCAACAAGATCGTGGACCAGCTGACGGAAGACGGGATCACCGTCCTGATGTCCACCCACGACGTAGACTATGCCCTGGAATGGGCCGACGAGATCGTACTCCTGCACGAAGGACAGGTCCTGATGCACGGGAGTCCCCTGGATGTATTTACCGACAGACAGGTCCTGGAGAAGACCAACCTGGCGCAGCCCGCCGTATTACAGCTCTTCGAGAGCCTCTGCAAAAAAGGGATCCTGGACGCGTCACTCCCCCTGCCCAGGGATCTGCGCACACTGGAAGGCTATATCGAAAACATCCAGACATCGGATCAGACACACTCTAAAACAATAAAAAGGAGATAAGACACATGTCCGCAGAAAGAACAAAAGCGATCCTGGTCGTCAGCTTCGGGACCAGCTATGAAGAGACGAGAAAAGTGACCATCGACGCCATCGAGGCATCCATCGCCCAGGCTTTTCCCGACTATCGGATCTACCGCGCCTGGACCAGCAAGATGATCTT
>CAJTYN010000126.1 GCA_910584115.1 uncultured Lachnospiraceae bacterium
GGATCTCATCCAGGCAGCTCTCCCAGGTCTCGCCGAAGGTCATGCGGCGGTCCAGGGATACGGAGCAGGAGTCGGCGACGGCGCAGCGGCTGGGTGATGTATAGAAGATCTGGGATGCGGTGACTGTGCCGCGTCCGAGGAAGCGGGCTTCCTCCCAGTCCGGGTTGTATTTGGGGTTCAGCATCTTGACGAGGCCCTTGATCTGCGTCCCGTCGGCGTCGTCGTTCTCGTTCAGGGCGCGGACATCCTGAAGGATATCGGCCATCTTGTAGATGGCGTTGTCGCCCCGCTCCGGCGCGGAACCGTGGCAGGAGACGCCTTTTACGTCGATGCGGATCTCCATGCGTCCCCTCTGCCCTCTGTAGATCCCGCCGTCGGTGGGCTCTGTGGATACGACAAATTCGGGACGGATCTTGTCTTCGTTGATGATGTACTGCCAGCAGAGGCCGTCGCAGTCTTCTTCCTGGACAGTGCCCACCACCATGATCTTGCAGCCCTCCGGGATCAGGCCCTGGTCTTTCATGATCTTGGCGCCGTAGACGGCGGAGACGATCCCGCCGCACTGGTCGGAGACGCCGCGCCCGCCGATCTCAGTGTCTGTCTCATAGCCTTCGTAGGGGTCAAAGGTCCAGTTCTCGATGTTTCCGATGCCGACGGTGTCGATGTGTGCGTCGTAAGCGATGATCTTATCGCCGCTTCCCATGTAGCCGATCACATTGCCCTGTGGGTCGATGGTCACTTCGTCAAATCCGACTTTTTTCATCTCCGCGGCGATGGTGTCGATGTGTGCCTTTTCATCACAGCTCTCGCCGGGGTCCTTGACGATCGCGCGTAAGAACGCGGTCATATCTTTTTCGTAACTCTGTGCGGCTTCTTTGATCTTATCAAAATCTAACATATGGATATTCCTCCTAAAATCTCTTTATTATATGGAAGCAAATGGGTCTTTATCGGATCCGCATAAGCCTTCCCATGTGATCTCGTGGTAACGTTCCGGATCTGTGTCGCCTTCCGATGATACGAGAAGGACTTCTGAATTTTGATCCAGTCTCAGCGCTTTTTTAAGATCCGCGTATTCCGGCTTGGTCATGACCGCGTGTAAGAGGCCCATGGTGACGGAACCGGACTCGCCGGAGATCACTTGTTTATCCCCGCGCAGGGGCGAGCCGTAGATGCGCGTTCCGTTGGCGCTCACCCAGTCGGGGCAGGAGACGAACGCGTCCGCGTGGTTTCTTAAGATGTCCCAGGAGACGGTGTTCGCCTCGCCGCAGGCCAGCCCGGCCATGATCGTGAGCATGTCGCCGGTCACGTCGATCCTGCTCCCGTCTGCCTGCATGGCGGAGCGGTAGAGACAGTCGGCCGCGTTGGCTTCAACGACCACCATGACGGGCGGGTCTTCTTTGAAACGGTTCGCGAAGTATCCGATCACGGCGCCTGCCAGGGAACCGACCCCTGCTTGGATGAAGATGTGGGTGGGGCGGCTCTCGTCGGCTTCCAGCTGTCTGTCTGCCTCGGTGGCCAGCGTCCCGTATCCCTGCATGATCCAGGTGGGGATCTCCTCGTAGCCTTCCCAGGCGGTGTCCTGGACCATGATCCCGTGCTCTGTGGCCGCCGCCTCCCGCGCGGCCATGCGGACACAGTCGTCGTAGTTCAGGTCCTCGATCGTGACGGTGGCGTTTTCCTTTGCGATGTTCTCTAAGCGGGTCCGGGTGGTGCCTTTCGGCATCCGCACCACGCATTTCTGGCCCAGCTTGTTGGCGGCCCATGCGACGCCCCGCCCGTGATTACCGTCGGTGGCCGTAAAGAAAGTCGCCTGGCCGAACTCTTTCCGCAGGCTGTCGGATGTCAGGACCTGGTAGGGGACTTGGCTCACATCTTTACCCAGTTCTTTGGCGATGTACCGGGCGATCGCGTAGGATCCGCCCAGGACCTTGAAGGCGTTCAGGCCGAAACGGTAGGATTCATCTTTTACATAGAGACGTTTCAGGCCGAGATGGGATGCCAGGCTTGAGAGGCGCGTCAGGGGCGTCACTTCATACTGCGGGAAGCTTCTGTGAAAGTCGCCGGCTTTTGCCATCTCATCCACGGACATGTTCGCCACCTGTCTGTCATCGGTCTTGGCGATGTTGTTCAGAGTCCATTTGATCTTAGCGGTGCTGCTCATAGTTCATATCCTCCTCCTGTTGACAGGACTATTTGTTGATATCTACGTAACCGTAGAGGGTGTATTTGGAGATGCCAAAATGTTTGGCCACTTTATCTCCGGATCTTGTAATAAGAAAGGCTCCTGCATCATTCAGGAAATTGATCGCCCGGATCTTATCTTCCTTTGTCATGAGCGGGACAGGCACACCCACCAGCGCCACCGACTGTTCGATCAGTTCGTCCAAAAGTTCGTTCACATCGTGGGTGATCATCTTCGGCGTCCCGGATCCGGCCTGGTCCCCTTCGGGAGGACTGCATGCCGTGAGTCCGTGGATGCTGCTCTCGATCGCCAGCAGATTTGTGATGTCGTAATTAATGGAAAGTATGTAGCGCGGCGTATCTGTCTCGTCATGGATGTAGAGCGTGCTGGATTTCAAGATCCGCCCGCTGGCTGTCTTGGTCAGGTAGGCCAGTCTGTCCGGGAGGCGGCCGTCTCTGTGCCGGATCGCGCTCAGCGCTGCACCGGATGGGCCGTCGCCCACGCTGCGGTCTGTGATGTGTCCATTTTCGATATAGACGATGGAACTCTCATCAGATCCGCTCTGAAGATCGAAGATCAATACCTCGCAGTCTTTTCCGAATTGAGCGGCAAGCCCGGAAGCGATCTGTTTTAATAGGGTCAGGATAGGATCCGTCATGATAAAACCTCCTTCGCAGGAACCTTTCGTTGGTCTCTCTTTAAACCCATCATAACACATAATAAAAAAATTGCAAGAGGAAAATAAAAAATTTTTATGATAATACAAAAATTTTTGGCCATGTAGAAAAAAGAGGGGTGTATTCAATAAGAAATTATTATTTTTATAAAAAAATATTCTAAAAATCCCTTGCAAATTGTGATTTTTGATGATAGAATAATGTGCATGAAGGATAGATCTGTTAAAAGTGCAAGACAGACGGGCGCCGTGGGGAAGTTCAATACGGTCTCTCTTTTATACTGATCCGCATCACGGGAAGACCTGTCCCCGCATTTTAACAGACTGCTTTCATATCGTAAATGACCATGACCATGATATATGGATGCAGAGAGACTCCGGAGCTGTCTCCTATAAGATAAGGAGGCGGCTGCCGGAAAAGGAGGGAAAATGAAAAAAGGAGCGGTGGATACGACTCCTGGGGAGTTGTTCAGGATCGATGGAAAGCCTGGCATAGCGCAGGCGCTTCCGTTAGCATTACAACATGTGGTGGCAATGATCGTGGGCTGTGTCACCCCGGCCATCATCGTGGCCGGAGTGGCGGGGTTATCGGAGAGGGACTCGATCATCCTGATCCAGGCGGCCCTGGTCATGTCGGCGGTCACCACATTGATCCAGTTGTATCCGGTGATCAGGTTCGGCTCTTTTAGACTGGGCTCGGGCCTCCCGGTGATCATGGGGATCAGTTTTGCCTATGTGCCGACGATGCAGGAGATCGCGGGGGAATTTGATGTGGCCACGATCCTCGGCGCGCAGATCCTCGGCGGGATCACGGCGGTGGTGGTGGGGATCTTCATCAAGCAGATCCGCAGATTTTTTCCTCCCCTTGTGACGGGGACGGTGGTATTCGCGATCGGGCTGTCCCTGTATCCCACGGCCATCAATTATATGGCCGGCGGTGTGGGCAGCAAGAGCTATGGTTCCTGGCAGAACTGGCTGGTGGCGTTCATCACGCTGACCATCGTCACGGCGCTCAATCATTATGGAAGAGGGATCTTCAAACTCGCTTCTATATTGATAGGGATCATCCTGGGATATGTGATCGCGCTGTTTTTCGGGATGGTGGACTTCTCGGCGGTGGCGGGAGCGTCCTGGTTCCAGTTCCCCCAGCCGATGCATTTCGGCATCAGGTTCGAGCCGTCGGCCTGTGTGGCGGTGGCTGTCCTGTTCGCGGTCAGCGCGATCCAGGCGATCGGCGACTTTTCGGCGACGACCACGGGCGGCCTTGACAGGATGCCCACGGACGGGGAATTGAGCGGCGGGATCGCGGCTTACGGGGTGAGCAATGTCTTCTGTGCGTTTTTCGGCGGTCTGCCCACAGCCACGTACAGCCAGAACGTGGGGATCGTGGCCTCTACGCGGGTGGTGGCAAAAAGAGTCTTCGGCCTGGCGGCCGCGATCATGCTGGCGGCGGGTCTGATCCCGAAGATCTCGTCCATCTTGACCACGATCCCCTACTGTGTGCTGGGGGGAGCCACGGTGTCGGTCTTTGCCTCGATCGCGATGACGGGCGTGAAGCTGATCACGGCGGCGCCGATGGATTACAGGAATACGACGATCGTGGGGCTGGCGATCGCCCTCGGCATGGGGGTCACCCAGGCGAACGCGGCGCTCTGCACGTTCCCGGCATGGGTGACGACCGTGTTCGGGAAAACGCCGGTGGTGCTGGCGACGATTACGGCGATCGTGCTAAATCTCGTGCTGCCGAAAACAGACCAGGATCCAAAAGATGTACAGGAATTGAGAGAATTGATGAAAGATGAGTCATAGATGATCAGGAGGAGAGATTTATGTTCGTAGTAGGAAATGGTCGATTGATTACAAGAGAGGACAGCCGTCCATATATCCCGGACGGGGCGGTGGCCATCGAGGGGACCAAGATCAGGGAGATCGGAGATACACAGACGATCAGGGAGAAATATCAGGATGCGGGATACATAGATGCGAAAGGCGGCGTGATCATGCCGGCCTTCATCAACACCCATGAACATATCTACAGCGCCATGGCCAGGGGCCTTGCCATCAAGGGATACGATCCGAAGGGATTTCTGGATATCTTAGACGGGCAGTGGTGGACGATCGACAGGCATCTCACGCTGGAGCAGATACGCTGCAGCGCGATGGATACGATGATCTCCTGTATCAGGAACGGCGTGACGACGATCTTCGACCACCATGCCAGCTTTGGCCATATCAAGGACAGCCTGTTTGCGATCGCGGACGCGGCAGGAGAGCTGGGGATCCGCGCCTGCCTGTGCTACGAAGTCTCAGACAGGGACGGCCTTGAGAAGGCAAGAGAGAGCGTGATGGAGAACGCGGCGTTCATACGCTACGCGCAGAAAGACGATACGGATATGCTGGCGGGCATGATGGGGATGCACGCCCAGTTTACGATCTCGGACGCCACCATGGAGCTGGCGGCGGCCAACAAGCCGGAAGGCGTGGGCTACCACATCCACGTGGCGGAAGGGATCGAGGATCTTCATGACTGCCTGAAAAAATACGGAAAACGGATCGTGGACAGACTGATGGACTGCGGCATCTTAGGAGAGAAGACGCTGCTGGGACACTGTATCTACATCAACCCCCACGAGATGGAGCTCATCAGAGAGACGGACACCATGGTGGTACACAATCCGGAGTCCAACATGGGGAACGCCTGCGGATGCCCGCCCACCATGGAGCTGGTGCGCAGGGGGATCCTCACGGGGCTGGGGACGGACGGCTACACACATGACATGACAGAATCTTATAAAGTCGCCAACGTGCTCCACAAACACCATCTCTGTGATGCAAATGCGGCATGGGATGAAGTGCCGAAGATGCTCTTTGAGAACAATGCCGCGATCGCGGGGCGTTATTTCAAATCCCCGCTGGGCGTTTTAAGAGAAGGGGCGGCCGCCGATGTGATCGTCGTCGACTACGATCCACCTACTCAGTTGGATGAGACGAACATCAACGGACACATCCTCTTTGGGATGACGGGCAGGGATGTGGTCACCACGATCGGAAACGGGAGAGTCCTGATGGAGGACCGGGAAGTGAAAGTGGCGGATGTGCAGAGAGTATATGCCAGGTGCCGAGAAGAGTCGGCCAGACTGTGGAAGAGCATCAACGGATGATCGATATAGGAGGAAGATGATATGAGTGATATGATGACTTGCATGTCTTTTGGACAGCTGTTAGACTGGATCATAGGAGAACATGACACGAAGGGGACCGTCTTTGGCGTACACAGGCCCTACGTGGCGGACCCGGCCAAGGCCCAGAAGATATTCGGAAGGGATCTGGAGACACCGATCGGACCTGCGGCGGGGCCGAACAGCCAGTTGGCCCAGAACATCGCGGCGTCCTATTACGCGGGCAGCCGGTTCTTCGAGCTGAAGACCGTCCAGGTCATAGACGGCGCGGAGCTGGCCGCGTGTGTCAACAAACCCTGTATAAAAGCGGACGACGAATGTTACAACTGCGAGTGGTCCACGGAATTATACGTGCACCAGGCCCAGGACGAATACATCAAAGCCTGGTTCCTGCTGGCATTCATGGCGAGAGAATACGGCTTGGGTTCGATGACAGGCTTCCAGTTCAACATCAGCGTGGGCTATGACCTGGCGGGGATCAAGTCCGAGAAGATCGACACGTTCATCGAAAATATGAAAAACGCGGAGAACACGGAAATCTTCCAGGAATGCAAAAGAGCGCTGCTGGCCCGGGCGGACGGATTTTCCCGCATGACCAGGGAGGACATCGAACAGATCTCCCCAGAGATCTGCAATTCAGCCACGATCTCCACGCTCCACGGCTGCCCGCCCCAGGAGATCGAGAGCATCGCCACGTACCTGCTGACAGAGAAGAAGATGCACACATTCATCAAATGCAATCCGACGCTCCTGGGCTACGACTTTGCCCGCGGGACACTGGATCGGATGGGCTACGACTATATCGCCTTCGGCCGGTTCCATTTCGAGGACGACCTGCAGTACGCGGACGCGGTGCCGATGCTGCGGCGGCTGATGGGTCTGTCCGCCGACCTGGGACTGGGCTTCGGCGTGAAGATCACCAACACCTTCCCGGTGGATGTGAAGGCGGGCGAGCTCCCCAGCGAGGAGATGTACATGTCCGGGAGATCCCTGTTCCCCTTATCCATCGCGCTGGCCGCGAAGCTCTCCAGAGAATTTGACGGGAAGCTGCGGATCGCCTATTCTGGCGGCGCGGATGCCCTGAACATCGGACGGATCGTGGGCGCGGGGGTATGGCCGGTGACGGTGGCCACCACCATCTTAAAACCCGGCGGATACCAGAGGCTGGAGCAGATGGCGAAGATCCTGGAAGCCCAGGGCGTAGAGGATTTCAGAGGCATCGACGTGGAGGCCCTGGAAAAAGTGGCCCGGGATGCGGTGACGGATCCCCACCATGTGAAACCGGCCAAACTCCCGGGATCCAGGAAGACGAAAGAAAAAGTGCCGCTGCTGGATTGCTACACGGCCCCCTGCCAGGACGCCTGTCCGATCCAGCAGGAGATCCCGGCGTACATGGCCCTTTCCGGGGAAGGGAGATACGAAGAGGCATTAAAAGTCATCTTAAACAGAAACGCCCTGCCGACCATCACCGGCACGATCTGCGCCCATGGATGCCAGAGCAGCTGCACCCGGAATTTCTACGAGGACCCGGTACAGATCCGAGACACCAAACTGCTCTGCGTGCAAAATGCCCTGGACAGCGTACTCCCTCAACTGAGAGCAGAAGGAAGCTGTGATAAAAAAGTGGCGGTGGCAGGCGGCGGTCCCGCTGGCATGGCGGCGGCATTCTACCTGGCGCGGATGGGCGCGGATGTCACGATCTACGAGAAGAGAGACAGGCTGGGCGGCATCGTCAGCGCCGTGATCCCGGATTTCCGCATCGACGACCGTGCGATCGCAAAAGACGCGGCCCTTCTGGAAAAACTCGGCGTGAAGATCCTCCTGAACACAAAAGCCCCGGCGGTGGCAGAGCTGAAAGCCCAGTACGACGCTGTGATCTTGGCGGTGGGCGCCTACAAACGGGGGCAGCTTGCGCTCACAGGCGGCCAGGCGGTCAACGCGCTGGAGTTCCTGGAGGACTATAACCGGTCGGGCGGAAAAGTGGAGCTTGGGAAGAACGTGGTCGTCATCGGCGGCGGCAATACAGCCATGGACACGGCCAGGGCCGCGAAGCGGTGCGCAGGCGCGGAGCATGTATACCTGGTCTACAGGCGGACGAAACGCTACATGCCGGCGGATGAGCACGAGCTCACACTGGCCCTCAAGGACGGCGTTGAGTTCAGAGAGCTGCTGGCCCCGGTGGAAAAGAGAGACGGTATATTACTATGCAGCCAGATGGAGCTGGGCGAGATAGACGCGTCCGGAAGAGCCAGTGTCGTTCCCACAGGAGGCCAGGCGGAAGTCCCGGCAGATACGGTGATCGCGGCCGTGGGCGAGAAAGTCCCAAGCGACTTCTACCAGGCAAGCGGCATCCGAGTGGACGAGAGAGGCCGCGCCCTGGTGGACGAAGACCTCCAGACGAACCTGAAAGATGTCTATGTGATCGGCGACGGCCTGCACGGTCCGTCCCTGGTGGTCAAAGGGATGGCCCACGCGATCCGGGCGGCGGAAGCGATCGCGGGCAGGAAGATCTCCGGCAGCATGGACAGAGAACAAGATCCGGCAGGCATCTACAAGAAGAAAGGCATCCTGGCAGAAGTAGGCGGGAGCGCGGAAGCAGACCGGTGTCTCGGCTGTTCCTCCGTCTGCGAAAACTGCGTGGACGTATGTCCCAACCGGGCGAACATATCCATCACAGTCCCAGGCATGGCCAGAGCACAGGTGATCCACGTGGACTACATGTGCAACGAATGCGGCAACTGCAACAGCTTCTGTCCGTACGCCAGCGCGCCGTACCTCGACAAATACACACTCTTTGCCAACGAGGCCGACATGGACAACAGCAAAAACGAAGGATTTGCAGTCCTCGACAAAGAGAAAGTCACCTGTGCGGTCCGCTACCTGGGAGAAAAGACCACCTGGACAAAAGGAGAAAAGACCAGCCTGCCCGCCGGCCTCTGCCAATTAATGGAGACAGTATGCAGAGACTACGGCTACCTGATCCCGTAGGGCAATCTGCGAGCACACAGAATATCTCCAGACTACAGATGATCCACAGCTAATAGAACACCTGCCAAACAGAGACAGCGTTTTAAAGGGGTCCGGGGGAAATCCGCAATCCCCCGGCGCTTTTGGTACTT
>CAJTYN010000127.1 GCA_910584115.1 uncultured Lachnospiraceae bacterium
ACGATCTCATTGTATGAACTCACGATACCCACCAGCGGGCGCTCCATCTCCTCCTTCGTCATGCCCAGGGCATTGAATAAGGAACGGTGGGGGGCCTGCTGGATCCCTTTTTTTACTGCATCACTCTTCATGGTCCTGATCTCCTCTTTCTTATGACTCGACCGCTCTCGCGATCAGTTCTCCCATCTCTTTCGTGCCTACGCAGGTGCATCCCTCGGACATGATATCCACGGTCCGGTAACCCTGCTCTAAGACTTTCTCCACCGCCTTTTCCACCGCATCCGCCTCCTGATCCAGATCCAGGGAATAGCGCAGCATCATGGCCGCCGAGAGGATCGTGGCGATCGGATTTGCCTTGTCCTGCCCGGCGATGTCCGGTGCAGAACCGTGGCTCGGTTCATAAAGGCCGAACTTCGTCTCATTTAAGCTGGCGGAAGAGAGCATGCCGATGGAACCGGTGACCATGCTGGCCTCGTCGGATAAGATATCTCCGAACATGTTTTCCGTCAGGATCACATCGAACTGCCCGGGATCGCGCACCAGCTGCATGGCGCAGTTGTCCACCAGCATATGCTCCAGCTCAACGTCCGGATAGTCCGCTGCCACTTCCTCCACGACTCTGCGCCACAGGCGGGAGGAATCCAGGACGTTCGCTTTATCCACGCTGGTCACCTTGTTCCGGCGCTTTCTGGCGATCTCAAAGCCTTTTATGGCGATCCGGCGGATCTCCGCCTCGTTATAGACCAGCGTATCCATGGCCGTCTCAAGGCCGTTTTCCTCATAGGTCTTCCGCTCCCCGAAATAGAGTCCTCCGGTGAGTTCGCGCATGATCATCATGTCAAAGCCGTCCCCGATGATATCCGCGCGCAGAGGGCAGGCGTCTTTTAATTCGCTGTAGAGATAAGCCGGACGGAGATTTGCAAACAGGTTCAGTTCCTTGCGTATGCGCAGGAGACCCGCTTCCGGCCTTTTAGATGGTTCGAGCTTATACCAGGGAGAAGTCGCCGTGTTCCCGCCGATGGAACCCATCAGCACGGCATCGCCGCTCTTCGCTCTCGCGACCGCCTCGTCCGTCAGCGGGACGCCGTGTACATCGATGGAGGCACCGCCTAAGAGCACTTCTTCGTACTGAAAGTCATGGCCGTATCTCTGGCAGACACGATCCAGCACTTTCCTGGCCTCCCCCACGATCTCCGGTCCGATCCCGTCGCCGGGTATCAATATGATCTTACATTTCATGTTCTCAATCCCTTCTAAAAACAAAATAAAGACTATGTAGTTCCTTTAAAAAAGGAAACACCACGACCCCTCCGGCCGGGCTGCATATCCGGCAGAAGGGGCATGATGACCTGATGACCGATCTATTCAGACTCTGCGATCTGCGCCTTCTCCACCTCTGCGATGGCCGCTTTGCGCATAGGGATCCTGCAGTTCCGGTTGTTCCCAAATTCTACGATCACGTCTTCCTCCGTGATATCGATCACAACGCCGTAAAAACCGCTGGTGGTGACGACGCTGTCACCCACGGCCATATCGGCCAGCATGGCGCGGATCCGATTCTGCTCTTTCTTCTGGGGACGTATCATCAGGAAATACATGATAGCGATCAGGACGACCATCCAGATCAGCATTAAAGTGTTGCTCATGATAAAAAACCTCCTAATCATTGATCAGCATATTATCTAACATCATACACAAAAGCCCGGGATCCTTCAAGTGTTTTTTAATTTATTTCCCATCCTCTCTGGAGCTGCTTGAGGGACTCCAGTTTATCTTTTTTGTAGACGTCGAAACGCTCCTCTTCCAGCGCCTCCCGGATCTCTTCCATCAGATGGTTGTAGAAATACAGATTATGGAGCACGCACAGGCGCATCCCCAGCATCTCCTTCGCTTTTAAGAGATGGCGGATGTACGCCCGGCTGTAATGCCTGCAGGCCGGGCAGCCGCAGCCCTCCTCGATCGGGCGGCTGTCGGTGGTGTACCTGGCGTTGAACAGGTTCCTCTTGCCCTGACTGGTGTACACATGTCCGTGGCGTCCGTTCCGGCTAGGGTATACGCAGTCGAAAAAGTCCACGCCTCTCTCCACGGCCTCCAGGATGTTCGCCGGCGTCCCCACGCCCATCAGATATGTGGGCTTGTCCTGGGGGAGATGGGGGATGACCGCGTCCAAGATCCGGTACATGTCTTCATGGGACTCCCCCACGGAGAGGCCGCCCACCGCGTAGCCGTCCAGATCCATCCGCGCGATCTCCTCGGCGTGTTCGATCCGGATGTCCTCATAGACCGCGCCCTGGTTGATCCCAAAGAGGAGCTGCTTCCTGTTCTTCGTGCCGATCTCCTGCTTCAAGCGCGCCATCTCGTCTCTGCACCGCACCAGCCACCGGGTGGTGCGCTCCACGGAGGCTTTCACGTAATCCCGCTGGGCCACCCCGGAGGGGCACTCGTCGAAAGCCATCGCGATCGTGGAGGCCAGGTTGGACTGGATCTGCATGCTCTCTTCCGGCCCCATGAAGATCCTCCGGCCGTCGATGTGGGACTGGAAATACACGCCCTCCTCCTTGATCCGGCGCAGACTCGCCAGGGAGAACACCTGGAAGCCGCCCGAATCCGTCAGGATCGGCCGGTCCCACCCCATGAACGCATGCAGGCCCCCCATCTGCCGGATCACATCGTCTCCCGGCCGCACGTGGAGATGGTACGTATTGGACAGCTGCACCTGGGTCCCGATCTCTTTTAGATCCTGTGTGGAGACTGCCCCCTTGATGGCCGCGGCGGTGCCCACGTTCATGAATACAGGTGTCTCGATCGTCCCGTGCACCGTCTTTAGGCTGGCCCGTTTCGCCCGGCCCTGGATCTTCTTTATCTCATACATCATGCGCCCCTCCCTTATGTGCAGCCAGAATGTCCATTAAATGATAGTATATATCGTCCTTCATTTTTTTTCAACAGATTTTTCTTCTCTTTTTTGTGCAGGGATAGAGAGGAAAAATTTTAGAATATGCCTTATAATGATAAAGACAGATCCATGTCCACAGAGTATGATAGTAACAGTTCAGACAGGTAGTATCCCGCAACAGTGAAGGCATCTGAACTGTTACGTATGATATGCACAGATGAGGAGGTGTCTCATGGAATGGGTTGACAGATTAAACCAGAGCATGGAATATATTGAGGAACATTTAACAGGTGAGATCGACTATGGACAGCTCGCGCGGATCGCCTGCTGCTCCGCCTACCACTACCAGAGGATGTTTACGTATATGGCGGGCGTCACCCTGGCAGAATATATCCGGAGGAGAAAGATGTCTTTGGCGGCGGTAGACTTGCAGAACGGGGATGAGCGGATCATCGATATCGCGGAGAAATACGGCTACCGTTCCCCGACCGCGTTTAACAGGGCGTTCCAGTCTTTTCACGGGATCGCCCCATCGTCCGTGAGAAACGAGGGCGTATCCGTGCGGTCTTTTTCCCCCATTGTATTTAGGATCACTGTGAAAGGAGCGACAGAAATGGATTATCGGATCGAGACAAAAGGAGCATTTCGCATCATCGGCGTATCCGCGCCGCTTGATAAGGAGATCGAAAGTAATTTTATGGTCGTGCCAAAGATGTGGCAGGAGGCGTCTGTAAATGGAACGATACAGAAACTGGCAGGGATGATGGATACGCCGCCGATGGGACTTTTGGGCGTGAGCGCCTGTAATGACCAGGAACAATGGAGATATTTCATTGCCGTTTCCAGCACGAAGACAAGCGACGAGTTTGAAGAGTATACCGTGCCTGCGTCCACTTGGGCGATCTTTTCCGGAACGGGTACAGGCCAGTCCATACAGGAGTTGGAGCGGCGGGTCATCACGGAGTGGCTCCCGACTTCTGGATATGAATATGCCGATGCCCCCGATATCGAAGTCTACTTGGATCCAGACCCAAAGAACGCACGCTATGAGGTATGGATACCCGTGGTAAAGAAAAAGGCATGACAAAAAGATCTCAGAAAATGCCCCGCAGAGGTCATCCTCCGCGGGGCTCATATTCAGAGCAGATCCTGCATGCTCTTTAAGGCAATCGCAAGCGTGGATGTATTGTGGATCAGTGCCGCCCACGCAGGCTGCAGGATCCCGGCCACGCCCAAAAAGATCAGGGCCGTATTGATGCCCACGATCGACCTGTAATTCTTTTGTATCCGTTTTATGAGGCTTTCACTGAGCAGGCGCAGCGTGACCACCCCGTACAGATCGTCCGAAGAGATCGTGATATCCGCGATCTCCCTGGCGATCTGTGCGCCGTCGCTGATCGCGATCCCCATGTCCGCCGCCGACAGGGCCGGAGAATCGTTGATCCCGTCCCCGATCATGATCACTTTCCTGCCGGCTCTGCGCTCTTCTTCGATAAAGTGCGCTTTATCTTCCGGCAGGACTTCCGAATGATAGACGTCGACGCCGATCTTCTGCGCCACTGCCCGCGCCGTCCGCTCGCTGTCCCCGGTCATCATGACGATCTTCTCTATCCCGGTCTTCCTGAGCGTATCGATCACAGCCTCTGTCTCGTCCCGCAGCGGATCCTCGATGCAGATCACCGCCGCCAGTCTCTGATCCACCGCCAGATACAGATGGGAATACTCCGTGGGAAGATCTTCAAAAGCCTCCTGATAAGCCGGATCGATCGTGCAGCCCTCGTCCTCAAAGACGAAATGATGGCTGCCGATGATCACTTTCTTCCCTTCGATCAGCGACGCGATCCCATGGGCCACGATGTAGTCCACCCTCGAATGCATCTCTTCATGCTCCAGGCCCCGCTCCAGCGCGCCGTTTACCACGGCTTTTGCCATGGAATGGGGAAAATGTTCTTCCAGGCACGCCGCGACCCGCAAAAGCTCATCCGGATCTTCTTTACAGAATGGGACGACTTCTTTTACGATGGGCCTAGCTTTCGTGAGTGTCCCCGTCTTGTCGAATACCACCGTCGAAGCCTCCGCTGCCGCCTCCAGGTATTTTCCGCCTTTTACCGTGATGTGGTACCGGCGCGCTTCCCGCATCGCCGAGAGTACCGCGATGGGCATCGCCAGCTTCAGCGCGCAGGAAAAATCCACCATCAGGACCGTGACCGCTTTCGCGGCATTGCGCGTCAATAGCCCCACGAGCCCCGTTCCCAGGAATGTATAGAGGACCAGTCTGTCCGCCAGGTGCTCCGCCTTACTCTCAAGCGAAGACTTCAGCTTCTCGGACTCCTCGATCATGGCGACGATCTTCTCGTAACGGGTGGAACTGCCTGTCTCTCTTACCTGGATCGTCAGCTCGCCCTCCTGCAGGACCGTGCCCGCATAGACGTAGCCGCCCGGATCTTTTTTCACCGGCCGGGACTCCCCGGTAAAGGATGCCTGGTCGATCATGGCCTCCCCCGCCGATACGGTCCCGTCAAAGGGGATCACATTCCCCATATGTACCACGATCTCGTCCCCCACCGCGATCTCGCGGGCCGACACCAGCACTTCCCGGCCCTCTTTTTTCTGCCAGACGTTCTCCACATGCAGGGACATGCTGCGCGCCAGGTCGCTGACGGACTTCTTATGCGTCCACTGTTCCAGCAGCTCTCCGATCCCCAGCAGGAACATGATCGAACCCGCCGTCTTTATGTTCCCCCGGCACATGGACACACCGATGGCCGTCGCGTCGAGCACTTCCACATCCAGACGGCCCTTCAGCAAGGTGCGCATGCCTGCGCAGATATACCGCACGGACCGCAGCCCTATACAGCACGCCCGCACCGGATGGGGGAGGAAGAGGCGGCTGCAGGCGCGCAGGAGCACTTTTTGGATCAGTCTCTCCTTGTATTCCTGATCCAGCGCCCGCCCTGGATCCTCCAGGACCGCTTCCGGGACATCGGCCTTATCGTAACGGAACTTCTTCAATGTACAGATGATGTCCGCCCTGTCGCCCACGTATGTGACCGTCGCATCCGCCGTCCGCTCAAAGACTCTTGCCTGTATGACCTGGGGCAGCCCCTGGAGATGATACTGCAGGATGTCCGCTTCCTCGCTGGTCATGGAAGCCTGGGCCATATGAACGCGCAGATACCCTTTTATCTCATGTTTGATATAGAACTCCAATCGATGCCTCCCGGCCTGTCAGCCTTCTGCGCAGCCGCAGTCCTGGCCGCTGCCGTCTTCCACCTTCGCCTCTGCTTCTTTCACAGCACGCTCTTCATTGATCATCTTCGCCTCGGCAATGACATCCTCCGCGTTCTCCTGCACTGTGGTGACCACTTTCATCACACAGTCCTTCACCCGCAGGGCCGCAGCCGTGCAGTCGGTATAGACCTTTTTCGCGTCCTTGCTGGATAAGAGCTTGACGCCCGCCGTCCCGAACAGCACACCGCCTGCGAAGATCCCTAATCTCTCCGCCTTAAAAATATCCATCATCTTCTCTTTCCTCCTATCTGTGTTTGTGTCCTGTGTACATCGTCATGGCAAAACAGATCACTGCCGCCCATGCCCAAAACTTGTGGTGCTTCAATGGACTATCACTCCCTTTCTCTGTGATATCGTAGATAACGAAATATATTTTCATCATCATTTTAATTAAAGCAGAAAAAGGCAGTATATGCAATGTATGAATGCATAATTTACTGATAATTTTTCTCATTAAGCAGAGTCACCTCGAACACAGTCTCACGATCGCACACCGAAACGCTGATGTCCCCATGGTGCAGGCGGACGTATCCCAGGCTCAGGGCCATGCCGATCCCCGTCTGCCCTCCGGCCCCCGCATAGGACCGCTCAAAGAGACGGGTCCTGTCCTGTTCTAAGATCGGCGGTCCATCGTTGGAGATGCGGATGGCCAGCACGGCGGGGGATCTCTGGCGGGACGCTGTGATCGTGATGCGGCTCTCCGCATAGCGGACGGAGTTGGTCAGGATATTGGAAAAGGCGGAAAACAACATATCTTCGTCGCAGGTGAACAGCAAAGGCGCCGGCAGTCCGGGAAGGATCTGGATCCCTTTCTGTTCTGCCGCCTGTCCGATCGCCTGGATCGCGTCGTACAGGATCTCGCGCACATCATTTTCGGCCATGTGCGGCTGTACCATGCCGCTGTCCAGCTTGCTCAAGTCCAAAATGGCGCCCACGAGGCCGGCCATCCTGTCGGCCTCCCTGGTGATCACGGCGCAGGCTTTTTCCCGCTCCACCAGACCACTCTCCAGGCCGTCCGCATAACTGCGGATCGCCATCAGCGGAGTCTTCAGCTCATGAGAGGCATTGGCGAAGAAATCTCTCATGCTCCTGTCCTTGCCGTCCAGCATTCTGACGGTATACCGCTGGACGCAGTACAGGAGAACGGACAGCGCGAAGACAACCACCGCCATGATCGCCGCGGCTGTCCGCACCAGATCGGAGGAAAAACTGACGTCGGTATAGATCAACAGGACGTCGTCCGTCCGCTTCCCCATCCGGCCCGCAGACCGGGCAAAAAAATATGCTTCCCGTCCGCCTGCCGCAAAGTGACAGACTTTTTCCAGAGGGATCCTCTTTTTATTTAACAGATAATAGTCCAAGAGTCCCTGGTCCAGTTCCGTCAGGATCTCATCCCCCGTTTCGTCCGTGCTGACAGCGTATATCTCCGGCGATGCCTCTTCCCAGGTCCCGCCGGGATCCTCCGCGAAAGCCTCCAATGTTTCTATAGCCCTGTCCCTGATCTGACCCCGCGCCACAAAAAGGAACAGGAGAACGACGACCGCTCCGGAGAGGACGGCGAGGACGGTGAACAGACGCAGCGCCCGCCGGTTAAAAGATACATTCATACCCCACCGCCCTTTCTCGTCAGCTTGAATCCATAGCCCCAAACGGTCTGCACGTACACGTCCGCGCCTGCGGCGGTCAGTTTCTTCCGCAGACGGCGGTTTGTCTCGTCCGCCGCCCGGCTCTCGATCTCCGTGTCCATGTCCCAGACGGCGTCCATCAGATCGCCTTTGCTGACGTTTTCCTCAAAGCGTCCCATCATGTAGGCGAGAAATCTCATTTCCATCGGAGTCAGGCGCAGAGGCGTCCCGGCCACGGAAAATTCCCGTTTTCTGCCGTCATAGCGCAGGTTCCCGCAGTTCAAGTCGGCAGTTCCCTGCCCCGCCTTGGACTGTTCCCCGTACTGCACGCGGCGGAGCAGGGCATGGATCTTGGCGGATAAGAGCATGAGCTTAAAAGGCTTTGTGATATAGTCGTCGCTGCCCAGGGACAGGCCGGTGAAATAGTCGCTGTCGGTGTCTTTGGCTGTGAGCAGGATCACGGGAACGGTGGAGACCGCGCGCAGGGCGGTCAGGATACCGATCCCGTCCGTCCCCGGCATCATGATATCCAGCAGCACAAGGTCACAGGGGCTTTCCCTAAACGCCGCCAGCAGCAGGTCGCCGTTTTCGAACGCGGTGACCTCATGGCCGTCGTTCTGCAGAAAAGCGGCTACGATCTCCCGGATCTTCTGTTCATCGTCCGCGTAATAGATGGTCGCCATCGTGCTGCCCTCCATATCTTTTTGACGTGATAGCCCCGGTCGGACATGCCGCTCTGCATCTTCCGCAGCGGATGCACTCCGAGCTGTTGATGTTTTTCGTGACTTCCACCGCCATCGGGCAGGAGTGTTCACATTTTTTGCAGCCGATACACTTCTCTCCATCCAGGCGCATCTGGAAAAAGCTGAAACGGCTGAACAGAGAATAGAAGGCCCCCAGGGGGCACAGATAGCGGCAAAAAGGACGCTGGATGATCGCGGATGCCGCCAAGATCACGGCCAGCACCAGGACTTTCCAGCTGAAAAGCGCTCCGGCCAGTTTCCGCAGGGCGGGGTCCGCGATCATCAGAGGGATACCTGCGCCCAGTGTCCCGGCGGGACAGATGTATTTACAAAAATAGGGCGGCGTCACCCCGGTCTTTGTTACGGCAAAAGCAGGCAGACCGATCACCAGCACCAGCAGGACGATATATCTGACGGATCGGGCGGGGCGGTCGATCTTCTTCGGGATCTTTCGTTTGGGGACCGGGATCTTGTAGAGGAGATCCTGTACCAGCCCAAAGGGGCACAGCAGGCCGCAGACTGCCCGGCCCAGGACGATGCCGAACAGCATCAGCAGGCCCAGGACATAAA
>CAJTYN010000128.1:0-2414 GCA_910584115.1 uncultured Lachnospiraceae bacterium
CAGCGGCCGACAACCAGACAGCCGTGGACATCAACGTGGTACAGGGCGAGCGTCAGTTCGCGAAGGATAACAAGTCCCTCGGACAGTTCCGTCTGGACGGTATCCCGCCGGCAAGGCGCGGCGTTCCGCAGATCGAGGTCACATTCGACATTGACGCCAACGGCATCGTAAATGTCTCGGCAAAAGACTTAGGCACAGGGAAAGAGCAGAAGATCACGATCACAGCAGGGTCCAATATGTCTGATGATGAGATCGAGAAGGCAGTCCGCGAGGCCAGCGAATACGAGGCGCAGGACAAGAAGCGCAAAGAAGCGGTCGACGCTAGGAACGACGCGGATTCCATGGTCTTCCAGACAGAGAAAGCCCTGGAGGAAGTGGGCGATAAATTAGACGCTTCCGATAAAGCGGCAGTGGAAGCGGACCTGAAAGACTTAAAAGACCTTCTGGAGAAGACGAACCCGGAAGACATGACAGAGGCGCAAGTGGCAGAGATGAAAGCGGCCCAGGAGAAGATGATGACCGGTGCACAGAAACTCTTTGCCAAGATGTATGAGCAGAACGGCGCTGCCCAGGGCGCGGCGGGCGCAGGCCCCGACATGGGCGCACAGACAGCCGGCGGCGGTGATGAAGCAGGCTATGACGACGATGTGATCGATGCAGATTACAAAGAAGTCTAAGAGACAGTCCGATAGTAGACCACGCATGATGGGAGGAGACCATGGCAGAACAACAGAGAGATTTATATGAAGTCTTAGGCGTGGACAGGAATGCGGATGAGGCGGCGATCAAAAAAGCGTACCGTAAACTGGCGAAGAAATATCATCCCGATGCCAATCCGGGGGATAAAGAGGCAGAGCAGAAATTCAAAGAGGCCACGAATGCGTACGCGATCTTGAGCGACGCGGAGAAAAGGCGGCAGTATGACCAGTTCGGTCATGCCGCCTTTGAAAACGGCGGAGGCGGATTCGGCGGTTTCGGGGGCTTCGATTTCAATTCTGCTGATATGGGCGATATATTTGGGGATATATTCGGAGATCTGTTCGGCGGAGGCAGCAGGAGGCGCGCGCGTAGCGGGCCGATGAAAGGCGCGAACTTAAGGGGCAGGATCAACATCACGTTCGAGGAAGCCGTGTTCGGCTGTGAGAAAGAGATCGAGATCATGCTCAAGGAGGAGTGCGGTACATGTAAAGGCAGCGGCGCGAAGCCGGGCACCTCGCCGGAGACTTGTCCGAAATGTAACGGCGACGGGCAGATCGTCTACACCCAGCAGTCCCTGTTCGGCATGACCCGCAATGTGCAGGTCTGTCCGGAATGCGGGGGCAAAGGGACAGTGGTCAAAGAAAAATGTCCGGACTGCAAAGGGACAGGATATATCTCCAAACGCACGAAGATCAAAGTCAGCATCCCGGCCGGGATCGACAACGGACAGTCCGTGCGTATCCGCGATAAAGGGGAGCCTGGATCCAACGGAGGGCCGCGCGGCGATCTGCTCGTAGAAGTGGTGGTCGCCAGACATCCCATTTTCCAGAGGCGGGGCGACGATATCTATTCCACGGCCCCCATCACATATGCCCAGGCGGCGTTGGGCGGCGAAGTGCGCATCCCCACGGTGGACGGGGACATCATGTATGATGTAAAGCCAGGGACGCAGACAGACACCCGTATCCGTCTGAAAGATAAAGGCGTGCCCAGCATCCGCAACAGCAGGGTGCGGGGGAGCCATTATGTGACGCTGGTGGTGCAGGTGCCGACAAAGCTCAACCGGGAGGCGAAAGAAGCGCTGAAAGCATTTGACAGAGCGTGCAAAAAGAAAAAATGATAGATGAACAAAAGGGCAGGTGATCCGTAGAACCTGCCCTTTTTTTGTTCATCTATCTTTTCTTTGTCTTTCCCTTGGTGATGGACGACCAGGGAGAATAGATGCGTTCATTGTCGACTGTCGCATAGGCGCGTATCTTGTAATGATAGATCTTATCCGCTGAAAGGCCGCTGTTGGTGAAAGTGGGCTTCTTGGTCGTGCCGACCTTTTTATAGCCGCTCTTCTTCTTCGTGGAACGCCAGATCTCATATCCGGCGGCTTCGCTGTTTTTCTTCCAGGTCAGCCGCAGCTTCTTTTTGGAGACGGCTTGGCATTTTACGGACGACGGACGGACCAGGTCTGGGATGGCCAGTACCGGCGCGGAGTCCTCCCCGTAGGCATAGCAGCCGTCCAGGATGCGGAATGCCTGCACGGTATAGAAATATTGGCCGCCCGTCAGGAGGTTGGTATCGGTGAAGGTGGTCTTTGTCGTCTCACCCCGTTTGGAATAACCGGATCCCTGTTTTTCCGAGTGGTATATGTAGTAGACCGTGGCTCCGGGTACGGCGTCCCAGCGCAGCTTTATCTTATTTATCCCCGTGGAGGCGGCCTTGAC
>CAJTYN010000128.1:2514-8981 GCA_910584115.1 uncultured Lachnospiraceae bacterium
TTCAGGCTCGTATAGGAGGGATGGGACAGTCCCTGCACCACGGGCGGTGCGAAATAGGCTTTCGCGGAGCAGATGTCTGACGCAGGCCCGTAGACCTTCTTTTTCTTTAGGGTGTAGTAGGGGCGGATCTTGTAGTAGCGGCAGATATCGGCCCCCGCCTTGGTGTCCACGTAGGAAAGCCCTTTTACGACGGCAAGAGCCTTATAAGGGCCAGAGCGCTTATCAGCCCTGAGGATCCGGTAACCGGAAGCGCCGGGAGTCCTGTCCCAGGTGACGCGGATCCGGTCAGTCCCGTCCGGGTCAGCCGCGGCGTTCGGCGGCGCGCTCAAGGCGGGCGTGTAGGCGCGGCTCTTGGTGTACGTACTGTATATCCGCTTCCCGGATACGACGATGTAGCTGCGGCTCTTGTAATGATAGGTCTTTCCCAGTGTGAGCCCCCGGTCCTGGTAGTAGCCGGTCTTCGTAGAGGCGATCCGCTCGTAGCCTTTCTTCTGGTCAGTGGAGCGGTAGATCTCGCACTGCGGCACATCGTAGGCGGTCCTTACGTAAATGGTGACGCTCGTGTGATCGACGGCGGACAGCTCCATGGAAGAGGGCGGCGCGGGCTTTACCGTGCGTGCACTGCCGGCGGCATACGTGCTGCGAGGCTCCGTGCGGCTATCCTCAAAGATGAGGGGCGCGCTGTCTGTGGGGGAGATCTCGCCGGGTATCACATCTGCCTGTGTCTGACCGATCTCGGGATCCTCGATGGCCACGCCTAGGTATCCGCGTGCGGCTTCATCTTCATTTTCATTTTCCTCCGTGATCCCGTCGTCCTCCTCTGACACGACGGCACTGTGATCGGTCTTTTCCTCGTCTCCGTCCTGTATGGGCGCAGAGTCGGCGGATACGGTGCCGTCCGCCTGGGAGATCGATACGGTCTGCCCGCTGACACTCTCCAGTGCCGCTTTCGTGTCCGAGAACATCTGCTCTTGTAAGATCTCATCGCGATCGCCCTGGCTGGGCATAGCGGCGGGGATCTCCTGCAGGGGCATCACGTGGACGGTGAGAGCCGCGGCAGAGAAGATGACGAGCATTTTTTGCAGTTGTTTTGATATTCTTTTTCTCATATCTTTATCATAACCCGTATCGGGGCGGTCTGTCAATACGGGACTGCAGAAGGGTATGAATGGATAGAATGGATAAATGCGAAAAATAGGAATGCCGATATATCCCCCCATGGGGCTTGTGCCCGCTGTCATCTTCCGTCATACTCATAGCAGCAACGATGGTTGCCAAAAAAACACGGACTCACTCACAGCACTTTTTTTACCGACAGGGGCCTGCCTCCGACTGCCCATCTGCGGAGGGCGGCCCCCATCAACGGAGAGGAGAGAAGATGAAGAAAAAAATGACAGTACGCATAGCAGCGTCCGTTCTGGCGCTGTCCCTGCTGGCCGGATGCGGGCAGCGGTCCCAACAGTCCAAAGATACACAGCCCCAAAAGGCGGATGCGTCATCAGGGGAGGGGATCGTCTGTTACGTGGGCCATGGGTTCTGGGACGGCTCCCTAGATCCGATCAAAGGAGCTTACGCATACGGCTATGCATTTACGAACAATGCCCTGATCTGTGTGGCGCCGGATTCCAGCTACAAAGGCGATCTGGCCGAGAGCTGGGAGGTGTCGCCGGACGCCCTCACATACACATTCCATCTGAAAGACGATATCCGTTTCCAGGACGGGTCGGAGTTTTCCGCGGAGGACGTGGTCTTTACATACGAGACGGTCATGAAAGACCAGGGCAGCAACGAGGACGTGGATCTGACCAAGCTCAGGGAGGTAAAGGCGCCGGATGAGAGAACGGTCGTCTTTACCTTAAGAGAACCATATTCGCCGTTCCTTGATACGACGGCACAGTTGGGGATCGTACCCAGCGACGGCTACGACAGCACGGCTTTTGACGAAAAACCCGTGGGGACAGGTCCCTGGAAGATCATACAGTACGACGCCGAGCAGCAGCTGATCGTGGAGGCGAACGAGGATTATTTCGACGGCGCGCCGAAGATCAAACGGGTGACGTTCGTGGATATGGACAACGAGGCGGCGTTCTCAAACGCCCAGTCCGGGCAGCTGGATATCGTCATGGTCCAGCCCAACTATGTGGAGGAAGAGATCGAGGGCATGCACATCGAGAAGCTGGAGACGATGGATGTGCGCAACATCAGCCTGCCCTGCCAGCCCGCGCAGGTCATGAAGGACAGCAGCGGCGAGGATGTGGAAGTGGGCAATGATGTGACGGCGGATGTGAATGTCCGCAAGGCCCTGTCCATCGGGATCGACCGGGAACAGATCATCGCGGATGCATTTAACGGCGTGGGCCGTCCGGCCTATGGCTTCACCAAGAACCTGGAGTGGGGCAATGCGCCGGAGACATCGGACGGCCGGGCGGACGAGGCCCGAAAGCTCCTTGAGAGTGCCGGCTGGGTGGATACGGACGGCGACGGCATCCGGGAAAAAGACGGCGTAAAATGTACGTTCGAGGTCTACACGCCTTCAGATGAGCAGGACCGCTACAATCTGGCGGTGGCGGTCGCCGGGGAGGCCGAAGATCTGGGGATCTCCATGGTGGTCAAGCAGACCAGCTGGGATGAGATCTATGATACATCCAATACCGGCGGCGTGGTCTGGGGGTTCGGCCAGTACAACCCTGTGGTCATCGATCAGCTCTTCTCGTCCGAGAAGATCCTGCAGGGCTCTTTCGACAACAAACCGGCGTACGAGAACGAGAAGACGGACCAACTGATCGGCGAGGCCCTGCAGGCGGCAGACCACGGCGAGGCGGTATCGAGATGGCGGGAAGCCCAGGAGACTTTCGCGGAGGAGTATCCCTATCTGTTCGTCGTCAACATCGAGCACTGTTATTTTGTCAGTGACCGGCTGGATATCTCCATGGATACCCAGATCCCCCATCCCCACGGCCACGGGATCCCGATCATCTGCAACATGAAAGATTGGAGTCTGAAATGACTCGGCTGAGATATATCGCGGGGGAGACGCTGCGGATGCTCACCCTGCTGGCGGCGGTCAGCATCCTCTCCTTCGTGCTGGTGTCCGCGTCGCCCATAGACCCGCTGACCGCGTACATCGGCAGCAATTCCACATTATCCCAGGAGGCGAAGGACGAGATCGTCGCCCACTGGGGGCTGGCCGATCCGCCGGTGGAGAGGTTTATGGCCTGGGCGGGAAATTTTCTAAAGGGCGACTGGGGCACCTCCATCGCCTTCAAGAAACCCGTGAAGACGGTGATCCAGGAGCGGTTTTCCTATTCGGTGGTCCTGATGCTGATCGCCTGGATCCTCTCCGGCGTGCTGGGGTTCCTGGCGGGGATCTTTGCCGCCGTAAAGAAAGGCACGTGGATCGATAAAACGATCAAGACGTTCTGCCTGGCGCTCCAGTCGGCGCCCACATTCTGGGTGGGACTGCTCGCCTTAAGCCTGTTCGCGGTGCAGCTGGGCTGGTTTCCGATCGGCCTGGCCGCGCCCATGGGAAAACTGGCGGCGGACGTGACCCTAGGCGACAGGATCCATCACCTGATCCTGCCATCCCTGACCCTGGGCGTGCTGGGGATCGGGAAGATCACCCTCTATACCAGACAGAAGCTGATCGAGATCATGGCCAGCGATCACATCCTCTTTGCAAAAGCCAGAGGGGAGAGCACCCGGCAGCTGGTGTGCAGGCACGGGCTCCGGAACATCGCCCTCCCGGCGGTCACCGTCCAGTTTGCGTCATTCAGCGAGCTCTTCGGCGGGATCGCGCTGGCGGAATCGGTCTTCTCCTGTCCGGGCATCGGCAGCGCCCTGACGACGGCGGGCCTCTCCGGCGACGTGCCGCTGCTCTTAGGCATCGCGGTGTTCAGCGCCATCTTCGTGTTCGCGGGGAACCTGATCGCCGATATCTTATACGGTCTGCTGGACCCGCGGATAAAGGAGGGATGGATGAATGGATAAAACAGATAAAATGGATAAAAAAAGGCCACAGTGGAATACGCGGACGAAGATCACACTCTATATCGTCCTGGCCCTCATCTATCTGGTGGGGATCCTGTTCTGGGGTCTTTTGATGGATCCAAAGGCTTACGCGGTGGATTACAGCGTCAAGTTCCTGCCGCCGGGCGCGGGCCATCTCTTTGGCACGGACCTGATGGGGCGGGATATGCTCTTTCGCTGTGTGAAAGGTCTGTCCACCAGCATCGTGATCGGCGTGCTGGCCGCGGCGGTCAGTTCCCTCATCGCCCTGGCGGCGGGTGTGGCGGCGGCTGTGATCGGGGGAAAGCTCGACAGTTTTATCAACTGGTGCGTGGACCTGTGTATGGGGATGCCCCATCTGGTGCTGCTGATCTTGATCTCCTTTATGCTGGGTCGGGGATCCAAGGGCGTGATGGCGGCGGTGGCCCTGACCCACTGGCCGGAGCTGACCCGCATCGTCCGGGCGGAGGTCCTGCAGATCCGCGGGGAACAGTACGTGCAGGCGGCGTACAGGCTGGGAAAGACCCGGCTTTCGGTAGCCAGGGAGCATATCTTTCCCCATGTGCTGCCCGTGTACCTGGTCGGTGTGATCCTGCTGTTCCCCCACGCGATCATGCACGAGGCGTCGATCACGTTTTTGGGGTTCGGCCTGTCGGCGGAGGAGCCGGCCATCGGCGTGATCCTCTCGGAATCCATGAAGCATATCGCCACGGGAAAATGGTGGCTGGCCCTGTTCCCGGGCATCTTATTATTGGCGGCGATCATGCTCTTCGACGTGATCGGGGAAAATCTGAAGAAACTGTTAAATCCGGGCAGCGGCAACGAATAGGAGTATATCTATGGAAGAAAAACAGACAAAAAGGACCCTGCTGGACGTGCGCGACCTGAGCGTTTCCTTCAGTATGTACGACAGGGGGCTGCAGAAAAAAGATCTGGAGGTCCTCCACAGACTGAGCCTGCGGGTGGACGAGGGTGAGATCCTGGCGGTGGTGGGTTCCAGCGGATCCGGAAAGAGCATCCTGGCCCATGCGGTCATGGGGATCCTGCCGGGGAATGCCCGCGTGGAGGGAGAGATCTTGTACCGGGGAGAGCGGCTGGATCGAAAGCGTCAGGAAGCCCTCCGCGGAAAAGAGATCGCGCTCATCCCCCAATCCGTGGACTATCTGGATCCATTGATGCGCGTGGACGCGCAGGTGATCGGGACCCGGGGAACGCGAGAGGCGCAGGAGGCGGCCTTTGACCGATTCCATCTGAAAAAGGATGTGGGGCGGATGTACCCCTTCCAGCTCTCCGGCGGCATGGCCCGCCGCGTCCTGATCTGCACGGCGGTCATGGAGGAGGCGAGGCTGATCGTGGCCGACGAGCCAACGCCGGGGCTGGATGCCGAGATGGCTATGGAGACGCTGCAGGATCTCCGCAAGCTGGCCGACGGGGGCTGCGGCGTGCTGCTGATCACCCACGATATCGATCTGGCGTTTCATGTGGCGGACCGGATCGCTGTCTTTTACGCGGGTACGACGGTGGAGAGCGCGCCGGTGGCGGATTTCCTCGCGGGAAAAGAAGCCCTCCGCCATCCGTACAGCCGGGCCTTCATCGACGCCCTGCCGCAAAATGATTTCAGGCCGATCGACGGGGTCCAGCCCTATGCGGGCAGTCTGCCGGAAGGATGCCTGTTCGCCGGGCGGTGCCCGCAGCGCAGCGCGGCCTGTGCCGGGGACATCCCCCTGCGGAAAATACGAGATGGGGAGGTGCGCTGTATCCATGCGACTTGAAGCGAAGAACATCAGTTTTCGATATCAGAAGAACAGCCCGTGGATCCTCCGGCATGTTGATCTGACGGTACGGGCAGGGGAGCGGGTGGCCCTCCTGGGTCCGTCCGGCCAGGGAAAGAGCACGCTGGCGAAGATCCTGGCCGGATATATCCAGCCGGTGGAAGGTGAGGTGCGCTGGGACGGACAGGCGCTGCCCCAGACGGGATTCTGTCCGGTGCAGATGATCAGCCAGCATCCGGAACGCGCAGTCAATCCCCGCTGGAAGATGGCGCGGACCGTCAATGAGGGCTGGCAGGTAGATGAAGAGACGCTGCGGGATATGGGGATCGAGCGGGAATGGATGAAGCGCTGGCCCTCGGAACTCTCCGGCGGCGAACTGCAGAGATTCTGCATCGCGCGGGCGCTGGGGCCGGGACTCAAGTTCCTGATCTGCGATGAGATCAGTACGATGCTCGATGTGATCACCCAGGCGCAGATCTGGCAGAAAGTGCTGGCCGTGGCCGAAAGAGAGCACTTAGGACTCCTGGTGGTCACCCACAACAAGGCGCTGGCCGAGAGAGTCTGCCAGCGGGTCGTGCGGCTGGGGTAAAAGAAGAGGGGGGACGGGACGAGAGGGGTATCTGTCTCCGGGCAGGCCCGGGCAACGCACCGCTGAGCTGACCGTTAACTCCGTCTATATTGACGCTCAGG
>CAJTYN010000129.1 GCA_910584115.1 uncultured Lachnospiraceae bacterium
TGGCCTGCCAGCACGGGATGAAATGCCTGCTCCATGAGAAACCATTTGCCGGGGTGAACGGTTCGGGCAAGCACAACAACTGGTCGATCATCACCGACGACGGGATCAACTTGCTGGAGCCGGGCAAGACGCCCCATGAGAATATCCAGTTCCTGCTGGTGCTGACCTGTATCCTGAAAGCCGTCGACATCCATGCGGATCTTCTGCGGGAGTCTGCCGCGGATGTGGGCAACGACCACAGGCTGGGAGCCAATGAGGCACCGCCGGCGATCATCTCCATCTTCCTGGGCGAGCAGCTGGAGGATGTGCTGGAGCAGCTGATCAGCACGGGGACAGCCACGCACAGCATAAAGGGCGGCAAACTGCAGACCGGCGTGAAGACCCTCTCGGATCTTGCGAAGGACGCCACGGACCGGAACCGTACGTCGCCGTTTGCCTTCACCGGCAATAAATTCGAGTTCCGTATGGTGGGATCCAGGGATTCCATCGCGTCGCCGAACATCGTGCTGAACACCATCATCGCGGAGGCGTTCAAAGAAGCCTGTGACGTACTGGAAAAAGCGGATGATTTCAACATGGCCGTCCATGACCTGATCAAGCAATACGCGACGGAACACCAGAGGATCGTATTCAACGGCAACGGCTACTCAGAAGAGTGGATAGAGGAGGCGGAGCGCAGGGGTCTTCCGCACCACAGATCTATGGTAGAGACGATCCCGTCCCTGGTGACGCCAAAAGCGATCAAACTCTTCGAGAGCTTCGGCGTGTATACGAAACCAGAGCTGGAATCCCGTGCGGAGATCATGTACGAACACTATGCAAAAGCGATCAACATCGAGGCACGTGTCATGATCGATGTGGCCAGCAAGCAGATCATACCGGCCGTGATCAGATACGTGACCAAACTCGCGGAATCCATCAACACGATCAAGACTGCGGGGGCCGTGGACGTGAGCGTGCAGGAAGAACTGCTCTCAGAGTGTTCCGGACTCCTGGTGCAGACGAAAGAGAGCCTCCACGCATTGATAAGACTGGCTGACCAGGGTTCGGCCATGCAGGAGGGCAAGGAACAGGCGGAATTCTACTATCATGAGATCATGCCCGCCATGGAAGCCCTGCGTAAACCGGTGGACAGACTGGAGATGCTGGTGGATAAGGAAATGTGGCCGATGCCGTCCTACGGCGATCTGATCTTTGAGGTCTAAGTCTAAAGAGATATAAATATCGATAAAAAGCGGAGCAAAGGCGCTCGTAGAACATACGACAGCCTCAGTCTCCGCTTTTTTTATATCGTAACTGTATGTCTAGTACTCCATCCAGCTAGAAATTGGAGTATGGGGATACATGTTTCGTGCCAGTGCTAGGCGGGATTTCGACGGCGATACGGTGGCATCGGCTAGAAATCCCAACAACGCAATGGTGCGGAACATGTAATCCCAGACTTCGATCTCTAGCCGGATGGAGTACTAGTTTGAGGGAGGAAAAATGATATGGAAGACATACTGCGTGTTGTAAATGGTGAGATCTTCGGCGTCTGGTTCCTGATCGGCGCGGCGCTGGTGTTCTGGATGCAGGCCGGCTTTGCCATGGTGGAGACTGGATTTACCAGGGCGAAGAACGCGGGCAATATCCTGATGAAGAACCTGATGGATTTTTGCATCGGGACGGTCATGTTCATAGTGATCGGGTTCAGCCTGCTGTTGGGCGAGGATGTGATGGGGCTGATCGGGAAGCCGGGGTTTGATATCTTTTCACATTATGCGGATTTTGACTGGTCCAGCTTCGTGTTCAACCTGGTGTTCTGTGCCACGACGGCGACGATCGTGTCGGGAGCCATGGCCGAGCGGACGAAATTCATCTCGTACTGTTTTTACTCGGCGGTGATCTCCGCGCTGATCTATCCGATCGAGGCGCACTGGATCTGGGGCGGCGGCTGGCTCTCCCAGATCGGTTTCCACGATTACGCGGGTTCCTGCGCGATCCACATGGTGGGCGGGATCTCGGCGCTCATCGGCGCGAAGATCTTAGGGCCGCGCATCGGGAAATTTACGAAAGACAAGAGTGGGAAGATCGTAAAGGTCAATGCGTTTCCGGGACATAACCTGCCGATGGGATGTCTGGGCGTGTTCATCCTGTGGTTTGGCTGGTATGGATTCAACGGGGCGGCGGCCCAGTCGGCGGATGAGCTGGCCACGATCTTTGTGACCACCACGATCGCGCCTGCCATCGCCACAGTCGTCTGCATGATCTTTACATGGATCAAATATGGAAAACCCGACGTCTCTATGTGCCTGAACGCTTCGCTGGCCGGGCTGGTGGCGATCACCGCGTCCTGTGACGTGACGGACTGTGCGGGCGCGCTGGTGATCGGTGCGGTGGCCGGTGTGCTGGTCATCTTCGGCGTCTGGTTCTTAGACTATAAGCTGCGCATCGACGATCCGGTGGGTGCGGTGGCCGTCCATTGCCTGAACGGGATCTGGGGGACGATCGCGGTGGGACTGTTCTCAACATCCTCTTCCCCGGCTTTTGAGACAGCGGGGATCAAGGAGGGCCTGTTCTATGGCGGCGGCTTTGCCCAGTTGGGACTGCAGCTGATCGGTTTTGCAGCGGTGGCCGCCTGGACGGCGGTGACGATCACGGTGGCTTTCATGGTCGTCAAGGCAGTCTCAGGGCTGCGCGTCACAGAGGAAGAGGAGATCGTCGGCCTGGATCCCTGTGAACATGGATTGGCTTCAGCGTACTCAGGCTTCAGCATCATGGATGTCTCCAACACCATGACGATGGAAGTCAATGAGAACACGGATCTGGGAACAGACGACTATGCGGCCGCTTCCCAGGTACAGAAGGAGGCCGCTGTAAAAGTCACGGTGGCGCCCATGGAGAACACCGGCATCTTCAAAGTGGCCATCATCGCGCGCCTGTCCAGGTATGACCAGCTCAAGAAAGCCATGAACGACCTGGGCGTGACAGGTATGACGGTAACGCAGGTCATGGGCTGCGGGGTGCAGAAAGGCGCGGGCGAGATGTACCGCGGCGTGGAAGTGGATGCGACGCTGCTGCCCAAGGTCAAGGTCGAAGTGGTCGTCAGCAAGATCCCTGTGGATACGGTCATCGAGGCGGCGAAGAAGGCCCTCTATACCGGACATATCGGAGACGGCAAGATATTTGTCTATAACGTGAGCAATGTTGTGAAAGTCCGCACAGGGGAGGAAGGCGTCATCGCCCTCCAGGATGTGGAATAGGTCTTAAAATATGTACGGCTGGCCGGATACAGATCTTTTATGAGGTCTGTATCCGGCTGTTTTTTCCCACAAGAGCGTGTTTGAAAACCTAAAATACCTTCAGATTACCGCAGATCTACAGATAATAGAATACATACCGTTCGGAAAGCGTTTTAAGGGGTCCGGGGGAGATCGTGATCCCCCGGCGCTTTTGGTACTTTTCTCGCAGAAAAGTACACATCCACAGATCTGAGCGGCCGCGGATCGTACCAAATGTTTGTGATATTTGATCTAAAGTGCTTTTGTGTTAAACAGTCTGATCGCGACCAGCAGTCCCAAGATCGATATGATCATCGAAGTCAGAACAGGCATGATAAGATCAGACGGTGCTGCGATGCCGGAGATCAGATCGATATTCTGTGTCGTCAGATGAAACGGACTAAACCTGGCAAGCGGTCCTATGATCCCGAGCAGGGATATGACAGCCACCATACCGCCGGTAAAAAGTATACTTGTAAATGTCTGCTCAAACAGAACACAGCCGACCATGAGGATACTCAGATACAGAAAGCCAAGGATCCAAAGGGCAAGAGCAGCCAATGCAACATTTGAAAGTTTTGTATCTGACCATAAAAAAGCAGTATAACCATAAGTGAGGGCATAACTTCCCCAATAACTTATCGTCATGAGAACGGCTGCTGCGGTGTATTTGGCGAGGATGACAGCTCTGCGCGAAAGCCCCTTTGTCACCATCAAGACCAACGTCCCTTTGGAGTATTCGCCCGAAAGACAGCTGCCATAAAGAATGATGACCGCACTAAAGCCCACACCGGAGATATTTTTATAAAACTGTTTCCATGCGTCTAATGCAACGGGTTCTGCACGCATTTTCATCTCTGCCGCTAAAGCCGATAAGATCTCTGGCGTAAACTTGGCAAGAAACGCGCTCATCATACCGAAGATCAAAAAAACAGAGAGCATGATGAGAAAACGGTAGTTTTTCATATTTTCAGTAAATTCTTTTTTTACAAACGCCAGATAGCCATTCATTTTATCACCTCCAAAAACAGACTCTCAAGCGACGGTCCCATGATCTGCATCTTGACAGGACAGAGCCCGGTCTCGTAAAATACGCCAAAAAGGGTCTGCTGGACCTTTTTCATGTCTCGGCTATGGAGGATGATCTCCCTGTTGGTCTCTTCCGATCCGGCGATCAACGGTCGTATAGCCTTTTGCTGCTTAAACACCGACAATCCCTCATCATCGGAAAATTCTATCAGCAGGCTGTCATGTCCGTGCATTTCCTTGATCTTAGCAAGCGTGCCGCAGACAGCGATCTTTCCCTCATGCAGAAACGCGACGCGGTCACAGATACGCTCTACATCTGAAAGTATATGGGTTGAGAATAGGACTGTCGTGGTAGTGCTGATCTTACGGAGGATATCCAAGATCTCTTTTCTCCCGGCCGGGTCGAGCGCACTTGTCGGTTCGTCACAGATCAATAGTTTCGGATCGGTAAATAAAGCCTGTGCAATGCCGAGACGCTGTTTCATGCCGCGGGAAAAGCCGCCGATCTGCTCTGTTGCACTGCTTAAGCCTACAAGGGCGAGGAGATCTTGCGTCCTCTGTTCGATCTCACTTTTAGATGAACCGATGATCTTGCCGCAGAGTCCCAGATATTGCGGCGCTGTCATATAACCATAAAATTCCGGCACATCTGGCAGATAACCGATAGACCGATCTGTTTTCGTCTGGCCAAAACATACTTTCTCATCGCAGAGGCGGATCTCCCCGCTGTCCGGCCGCAATAATCCTAACACCATCTTCATGGTCGTCGTCTTTCCGGCGCCGTTTTGGCCGATAAATCCAAAAATGCTCCCTGCCGGTACAGACATATTGAGATCGTCTATGATCTTCTGCTTTCCAAAACTTTTAGATAGGTTTTGTATGGTCAGTATATTCATCCCTCCTGCTCCTTTCCGAAAACAAAATAGATGATCGGTCCAAAAAGCAATAAGATCACGGCGATCACAAGCCACAGAGCCTTATTGCCGAAACGATAATGCGGGTGATGTATGATGTGGACCACCGCTGCGGCTGCGAGTGTTATATCCATGAGCAGGATCGGTATGAGCAAAGGCAGCATTTTAAGTAAGATATCCATGTTTTTTCTCCTTATTGTTTATGTTTGATGTTTTCATATCAACAATATTATCATAATGAGAATAATAAGTCAATAGATACCGCCCGTGTTACAGGGCGGAAATATTTAGCACTCTCTTTTTTCTTCCGGGGAAATGATGATCCCGATCGTCCGCAGCTTTCGTTCACGGTCAGGCTTGTTGTCTTTTGCGGCATTGATGACGTGTGAGATATCCGTTACAAGTGAAGTCAGCTCCTGATCTGATAGGTAAAGCGGGGAAAGGGAAAATCCTGTCATATCTTTCTTGATATTTATATCTGGAGACTGACAATATCGTTGAAACTGCTCTGCAAAACCCATCATATACTGCATAAAATACTGCATATACAGTTCCCCGGAATTTTCTTCTAACATTGTTTCCATTTCACTGTTGACATTGGATGCAAGGGCATATGTCTTTTCGACTGTACCGCGGATCTGTGTTTCTTTGACGACTTTCAAGATACCGTCGCTCAACATTTTTTTTAGATGTCGGTATAATGTTGCGGGCGGTATATCTCTATATGTATCAGACAGATGCTTTGCCGTTGCTTCTCCTTGGGAATGTATCTCAAGCAACAATCTACATTTTACCGGATTGGTGATACAATCCATAAGCTTATCGACCATGATCTTCCTCCTGCTCAGGTATATGAAGATATTATCGCTTTGATGATAAAAAGTCAACGGCCAGGACAGATCATCATCTGTAGGTCTTTTCGATGTCATATTTTCACGTCTAAAGCAATATATAAATATTTTATGTTAAATATACTTGACATACAGAGGCGTATATGCTATCTTATTCATGGAGGTGATGAACGCTGAAGAATCTGAAAGTAAAATTTGCCCGTCTGGAGAAAGATATCTCACAGACGGAGCTGGCAAAGCGCGTGGGTGTGACGCGGCAGACGATCGGGATGATCGAGGCGGGAGACTACAACCCCACATTGAAACTGTGCGTTGCCATCTGCAGGGAATTAGGTAAGACGTTAAATGATCTGTTTTGGGAGGAGGATCCAGATGATAAAAAAGGGATTGGATGAGAGGCAGGACAAGGTGGTGGATAGGATCGGGGCGCGCAGCTTCAATGTGATGTTCTACGTCACTGCGGCGGTGATCGTGGCCGAGCTGATCGTGATGGGGACGTTTGAGGCGGTGATCGGGGAGATGGTCATCCTCCTCGCGGGCGGCCTGACCTGCGTGGCCGGATGTGTCAGAAATGGGATCTGGGCAAAGGGCGGCGGCGATATGAGCGTGGGGCACTCTCTGCTGCTCAGTGTGGTCTGTTCGGGGGCTTTTTCCATATTCTACGCGATCGCGCTGGAGAGAAAGACGGGCGGCAGCGCGGATGTGGCGAAGGCGGCGGTGTTCTTTTTTCTAGGGATCAGCCTGGTCGCTTTTATCGTCCTGCTGCTCTTAGGGAGGATCGCTCACAAAAGGAGGGAGGAGCAGGAAAAGAAATATTTGGATTGATTTTATCTTGCATTGATAAAGTGCTTGTGCTACAATAGGAAAGTCGTATAAATAAGCACGCATGAGGATCCCAATGGAAGGTGCTGGCGTTATTTTACAAAAGCCAGTCCCTGCGGGAAGGGATTTATGCGGAAGCAGATAACCAAAAAAGGAGAAAAAGACATGAGTGTTATTTCGATGAAACAGCTCTTAGAAGCAGGCGTGCATTTCGGCCACCAGACCAGGAGATGGAACCCGAAGATGGCTCCGTATATCTATACGGAGAGGAACGGCATCTACATCATCGACCTGCAGCAGTCCGTAGGCATGGTGGATGACGCGTACAATGCGGTGGCGGACGTTGTGGCGAACGGCGGGAGCATCTTATTCGTAGGGACGAAGAAACAGGCGCAGGATGCGATCAAGACAGAGGCAGAACGCTGCGGCATGTTCTATGTAAATGAGCGCTGGCTGGGCGGCATGCTGACCAACTTCAAGACGATCAGGAGCCGTGTGGAGAGGTTAAAAGAGATCGAGGCCATGGAAGCAGACGGCACATTTGATGTGCTGCCGAAGAAGGAAGTCATCGCCCTCAGAAAAGAATGGGCCAAGCTTGAGAAGAACTTAGGCGGCATCAAAGAGATGAAGAGGCTCCCCGACGCGATCTTCGTGGTAGATCCCAAGAAAGAGCGGATCTGTGTGCAGGAAGCGCATATCTTAGGCATCCCGCTCATCGGCATCTGTGATACCAACTGTGATCCTGAAGAATTAGATTACATCATCCCGGGCAATGACGATGCGATCCGCGCAGTAAAACTGATCCTGTCCAAGATGGCAGATGCTGTCATAGAAGCAAATCAGGGAGAGGCTGACGACGAAGAAGTCTTCGAAGGCGAGGAAGTCTCTGAAGAAGCGTAATGGGCGGCATTTATACAGATAAGTCGGATAGAGATGGAGGAATATAGAAGATGGCTATTACAGCAGCAATGGTAAAAGAGCTGAGGGAGATGACAGGCGCAGGCATGATGGACTGCAAGAAAGCCCTGACGCAGACAGACGGAAATATGGATGCGGCGATCGAGTACTTAAGAGAAAACGGTCTGGCGAAGGCAGTGAAGAAAGCCGGCAGGATTGCGGCCGAGGGACTCTGTAAAGTATTGGTCGCAGATGACAAGAAAAAGGCCGTTGTGGTAGAAGTGAACGCGGAGACGGACTTCGTGGCAAAGAACGAGAAATTCCAGGCTTTCGTAGACCAGGTGGCTGGACAGGCGCTCCAGACAGGCGCTTCAGATATAGAGGCATTTTTGGCAGAACCCTGCGGATTTGACGAAGGAAAGACCATGCAGGAAGCTCTGGCCGGACAGATCGCGATCATCGGCGAGAACATGAACATCCGCAGATTCCAGCAGGTGAAAGAAGACAATGGTTTCGTCGCTTCCTATACCCATATGGGCGGAAAGATCGGGGTCCTGATCGATGTGGAGACAGACGTGGTCAACGACGCCGTTATGGAGATGGCAAAAAATATCGCTATGCAGGCCGCCGCGCTGAAACCCCTTTACACCAACAGGGATGAGGTGGATCAGGCATATATCGAGAAAGAAAAAGAGATCCTCACCACCCAGGCAAAACTGGAAAAACCAGACGCCAATGACAAGATCATCAATGGCATGGTCATGGGCCGTATCAACAAGGAACTCAAAGAGATCTGCCTGATGGATCAGGTATACGTGAAGGCAGAGGACGGCAAACAGGCCGTGGGCAAATATGTTGAAGAAGTCGCCAAAGCAAACGGCGCGAAGATCACCATCAAAGGTTTCGTGCGCTATGAGACTGGAGAAGGAATCGAGAAGAAAGAAGAGGATTTCGCGGCTGAGGTGGCTGCACAGATGGGCAAATAAGCGAAGT
>CAJTYN010000130.1 GCA_910584115.1 uncultured Lachnospiraceae bacterium
GGGATGCCCAATGCGCCCGCCAGGCATTTATGTGAGGCGGCGCGTTTGATATCGGGCGTATGGAGGTTTACATTAAAAGTCCGCTGCCAGATAGGCGGCATATATTCAGGGATGCCCAATGCGCCCGCCGGATATTTATGTGAGGCGGCGCGTTTGATATCGGGCGTATGGAGGTTTAGGAGGAAAGCATGTTTGATAAATTAGAAGATCTCCTGATCCGTTTTGAGGAAGTCTTAGGGGAGTTGGGAGAGCCGGATGTGGCAGGCAACCAGGAGCGTTTTCAGAAGCTGATGAAAGAGCAGAGCGAGCTGCAGCCCATCGTGGACACCTACCAGAAATACAAAGAATGCAGGCAGACGGAAGAGGACAGCCTCTCTATGCTGGAGGGAGAATCCGACGAAGAGATGCGTGAGATGCTGAAGGAAGAACTCTCGGAGTCCAAGAAGAACATGGCGGAGCTGGAGAAGCAACTGAAGATCCTGCTCCTGCCCAAAGACCCCAACGACAACAAGAACGTGATCGTGGAGATCCGTGCAGGGGCGGGGGGCGACGAGGCGGCCCTCTTTGCTGCGGATATCTATCGGATGTATGTGAAATATGCGGAGAGCAAACGCTGGAAGACAGAGATGCTCAGCCTGAATGAGAACGGGATCGGAGGCTTCAAGGAAGCCATCTTCATGATCAATGGAAACGGCGCGTACTCCCGTCTGAAATATGAGAGCGGCGTCCACCGGGTCCAGCGGGTGCCGGAGACAGAGTCAGGGGGAAGGATCCACACGTCCACGATCACGGTGGCGATCATGGCGGAGGCCGAGGAGATTGATTTCCAGCTGGATATGAACGATTGTAAATTTGATGTGTTCCGCGCCTCGGGCAACGGGGGTCAGTGCGTCAATACCACGGATTCCGCCGTGCGGCTCACACACATCCCCACAGGGATCGTGATCTCCTGCCAGGATGAGAAATCTCAGCTGAAGAACAAGGAAAAAGCCCTCAAGGTCCTGCGCTCCAGGCTGTACGAGATGGAGTTGGCGAAACAGCACGACGCGGAAGCGGAGGCCAGGCGGAGCCAGGTGGGGACCGGGGACCGGTCTGAGAAGATACGCACCTACAATTTTCCTCAGGGCAGGGTCACCGATCACAGGATCAAGCTGACGCTGCACCGGCTGGAAGCCATACTGGGCGGGGATCTTGAGGAGATCATCGACAGCCTGACGGCGGCGGACCAGGCCCTTCGCTTAAGCCGGCTCAATGAGGCAGTCTGAGGAGCAGAGCTACACTATGATGAGAGCGTGGAGAAAGGATCGGTATAGATGAAGAGAACATCGTTGGTGATCATGGCAGCAGGCATAGGCAGCCGATTTGGAAAAGGGATCAAACAGTTGGAGCCGGTGGGGCCGAATGGGGAGATCATCATGGATTATTCCATTTACGATGCCCTGCAGGCGGGATTTGATAAGATCGTCTTTATCATACGTAAGGATCTGGAGGCGGATTTCAGGGCGGCGATCGGGCGCCGGATCGAGGAGAAGGCGGAGGTGGCCTATGCCTTTCAGGAGCTTGACGATCTGCCGGAAGGCTTTTCCTGCCCGGCGGGCCGGACGAAGCCCTGGGGGACGGGCCAGGCGGTGCTGGCGGCCCGGGATCTTTTAAAAGAGCCTTTTGTCGTGATCAATGCGGATGATTATTATGGAAAAGAGGCATTTGCCAAGGTCCATGGATATCTTATAGAAGAGCGGCCCTCTGACGGGATCCTGGATATATGCATGGCCGGGTTCGTCCTGGGGAACACCTTGAGCGAATACGGTACGGTGACCCGGGGGATCTGTTCGATGGACGGCGCGGGCAATCTGCTGGGTGTGGACGAGACGCGCGATATCAGGAAGACGCCGACAGGCGCCAGCGCTCTCCTGCCCGACGGGACGGAGAAGATCCTCGATCCGCAGGCGCTGGTCTCCATGAACATGTGGGGTCTGACGCCGGCATTTATGGAGGTCCTGGAGACAGGGTTTGCGGACTTCCTCACCCAGTGCGGCCCGGAGGATCTGAAAAAGGAATACCTGCTGCCGGATATCGTGGACGGCCTGGTCAGCAGCCGGCGCGCCCGGGTATCGGTGCTGCGGACAGAGGATACCTGGTTCGGGGTGACGTATCAGGAAGATAAATATGTGGTCCGGGAGGCCTTTTCGGAGCTGATCCGCAAGGGCGTTTACCCGGAAAAGCTGTAGAGCCAGTAGGAGAGGAGCGGTACGATGGGAAGATATTTTGGCACGGACGGTTTCCGCGGGGAAGCCAATGTGGTCCTTACGGCGGAACACGCATTTCTTGTGGGACGTTTCCTGGGATGGTATTACGGAAAGGATAAAAAGGCCCAGATCGCCATAGGCAAGGACACCAGGAGGAGCAGCTACATGTTCGAATACGCGCTGGCGGCCGGCCTCACGGCCTCCGGGGCGGATGCTTACCTGCTCCATGTGACGACGACGCCGAGTGTTTCTTACGTTGTGCGCACAGAAGATTTTGACTGCGGGATCATGATCTCAGCCAGCCACAATCCGTTCTATGACAATGGGATCAAGATCATCAATGGGACGGGGCAGAAGATCGAGGCGGCCGTGGAGGAGCAGATCGAACGCTATATAGATGGGGAGCATCCTGAGATCCCCCTGGCCACGGGGGCGGATATCGGGCGCACGGTGGATTTCGCCGCGGGCAGGAACCGCTATATCGGTTATCTGATGTCCATCCCGGCCCATTCCTTCAAAAATGTGAAAGTGGGACTGGACTGTTCCAACGGGAGCGCTTCGTCCATCGCCAAGAGCGTGTTCGATGCCCTGCGGGCAAAGACCTACGTGATCAACAATGAGCCGGACGGGACCAACATCAATACAGGCTGCGGATCCACCCACATCGAAGTCCTTCAGGCATTTGTCAGAGAACATGAGCTGGATGTGGGATTTGCCTACGACGGGGACGCGGACCGGTGCATCGCCGTGGACCATCAGGGAAATGTGGTGGACGGCGATAAGATCCTGTACGTCTGCGGAAAATATCTGAAAGAACAGGGGAAACTCTCCGGCGATACCATCGTGACCACGGTCATGTCCAATCTGGGACTCTATAAAGCCCTGGACAGAGAGGGGATCGCCTATGAAAAGACCGCGGTGGGCGACCGGTATGTATGTGAGAACATGATGACGAACGGCTACAGCTTAGGCGGCGAGCAGTCCGGCCACATCATCTTCAGCCGCCATGCGTCCACCGGAGACGGGATCCTCACCTCCTTGATGCTGATGGAGGCCCTGATGGAGAAGAAGGCTTCCCTCAAAGATCTGGCAGATGAGGTAAAGATCTATCCGCAGATCCTGCGAAACGTGCGCGTCTCTGATAAAAAAGCCGCCCAGGAAGACCCAAAAGTCCAGGAAGCCGTCGCCCGGGTGGAGAAGGCGCTGGGCACGGAAGGGCGGATCTTAGTCCGGGAGAGCGGCACAGAGCCGCTGATCCGTGTGATGGTGGAGGCGTCCAGTCAGGAAGAATGCCAGAAATACGTGGATGAAGTGGTGCAGGTATTGGAGCAGGAAGGATTGACGGTAAGATAGGTCCATGAAGAAAAAGAAGATCCTGCTGGCAGTCATCAGTCTGTGGATGCTCGCAGCCTTGACTGCTTGCGGTACAAAAAAACAAAATGCATATGAGCAGGCCTGCGAAGCCCTGGAACAGGGAGACTACGAGAGCGCGCTGAAAGGATTCCAGGAAGCCGAGATCCGCAAGGTCAAGACGGCCTTTAGCCAGCGGGGGATGGGGATCGCCTGGATGAAGCTGGGGGACTATGACCAGGCGGTCAGCTATTTTGAAAAAGCCCTGGAAGGGGAGGAAGATAAAAAGTTCCAAAAAGACGTGCTCTCATATAAAGCCATCGCTGAGTACGAGAGCGGACAGATGGAGGCCGCCCTGGCCAGCTGCGAGAAGATCAAGGAGTTCGGGGCGGATGCCAGGTGTTATTTCATGCTCGGGAAGATCGCCCTGCAGCTGGATCAGTACGATGTGGCCAAGAGCAATTTTGACAGGGCGGTGGAAGAGGATGACAGCTATGCCATGTTCCTGGATATCTACCAGGTCTATGGGGAAAAAGACATGGACGCGGACGGGAAGGCGTACCTGTCCCAGGCTCTGGCAGGAGACTCCAGCAGCGGCCAGGATCATTATCAGCGGGGGCGCATCTATTATTTCATGGGGGACTATCCCAATGCCCAGACCGAGCTTCTAAAAGCCGCGGAAGAAGGGGAAGGGGAGTCCAGGCTGTTCCTGGGGAAAATCTACCTGGAGCAGCAAGATCCCGCCAGCGCCAGGGCCATGTATCAGGAATACGCCCAGCAGGGCGGTGCCGGGGCGAAAGCGTACAACGGCCTGGCCCTCTGCGACATGGCGGAGGAAAACTACGACGGGGCCCTGGAGAACATCGCCCAGGGCTTGGGAGCCGCCGACGGGGAGGATATCCAGGAACTTTTGTACAACGAAGTGGTGGCTTATGAATACAAGAGGGACTTCGCCACGGCCAGGAATAAGATCACAGAATATCTGACCCGCTATCCCGACGATGAGAAGGCCCAGAGGGAAGCCCAGTTCCTGCAGACCCGCTGATCTGGCGGGTTTACAGGATATTGTCATATATATCTGAGGGGAGCACAACATGTTGTACCCGTACTTGACGGAAAGAGAAGATCCTGTTACAATATCCTATGCACGGCACCGGCGGCTCTCATAAAGGCGGGCGGCCGGGCACGATCTTAAGAAATTCAAGATGGGAGGCATTCGATATATGTTTCAAGTGATCAAGCGTGACGGTCAGATCGTAGGGTTCCAGTTGGACAAGATCAGCGAGGCGATCCGCAAAGCCTTTGAGGCGAAAGAGAAGCAGTACGGGGACGACATCCTGGGCCTGCTGGGCCTGCGCGTGACGGCAGATTTTCAGGATAAGATCAAAGACGGTCAGATCACCGTTGAGGATATCCAGGACAGCGTGGAGAACGTGCTGATCCAGACCGGCTATGCAGATGTGGCGAAAGCATATATTTTATACAGGAAGCAGCGGGAGAAAGTCCGCAATATGAAGTCCACGATCCTGGACTACAAGGACATCGTGGACAGCTATGTGAAAGTAGAAGACTGGCGTGTCAAAGAAAATTCCACGGTCACCTATTCCGTGGGCGGACTGATCCTGAACAATTCCGGGGCGGTGACGGCCAATTACTGGCTCTCAGAAGTCTACGACCAGGAGATCTCGCAGGCACATCGGGACGCGGATATCCATATCCACGACCTGTCCATGCTCACAGGATACTGCGCGGGCTGGTCCTTAAAACAACTGATCCAGGAGGGCTTAGGGGGGATCCGCGGCAAGATCACATCCTCCCCGGCCAAGCATCTGAGCGTCCTGTGCAACCAGATGGTAAATTTCCTGGGGATCATGCAGAACGAATGGGCCGGCGCCCAGGCATTCTCATCTTTTGATACATATCTGGCCCCCTTTGTGAAAACGGACGACCTCTCCTATGAAGAGGTGAAAAAGTGCATCGAGTCCTTTATCTATGGGGTCAACACGCCCAGCCGGTGGGGGACCCAGGCGCCTTTTTCCAACATCACCCTGGACTGGACGGTGCCGGACGATCTGGCGGAGCTTCCGGCCATCGTGGGCGGGAAAGAGATGGATTTCTGCTACAAAGACTGCAAAAAAGAGATGGATATGATCAATAAAGCGTTCATCGAGACGATGGTGGAAGGGGACGCGGAAGGGCGGGGCTTCCAGTATCCGATCCCCACGTATTCCATCACAAAGGATTTTGACTGGTCGGATACAGAGAACAACCGCCTGCTCTTTGAGATGACATCCAAGTACGGAACGCCTTATTTTTCAAATTATATCAACAGTGATATGAAGCCCAGCGACATCCGCAGCATGTGCTGCAGGCTGCGTCTGGACCTGCGGGAACTCAGGAAGAAGACCGGCGGATTCTTCGGTTCCGGGGAGAGCACCGGTTCGATCGGGGTGGTGACGGTCAATATGCCCAGGATCGCGTACAGATCCAAGACGCCGGAGGAGTTTTACAGCCGCCTGGATCGGATCATGGATCTGTCCGCCCGCTCCCTGCATATCAAGAGGGAAGTGGTCACGAAACTGTTAGATGCGGGGCTCTATCCTTATACGAAGCGGTATCTGGGGAACTTCGACCACCATTTCTCCACCATCGGCCTGGTGGGCATGAACGAGGTGGGGTTAAATGCCTGCTGGCTGGGAGGCAGCATGGCCGACGCCAAGACCCAAAAGTTTACCAGGGAAGTGCTGGAGCATATGCGGGAGCGGCTGTCCGACTACCAGGAACAGTACGGGGAACTCTTTAACCTGGAGGCCACTCCGGCGGAGTCGGCGGCTTACCGCCTGGCAAAACACGACCGGGAGCAGTGGCCGGATATCAAGACGGCCGGGGAGGCGGGCGATACGCCGTATTATACCAACAGCTCCCATCTCCCGGTGGGTTATACAGAGGATATCTTCGAGGCGCTGGATATCCAGGATGAGCTGCAGACACTCTACACTTCCGGGACCGTGTTCCACGGGTTCATCGGTGAGAAGCTGCCGGACTGGAAGGCGGCTGCGGCCCTGGTGCGGAAGATCGCGGAGAATTACCAGCTCCCCTATTATACGATCTCGCCCACATATTCTGTCTGCGCGGATCATGGGTACATCACGGGGGAACATTTCACCTGTCCGATCTGCGGGGCGCCTGCGGAAGTCTACAGCCGCATCACTGGCTATTACCGTCCGGTGCAGAACTGGAACGACGGGAAGAGCCAGGAGTATGAGAACAGGAAGCTCTACGACATCAAGTACCTGCGGGGAAAAAAGAGCAGCCACATTGTCACGATCACGGAGGACGACGTGGACATCCAGCCCATGGCCAAGACCCGGTATCTGTTCACCACCAGCACCTGCCCCAACTGTAAAGTGGCCAAGACCATGCTGGCAGATGAAAAGGTGGAGGTAGAAGTGATCGACGCGGAGGAACATCCGGATATGGCGCGCAGGTTCGGGATCAAGCAGGCCCCGACCTTAGTGGTAGGCAACGGGGAGTCGGTGGATATGTACGTCAATACATCGGATATAAGGAGATACATACAGGAACAGAGATAAAACAGAGATAAAAGATCGATAACGAGGGAGAAAAGACAGATGGTCATAAAAACGATGCTGCTCATCATTTTCTTTGCGGTGATGGTGGGTGTAGGGATATATTCGAGGAAACATGCGGGCAATGTGAATGATTTCGTGCTGGGGGGCCGTTCGGTGGGCCCCTGGCTGACAGCGTTTGCCTACGGGACGTCTTATTTTTCGGCGGTGGTGTTCGTGGGGTACGCGGGGCAGTTCGGATGGAAATACGGGCTGGCATCCACGTGGATCGGGATCGGGAATGCCCTGATCGGAAGCCTGCTGGCCTGGGTGATCCTGGGCCGCAGGACGCGGATCATGACGAATCATCTGAAGGCGGCGACCATGCCGGATTTCTTCGGAAAGCGTTTTGACAGCAGCGCCCTGCGCATCGCTGCCTCGGCGATCGCGTTCATCTTCCTGATCCCGTATACGGCATCCCTGTACAACGGGCTCTCCCGGCTGTTCGGCATGTCTTTTGACATCCCTTATACGGCCTGCGTGATCATCATGGCTGTCCTGACCGGGATCTATGTCATCCTGGGCGGCTATATGGCGACGGCGATCAATGACTTTATCCAGGGGATCGTCATGCTGGGCGGGATCGTGGCCGTGATCGGCGCTGTGTTAAATGGCCAGGGCGGTTTTATGGAAGCGGTGGCGAAACTGGCCCAGTTGGAGAGCGACGTGCCGGTGACGGCGGGCCAGCCGGGGGCTTTTACCTCCTTTTTCGGACCGGATCCGCTAAATCTCCTGGGCGTGGTGATCCTGACTTCACTGGGGACCTGGGGCCTGCCTCAGATGGTCCACAAGTTCTATACCATCAAGGATGAGAAAGCCGTGCAGGCGGGGACGATCATCTCCACGTTCTTTGCCCTGGTCATCTCGGGGGGCTGTTATTTCCTGGGCGGCTTTGGCAGACTCTTTGAGGATCCGTCTATCTACGGGGCGGAGGGCGCGATCGTCTACGATGCGATCATCCCGTCCATGCTGTCCAGATTGCCGGATATCCTGATCGGGATCGTGATCATCCTGGTGCTGTCCGCGTCCATGTCCACTCTGTCCTCTCTGGTGCTCACGTCCAGCTCCACGCTGACGCTGGATTTTATCAAGGGGAACATCGTGAAGGATATGAGCGATAAGCTGCAGCTCTTGGTGATGCGTGTGCTGATCGTGTTCTTCATCGCGATCTCCGTGGTCCTGGCCTTAGACCCGCCCACATTCATCGCCCAGCTGATGGGGATCTCCTGGGGTGCCCTGGCCGGAGCGTTCTTGGCGCCGTTCCTGTACGGGCTCTGCTGGAAACGGGTGACCCGCGCCGCCGTGTGGGCCAGCTTCATCTGCGGCGTGGGCATCACCGTGCTGAACATGTTCCTGCATTTCATCCAATCCCCGATCAACGCGGGGGCCGCGGCGATGATCGCAGGGCTGGTGGTCGTGCCGGTGGTGAGCCTGCTCACGCCTGTGTTCGATAAAAAGAAAGTGGAGGAGATCTTCTCCTGCTACGACGAGACAGTATCTGTGCGCAAGAAGACCGCCCTGCCGGATGAGGTTT
>CAJTYN010000131.1 GCA_910584115.1 uncultured Lachnospiraceae bacterium
TGGATGAATTTACCGGCCGCATCATGCCCGGACGGCGGTACTCCGACGGGCTCCATCAGGCCATCGAGGCCAAGGAAAAGGTAAAGGTAAAGAGGGAGAGCAAGACCCTGGCCACGATCACATTCCAGAATTTCTTTAACAAATACGAGAAGAAAGCGGGCATGACCGGTACGGCCCTCACGGAGGAGAAGGAGTTCAGGGATATCTACGGCATGGACGTGGTGGAGATCCCCACCAATGAACCGGTCCGCAGGGTGGACCAGGACGACGCGGTGTACATGACCCAGAAAGAGAAATTCAAGGCCGTGGTAGAGTCGATCAAAGAGGCGCACGAGCGTCAGCAGCCGGTCCTCGTGGGTACGATCACGATCGAAACGTCAGAGCTCTTGAGCAACATGCTGCGCAAAGAGGGCATCCCCCACAATGTGCTCAATGCCAAGTTCCATGAGAAGGAGGCGGAGATCGTGGCCCAGGCGGGCGTGGCCGGTGCGGTGACGATCGCCACGAATATGGCGGGCCGTGGTACGGATATCAAGCTGGACGATGTGGCCCGGGAAGCCGGGGGACTGCGCATCGTGGGCACCGAGCGGCATGAGTCCAGGCGTATCGACAATCAGCTGCGCGGGCGTTCCGGACGTCAGGGGGACGTGGGTGAATCACGGTTTTATATCTCCCTGGAGGACGATCTGATGCGCCTGTTCGGATCCGAGCGTCTGATGGGGATCTTCAAGTCCCTGGGCGTGCCGGAGAACGAGCAGATCGAACACAAGATGCTCTCCAGCGCCATAGAAAAAGCCCAGATGAAGATTGAGGGCAACAATTACGGGATACGTAAGAACCTGTTGGATTACGACCAGGTGAACAACGAACAGCGGGAGATCATCTACAAGGAGCGGCGCAAGGTGCTGGACGGAGACAGCATGAGGGACTCGATCTGCCGGATGATCACGGACGTGGTGGACAGCACGGTGGATATGTGTTTTTCCGACGATGTGGATTCGGCCGAGTGGGATGTGAAGGAATTTAACCAGGTCCTGCTGCCGATCATCCCTCTGCAGCCGCTCACCTCCGAGCGGGTGGCCGATACGAAGAAGAACAAGATCAAGCATGAGCTGAAAGAAGAAGCCATCAAGAAATACGAGATGAAAGAGGCAGAGTTCCCGGAACCGGAGCAGATCCGTGAGCTGGAGCGCGTGATCTTGCTGAAAGTGATCGACAATAAGTGGATGGATCACATCGACGATATGGAGCAGCTCCGCCAGGGGATCGGGCTGCAGGCATACGGCCAGCGCGACCCGGTGGTGGAATATAAGATGAGCGCCTACGATATGTTCAACGCCATGACGGAGAGCATCCAGGAGGATACGGTGCGCCTGCTGTATCATGTGCGCATCGAGCAGAAGGTGGAGAGAGAGCAGGTCGCCCAGGCCACCAGCACGAACAAAGAGGAAGACGGCCCCAGGAAGCCCAAACAGAGGGCAGCGGCCAAAGTCTATCCCAATGACCCCTGCCCCTGCGGGAGCGGTAAGAAATATAAACAATGCTGCGGGCGCAAAGCATAGAAAGATCAAAAAGATCTTAAGAGACTTTCTCCCAGCCCCCGTCGATCCTGCGGATCAGTTCCGGGAAGGGCCGAAGGCCGCTCAAGGCGTCGTAGGCTGTGATGCAGCTCGCGCCGGTGGCGGCCGCAAGCTGCAGGCAGCGTCTGGGCGGATAACCGTCCAGGGCGGCTTTTAAGAAAGCGGCGATGCTGGTGTCCCCGGCACCCGTACCGGAGAGGATGCGGTCCGGCACGAAACTCTTTTCAAAATATTCCAGGTCGCCCCAGGAGGTAAATTCCGGGGCGATCTTTTTCATGACCTCCGGTGCGGCCGTGCGCAGGTAGATCCCGGGCGCGCCGCATTTGATGAGGACGCATTTTGCCCCTAAGTCCAACAGCGTCTCTGCCAGGGGTCTGATATCTTTTTCCACATCCAGGACGGTGGTCACGTCTTTTTCCCCTGCCCGTGAGAGCCAGTCCTCATAGAGATCCCGATCCAGCATATATCCCAGCTCTTCGATGCTGGGCACGAAGAAATCCACCAGCGGGAGCAGATTCTTGATGATCTGCAGCCAGTCCTGCCGTCCGGCCTCCGAGTCGTCCTCCACGGCGGCCATATCCAGGGAGGTGGTCAGCCCCATCTCTTTGACCCGCGTGAAGATCCGCACCAGCTCCTTGGAGCCGTCTATGTACATGGAGCGCATCAGCGACGGATAGCCGAAATGGAAGTGCCGGGCCTGCCTGATGGCGTCAAAGTCCAGGTCGTCCATGCAGAAGGTGTCGTTGCACCCAGGGTTGTGCAGGAAGATCCGGTCCACACCGGGCGGCGCGATCACGATGGTATAGGAAGAACTCTCCTCCTCGGAGCAGATCAGGTACTCGTCGGCCCCGTATTCCCGGAACGTGTCCTTGATGATCGAGCCGAAAGCGTCCCGGCCGATCTTGCCCATCAGGATGACGGGCGTGCCCAGCTTCTTTAAGGCAAGCCCGGTGTTGGCCACGGCGCCGCCTGTGCTGAAGCTGGCGTTTCCCACGTTGATGATCTTGCCCGGCATCAAGAGCTGAGAGACTTTATCCGTTGTCTTTGTGTGCGGGAAGCCGGGGGTGATGTCCACGCATAGATGCCCGGCTACGGCGATCGTTTGGTTTTTCATATATCTTTATCCTTTCTTAAGATCTCTGTCAGGGTGGCCATCAGTCTTGAGACGTCGATCGGTTTGGTGATATGCCCGTTCATCCCGGCGTCGATGGCCTTCTGCCTGTCTTCTTCAAAAGCGTCGGCAGTCATCGCCACGATGGGGATGGCCGATCTTACAGGGTCGTCGATCTGGCGGATCTGGCGGGCGGCTTCGTAGCCGTCCATGATCGGCATCTGGATATCCATCAGGATCAGGTCGTAGGCGTCGGCCGCGGCCTTTTCCATGATCTTTACGGCCACGCTCCCGTCATTGGCGGTGTCGACGATCAGACCGACGCCCTCTAAGATCGTCTGGGCGATCTCCCGATTCAGTTCGTTGTCCTCCACCAGGAGGATCTTCCTGCCGCAAAGGAGATCCGGAAGCCCGTCTGTCCCGGCCTCGGCCTCCGGCATCGGGGCGGGTGCGTCTGTGATGGGGAAGCAGAAGGTGACGGTAAATTCAGAGCCGACGCCTTTTTCGCTGGTCACGTCGATCGTGCCGCCCATCATATCCACCAGATTCTTGGTGATGGCCAGGCCCAGGCCGGTTCCCTGTATCTGGCTGATGGTGCTCGTCTGTTCCCTTTCAAATGGTTCAAATATGTGTTCCAGGAACGCGCTGCTCATCCCTTTGCCGGTATCCTGGATCTTGAACTGGTAGGTGCCGCAGCCTTTGGGGGCGCCGCCGGACTGGGTGACGCAGATGCGGATCGTGCCGCCGGAGTCCGTGTATTTGACGGCGTTGCTCAGGATGTTCAGGAGCACCTGGTTCAGCCGCAGTCTGTCGCAGACGATCAGGTTGTCCGTCATCTGATGCGTCTCCACGTGAAGATCGATCTGTTTTGCCCGTACATCGGCCTGGATGATGGTCTGCAGGTCACGGATGACTGCTGTCAGGTCGACCGTCTGTTCCTCCAGTCTGATCTTGCCGCTTTCGATGTGGCTCATGTCCAGCACATCGTTGATCAGGTTCAGGAGGTGCTTGCTGGACGTGAGGATCTTGTTCAGATGATCTTCCATCCGATCCGGGTCGTCCAGGTGCGAGAGGGCCAGGTTGGCAAAGCCGATGATCGCGTTCATCGGTGTGCGGATGTCGTGGGACATATTGTTGAGGAATCGGGTCTTCGCCGCGTTGGCCGCCTGGGCCTGGGCGAGGGCCTTCTCAAGGGTGTCCTTTTGTTCCAGCTCTTTTTGGACGAGATCGTCGATGTTCCTGAATGCAGCCAGTGCAAATGTTTCCTTGTGGTAATCGTTCTTCGGGATCACAACATAAGTAAATTGGTAATGGTGGACTGATCCATCCATCATCACACGGTAACTGCCGATGTATTTAGTGTGCTCAGCCAGCTCTTTTGTGACTCTCTCGATGGAGAGGGCTTCTCTTAAGCCGGCCTGGTCGTCCGCGTGGACACGTTCCCGGATGTACTGGTGCAGGAGCGTGGTGTAGGAGTATTCCGCGGCCTCCTCTGTGATCCCTGTCGTCCGGTAGCCTTCCAGCTTGATGATGCGGACGGTATCTTTCTCTGTGTCGACCGCATAGATGTTGAGATAGTCATGGCTCAGCGCGTCCACGATGGCCAGTTGTTCTCCCAGTTTCTGGTTGGACCGTTCCTTGGACTGGAGGAGCCTGCCCCGCCATCTCGACCGCAGGAAAAAGAAGATGATGAGGACGGCGGCAAGGGCAGCGGCCAGGGTCACAGGGATCATGATCTCCGGGTGGGTCTGCATATACCGGGCGAAAGACATGTCTTCGGGGGCATAGGCAGTATATTTTGTGATCAGTTGGCTGGTCGTATCTTCCGGCATCCGGCGGATGCATTTGTTGAGGATCGTCACCAGTTCGTGGTCGCAGGTGTCCCGGACATACATCTTGAAGTTGAAGCGGATGTCGTCCTCGATGCCGAACTGCAGGGAGCCGGTGGTGTCATTGTTCACGAACGCCTGTGCCGTATAGGTATAGACGTAAGCGGCATCCGCTCTTCGGTCCAGGACGGCCCGCATCGTATCATCCCTGGTGGGATACCGTACGATCTGGGCGTCCCCGGTGAAGCCTGTCTCGATGGGAAATTCGCCCTGGGAGTCGGTGATGGCTACGGTCCTGATCTCTCCGGTATGATCCCTGCGGGTCACTTTTGCGATACCCGTGGTCAGGTAAGTATCTGTCTCAAATCCGCTGGTGGGGATCACCGGGGCGGCTTCATCAGAGCAGCGTTTGTCGATGACCACGTCTACGCCGTCGTTTTCCGCCAGTTTATAATAGTCCCGCCGGTCTTTTGGCATGACCACCTTATAGGGCAGTCCGGCCAGTTCCATGACCTGGGCAAAATATTCCGGCAGGATCCCCTGCAGTCTTCCGTCCCGGACATAAGAATAAGGAGTACGGTCGCCGATCGCGGTCACGGTGATCTTCTTTTTTCCGGAGATCACATCCTGTATATAGGTCCGCTCCCGTTTGGTAAATGCGGATGCGGACGGGTAGGTGTTCCCGTAGTATCTGTAAAATAGGTCGTTCTTCCAGTCGCCTTCGTTGATGTTCATCTGGTCGAGGGCATAGTTGATCTCATCCAAGAGCTCCGTGTCGTCTTTGCGCACGATCGCGTAAAAAAGATCCGACCCGACCGTATCCAGGGTCTTTTCACCCGCCGTTTGGCGCAGGCTGCTGGAGAAGATCGCGTCGATACGGCCCGCCTGCAGATCCGCCGTGAGGCTGTCGTTATCGGGATATTCCCTTTTATGGTAGGAGAAGCCTTTTTCTGCGGCAAAGTCTTCCAGGCGCTGGTTCAGGCGGCTCCCGGCCAGGACGCCTACGGTCATCCCGTCGTAGGTGGACGGGTCGTCTGCGCGCAGCGTCGGATCATCAGCCTTGATGGAGAGGGTGGTGTCATTCTGGCCGATCGGGAAAGAGAAGGCAAATTCTTCCTCCCGCTCGGGAAGCTTCCGGGAAGCGGTCACCACGTCGATCTCGCCGCTCTTGAGCATGTCGAGCATGTCGCTGAAAGACTTGTCGTATCCGACATATTCGAAATTCAGGTGCGAATGCGCGGAGATGAGGTTGAGGACCTCGATGCCGTATCCGGAGAGATCTCCGTCCTCATCTTTTACATGGTATCCGTCAAAAGCGAAGATACCTGCCCGGACTGTCTGGATATCCGCCTGCTCTGAAGCCTCGACCCTTGTGAAAACGGATAAAATAAAGAAGAGGCTCATGGATAGAGCGACGGCGCATTTGGGATATGGATGTTTTTGATGCATTTTACTCCTTTTGATCAGCCGGCGTACTGGACTTCCTGGAATAACGTGTTCCCCGTAGGACTGGGGAAAGAGGTCAGTCCTTTGATCCATCCGGATCTTCCGCCTTTGATCTTCACATGCAGATAGATCTTCGTGTGTTTTGCGTTTAGGTAGATCTGGTCGATCTTGACTTTCTGTCCTTTTTTCAATGTGGCTGTCTGTCTGCCGCCGGGGGTCTTTGATATCTTCATGGAGCGGTTGGCAGTCCAGTGCGTTTTCCCGGTGTAGGGCAGCATCGTGTGGGTGAGCTTTGTCTCTGCCGCCTTCTGGAGGAATCTGCCGTTTTTATACTGGTGATCCAGCCAGAATCCGACCGATCCCAGGGAGCAGGACATGACCCCGTGTTTTACGCGGATCTTGTTGCCGGATACGCGGATGTCCTCGATGTTGTTGTGGTTGCCGATCTTCGACATGGTATCCAGGGCGATCGCTTTTTGGAGGCGCTTGTTTTTGTACTGATATATGGCGGCTCCGGGGGAATCTCCGTTGTCGATCCCTGGTACGAGGGCCAGGTAGACCTTTCCGTTCTTGAGTTCCAGCCTCCGTATGTCAAAGTTAAGGACGTATGTATGTTCTTTTGACAAGACCTTTTTTCCGTTGATATAAACATGATATGCATTGTAGCAATACGGGTTGGAGCGCGCAGCGGTGATGCGCAGTCTGTCCGGTTTTTTATCACCGGTGATGTCGTACTGGGTATATGTGCGGCCGACCGTCAGTCTCACACTGGACGGTTGGGCCTGTGCGATGGCCGGAGGCGCGAGGAGAAATGCCGCCGCCAGCAGAAAGAATGTTACAGTTGTTTTTGTGATAAAAGTCTTCAAGATCTAGGGTGCTCCTTTCTGTGCATTCTTGATATTCTCATTATATCATAAAAACGATCCCGCGGGTATTTTTTCTTGACAGGGTTTTTGGGGGTTCTGTATACTCTGGGTAGGAGAGAGGTGAGGGATATGGATCTGAGGGAAAAGATCTTCGCATACGCGAAGGAACGATATGGCACGAGTCCGGAATATCTCTGGAAGAGGGATCCGGCGTCGGCCGTCCTGCGCAATGGCAGGAACCGGAAATGGTACGCCATCGCCATGACGGTCCCCAGACAGCGGCTGGGCTTAGGTCCGGGCGGGATGGATCCGGTGGATGTGGTCAATGTGAAGGTGGATCCGGATCTGCTCGTGCAGATGATCCAGGCGGATGGTTTCCTGCCCGGCTATCATATGGATAAAAAGTATTGGATGACCATATTGCTGGACGGCAGCGTGGGCGAGGGGCAGATCTTGGATCTTCTGGATATGAGCTATGCGCTGGTGGATGAGAGGTGAGGAGATGGACGATCTGTTTATCAAAAAGATCTGGATCGATCAGGACCGGATCCCCCGGGGGAGTTATCTGCGCGGGATCGAGGCGTTGCGGGGCGTGGAGGAGCTAAAGCTGACGAGCGCGGTGACTTTTTTTGTGGGAGAGAACGGGACGGGGAAATCCACGCTCCTGGAAGCGGTGGCTGTGGCCTATGGCTTCAATCCGGAGGGCGGGACGAGAAATTATAGTTTCTCAACGTATGACTCCCATTCTGAACTCTGCCAGGCGATGCGGATCGGGAAAGGATACCGCAGAGTCAGATGGGGATATTTTCTCCGGGCGGAGAGTTTCTATAATGTGGCGACGAAAGAAGAGGAGTACGCGCAGGATCCTTTTTGCCCGGTGCCGTCGGAAGAGCTGCATATGAGGTCCCACGGAGAGAGCTTTTTGGCCGTGGTGCAGAAGCATTTCCGCCCGGACGGTCTGTATATCCTGGATGAGCCGGAGGCGGCGCTCTCGCCCCAGAGACAGCTGACCCTGCTGATGGAGATCCACCGGCTGGCGCAGCAGGGCGCCCAGTTTCTCATCGCCAGCCACTCCCCGATCCTGCTCGGCATCCCGGACGGGGAGATCTGGTCCTTCGACGACGGAGAGATCCACCGGGTGGAGTATGAAGAGACGGAGAGCTATCAGGTGACAGAGCTGTTCATCAATAACCGGGCGTATCTGCTAAAGCGCCTGCTGGGAGGAGACGGGGCATGAAATATAGGGATGTCATCAATATCTCGATCCAACAGATATCGATCTTTTTAAAATGCTGTCAATATCTGAATTATTCGCGTGTTGCGGAAGAGTATGCTTTTACGCCTTCCATGGTCAGTAAGACAATCAAGGGGTTGGAGGATGTATTGGGCATCCAGCTTTTTGTCAGAAGATATCATAAACTGGAACTCACTCAGGCGGGGCGCGAGCTGGAGGCGGGATGGAAAAATATCTGTGACACATATCTGGATGGGATCGCCAGGGCCTGCGATACCCAGACAGAAGGAAGATCCAGGATACGGATCGGGATGCTGGGATCGACCCGGTCCTGCGCGGATCATGTGACCGTAAAGCTGGAGGAGAAGCTGCCGGACGATATATTCGGGCAGATACAGTGGGAACGGTGCGACATGCATCATCTGCCCCAGGCGCTGCAGGAGGGCCAGGTGGATCTGATCATCACATGGTCCGGGGAGACGGCGTATCTGGACGCGGGGACGGTGGGATGGGAGCGGATCTTTTCCTCCCCGGATGCGGTATTCATCCCGCGGGGCCATGAACTGTTCGGGAGGGAGATCCGTTCTTTTTCGGAATGCAGCCCCTATCCTTTTATCACACTCTCGCCGATCGATCATCCGCATTATTACAGATATCTGGAAAAACTCTGCAGTAAG
>CAJTYN010000132.1 GCA_910584115.1 uncultured Lachnospiraceae bacterium
AGGATCCGCCGCGCCGGGATATTGCCTGTCCCATGCAGGGGTGAGTATACGATCTTCAGGTCTTTGCTGGCCGCCTGGATCGCGTCCATGTGGAGGACTTGTTTTTTCAGCTCCGCCATGTAGGCGTCGTCCACTTCCTGCCCGATCACCTGGTACACGCCCTGGGCGATGGCCGCCTCTTTGTCCATGGTCTTCACCTGGCTGTAGTCCGCCACCTTCTGGACCTGCTCCATGATCCCGCTGTCATGGGGAGGTGTGATCTGCGCGCCGTCCTCCCAATAGACTTTATAGCCGTTGTATTCCGGCGGGTTGTGGCTGGCCGTGATGTTGATGCCCGCCGCGCAGCCTAAGTGGCGCAGGGCGAAGGAGAGTTCCGGCGTCGGCCTCAATGACTCGAAGATGTATGCCTTGATCCCGTTTGCAGCCAGGCAGAGGGCCGCCTCGTCTGCAAATTCCGGAGACATATTCCTGGAATCATATGCAATGGCTACCCCCTGTCCTTCTTTGCCCACCGAACGGATGTAATTGGCCAGGCCCTGGGTCGTCTTGCGCACCACGTAGATGTTCATGCGGTTCGTCCCTGCGCCGATGATCCCGCGGAGCCCGGCCGTCCCAAATTCCAGATCTTTGTAAAACCGTTCTTTGATCTCCTGATCGTCTTCCGCGATCCCTCTCAGCTCCGCCTTTGTCCCTTCGTCAAAATAGGGATCCTTCATCCACTGATCGTATATTGCTCTATAGTCCATATCTCGCACCTCCGTATCTTATCATCTTTTTCCATTATAACCCGATCCCCAGGTCATGCCAAGCTTTTTTACTGTTTATCAGCTTTGTTATTTTTTCTATATTTTTCTCGGATATCCATGCCTTATTATGGTTATAATAATGGTTCGCCAATTTCCAGTATTTTTCCGGGTAGAGGAATCGGATCTTCAGGTTTTCGTACTGGTCCTGGGACAGGCCGCAGGCTTTATCGTAGCAGTCGATCATCTTTGCGGCCAGATCTTGGCTCCAGCCGTTCTTCTCCAGGATCTTCCGCATAAAACAATAGAGGTCCGCCACCTGGGTATCGTGACGGAATCGATCAAAATTCGTCACCGCCACCAGATCCTTATGCCCGGCGCAAAAGAGCACGTTGTGCTGGTTGTACTCCCCGTGGCAGACTTCTCCCCTCTTTAGGGCTTCTTTTCTCAGACGCCCGTAGCTGCTGGATGAGAGCTTCTCCAGCGCTTCCTCTCCCCGCTCCAGAAACCACTGGACGCTCTCCAGATAACATTGCTCGAAAGGGTTGTGCCGCCTCTTCGCCCTGATGAATTTCCGGATCTTGCGCAGCTCCCGGTTGTGCTTCTCGTATTCCTCCTCCAGCGGGGCCTGGATATGATCCGGATCCGTCTCCAGACGCATCGATCTATGTATGGTGCCCAGCGCGGCAGTCCCCCGGCAGATGTCTTCCCAGGACCGGGTGTCGCATTCCCGCCCTTCATACCATCTGCTCACCACGTAGGGCACGCCGTCCTTATCTGTGGTGACCAGCCCGCCTTCCTGGTTCGCCAGGATCTGGTCCACTGGATGGGGACAGCCCTCCAGCTGTGCCAAAAGTTCCTGCTGTTTCTGTAATTTCTCAGCCGATCCTGCGAACTCCCGGATGATCACCAGCCCGGCCTGTGTCTGACTCAAGAGCGCCCCTCTCCCTCGATAGGACGATCTCGCCTGTAAGCCGTATTGTTCCAACACACTCAACCCGCGGTCATACAATAATATCCCCCTCACTTTCCCGTAACTTCGTACTTTCTATTCTATGAGAGGGATAAATCGAAAATGTCATTATGTACTTTTCTACGAGAAAAGTACCAAAAGCGCCGGGGGATTGCGTATTTCCCCCGGACCCCTTTAAAACGCTATTTTTGATCTGCGGTGATCTGAGGATATTTTAGATTTTTAAACATCCTATAGTTTCCTTTTTGCACACTCTATCAGATATTCTCTGTCGTTATGCCCTGGTTCTTCTAGTACGTCCACAAAGAGTTCTTTCAGTAACGCGCCCACCGCCGGGCCCGGCTGCATTCCTAGGGCGATGAGGTCGTTCCCCGTGATGCGCAGCGTCTTTAAGGAGATGCACTGTCCTTTTTCTGTGATCTCTTCCCAGATCCGGCGCACATCCGTCACGTCACGGTATGTCCCCTGGACCTGCAGGACCTGGGGGAAGAGCTCCGCGCCGATGGCGGCGGCCGACCGGCGCACCTGCGCCGGCGTCTCTCCCAGCGGCTGTCCGTACCACCGCACCAGCCGGCGCACCGTGTCGATCGTGTGATTATCGAACTTCAGCCGGCGCAGCAGCTTCTGGCTCTTCTTTTCTCCCAGGGGATGTAAGAGCAGCGCCAGGCGCAGGGATCTCTCCGGCGGGACTTTTTTCAGGCTGTCCGCTATGGACTGTGCTCTGGCCGGATCCGCGGCGCTCTCCACAAGCTCCGGCAGCACCACCTCCGCGATCCCCGTGTCGAACAGGCGCAGGATATAGTCCGGATGATCAGACCGCAGGAGCTTGACCAGCTCGACCTGTATCCGCTCCGCGCTGACATACGCCAGGTCGCCCGCCAGAGACCGCAGGGCATCCTCCGTCGCCGGGTCGATCAGAAACCCCAGCTGTGCCGAAAAGCGCACCACCCGCAGGATGCGCAGGGCATCTTCCCGGAATCGCTCCCGGGCCTCCCCCACGCAGCGGATCCGTTTTTCCTGGAGATCCTTCATCCCGCCGAAGAGGTCCACCAGCCCCTGCTCCTGGTTGTATGCCATGGCATTGATGGTGAGATCCCGCCGTCTCAAGTCCTCGGCCAGCTCGGCGGAAAATCTCACCTGACTGGGATGCCTGTGGTCCTCGTATCTCCCATCGATCCGGTAGGTGGTCACTTCGAAACTGTCGTCGCCCAGCAGGACCGTCACCGTCCCATGGATGAGGCCGGTATCCACGGTGCGGGTGAACAGCCCCTTGACCTCCTGGGGCCTGGCGGACGTGGTGATGTCCCAATCGTCCGGCACGCGCCCCAGGACCGTGTCGCGGACACAGCCGCCCACCGCAAACGCCTCATAGCCGTGGGCCTGCAGCGTATGGATGATGCGGCTGACTCTGGGAGGGAGTTTCAGATACATATCAATACGCCCGCCCCCAGTAGACCATCTTTTTCGCAGGTTTGCCGCAGCAGACGCAGGTATCCGCCAGATGTTCCTCTTCAAATGGGATGCAGCGTGAAGTCGCCTGGAGTTCTTCTTTGATCTTCTCCTCACATGCGACGTCCCCGCACCACATGGCTTTGACAAAGCCGGGCTTTTCCTCGATGGTCTTCTTGAAGCTCTCATAGTCGGCGGCTGTGTACGTGTGGGCGTCCCTGTGCGCCCTGGCGCGCTCCAACATCTCCTGCTGCATCGTCTCAAGGATCCGGCAGACAGACGGACCGATCTCCTCCAGAGACGCGGTGATCTTCTCCCGGGTATCCCTGCGAACGATGACCGCCTGGCCCGCCGCGATGTCTTTCGGCCCGCATTCCACCCGCACAGGGATCCCGCGCATCTCCTGCTCGGAGAATTTCCATCCCGGACTCTTGTCCGTATCATCCACTCTTACCCGCAGCCCCGCATCTTTCAGGGTCTGGCAGATCTCCCTGGCCTTATCCAGGACCCCTTCCTTCGTCTGCTGGATCGGGATGACCATCACCTGTGTGGGCGCGATCTTCGGCGGCAGCACCAGCCCGCTGTTGTCCCCGTGGACCATGATGAGCGCGCCGATGATCCGGGTGGACAATCCCCAGGATGTCTGATGGACGTACTGCAGTTTATTATTTGGATCCGTATACTGGATCTGGAATGCGCGGGCGAACCCGTCGCCGAAATTATGGCTGGTGCCGGACTGCAGGGCTTTTCCATCGTGCATCAGCGCTTCTATGGTATATGTGGCGTTCGCCCCGGCAAATTTCTCTTTGTCCGTCTTCTGCCCCCTGATCACAGGGATCGCCAGGACTTCCTCACAGAAATCCGCATAGACATGGAGCATCTGGATGGTCCGCTCCTGGGCTTCCTCCTCCGTGGCGTGGGCCGTGTGCCCTTCCTGCCATAAGAATTCCCTGGAACGCAGGAAAGGCCGTGTGGTCTTCTCCCAGCGCACCACGGAACACCACTGGTTGTATACTCTGGGCAGATCCCTGTGGGACTGGATATCTTTTGCATAAAAATCACAGAACAGCGTCTCGGAGGTGGGCCGCACGCACAGGCGCTCCTGCAGGGGTTCCAGCCCGCCGTGGGTCACCCAGGCCACTTCCGGCGCAAAGCCTTCCACATGGTCTTTTTCCTTTTGGAGCAGGCTCTCCGGTATGAACATGGGCATGGACACATTTTCCACGCCTGTCTCCTTGAAACGCCTGTCCAGCTCCGCCTGGATATTTTCCCAGATCGCGTACCCGGCCGGCTTGATCACCATACAGCCTTTTACGCTGGTGTAGCCCACCAAGCCTGCTTTCGTCACCACATCCGTATACCACTGGGCGAAATCCTCCTCCATAGAGGTGATCGCCTCGACAAATTTTTTTTCCTTCGCCATGTTCTTCTCCTCTCAGTCTCTATCTCCATCATCCGGGACCCGCACGACGCGATGGCCCGCCGCTTTCAAGAGCCGGTTCATGATCGCCTGCCCCATGCTGGGTGTGTGAAAAGCCTCCGAATAGATACAAGTTACTTGTTCCTGGTCAAATTCCCGCAGGGTCTGATAAAGGTGCCGGGCGATATCGCTCTCCGACACCCGGCTCCCGATGCTCTTGATGAGGCCCGCTGTATACAGGCCCGCCGTCTCGTCGCTGGCCAGGATCCCGGCGCGCTGCCCGGTTTTTTCTGCCTCCCGGGCCAGGGCGTCCACATACGCGGCTACCTCCGCCTCGGCGCCTTCTACGATCACCAGCGGCGCCCGGGGGGCATAGTGCCGATAGCGCATTCCCGGCGCTCTGGGCGGGCGGCTGTCATCCGTCCCCAAAAGCCCCGGATCTACGTCCACTCTCTCCAGATGGGCGCGCAGCATCTCCCGGCTGACCGCGCCCGGGCGCAGGATCACCGGCGTACGCTCTGTCAGATCCACGATCGTGGATTCCAGACCGATGCCCACCATCCCGCCGTCTATGATCATATCGATCTTCCCATCCAGGTCTTCCGCCACATGGGCCGCCAGCGTCGGGCTGGGCCGCCCCGAACGGTTCGCGCTGGGTGCCGCCACATACCCGCCAGCAGCCCGGATCAGCGCCAGTGCCGCCGGATGGTCCGGCATCCGCACGGCCACACTGTCAAGCCCGCCGGTCGTCTCGTAAGGCACCTCACTGGTCTTTGGGAAGATCATCGTCAGCGGGCCGGGCCAGAAGCTCTTCGCCAGCGCCACCGCCTCATCCGGCACCTGCGCCGCCACCCGGTACAGGTCGCTGGTCTTCGCGATATGGATGATCAGCGGGTTGTCTGAGGGCCGCCCTTTCGCCTGGTAGATCTTCGCGGAAGAATCGGCTCTCAGACCATCCCCGCCCAGGCCGTAGACCGTTTCTGTGGGAAAAGCCACGAGCCCGCCGCTCCTGATGATCCCCCCGGCCCTCTCCATCACCCGGGGATCCGGCCTCTTAGGATCGACTTTGATCAGTTCCGTTTTCATCATCAACTCCCTCTTCCCTCTCGGTCCACCTGGATGATCGTGGCCTCGTCGTCGAAGACCACTTTCCCCAGACTTCTTAAGAAGTCCTCATCCATAGACGGGAAACTCTCCCGCTCCATCTTTCCGATAAAGATATAGGACACATCGTATTCTTTTAGCAGGCCACGCACCTGGGCTTCATCCGCGGACGTATAGATCGTCTGCACCTGGGCGGCTCTCGCCTCCACCGCCTCCAGGTCATTGCGCCACAGCCATTCGTGGACTTTCCAGCCCAGGACCGTGGGCAGGCCCGTCATGGCCGACACCCTGCAGTGATCCGTATAGCTGTCCCCATTTGCCTCCAGCACCACCGGATTTCCTTTTACATTTGCCATCAGCCAGCGGATGGCCGGCGCGTCCTCCGGGTATTGATCTTCCAGGTAGGCTGTGGCGTTGAGCCCTTTGTAATCCTGGATCTTCCAGACCTGGCCGCTCCACTGTCCTATGGAAGTCACCGTATACCCCGCGGTGACCAGCACGCCGAGCACTCCCAGCACACCTATCGCCCGGATCCACTTCCGGGTACGGGCCGCCAGGAAACGGATGGAGATGAATCCCAGACAGATCCCGAATAGGATGAACGCCTGATAGGTCAGCTTGAACATCGTGTTGGAGCGCGCTGAAGTCTCTTCATATATATCCCGCACATAGACCAGTTCCGGGATCAGGATCAGTCCCAGGGCGCACAGGGAGAGGACCGCCGCAAAGATATCCGGCCTCTTCGTGCGCGCCAGCCACTTGAGCGGCCGGCAGCGCCCCCTCTCCGCGGCGAGCTTTATCAGATAGGCCAGGACCATCACCACAGGGAACGCCCATAGGACGCAGAACTGGTAGAACGCCGAATGGTTTTTCGCAAGCCGCACGCCCTGCGCCATGCCGCTGTCAAACTGCATCGTAAAGGGCAGGGCTATGACCACACCCAGAACGAGCATCTGGACCCACTGGATCACGCTGGAGCGCAGACCTTTTTTCCATTCCTGGAACCGGGCCAGATTCCCGAAGAGGCACACGCCGCACGCCACCACATAATAGATGGCCAGATCCCAGGTGTTCGTCCACTGGAAGATCCCCAGGAAGATGCCGCATGCCAGGAGCGGCCACTGGAAAAACGCCTTCTTGTCCGGATATCTCCCCCGTTTGATCCAGGCGTATAACAGACCCAGCACCGTCAGCACGAAAAAGACGTTGACCACATGGGCGTGCAGATCTCCCAGGATAAATGAATAGGACGGAAATTCATGGATCGTCCTGTCCATCGTATCCGGATCATGGCCGATATAGCGGGTGGAGTTGGGAAACCAATAATCCTCCCGGGAGCTGTCGAACAGGGGAAGGATCTTCGCATAGATCACATAATGCATATTTCCGGAAAGAGAGACGGCCGTCCCCGCCAGCAGCCCGGAACACGCCGGCAGAAGCCTTTTTGCCCGCCCGAAACGGTCCGCCGCGATCTGCCGCACCAGGGAAAAGGGCAGCGCGAACGCCATCCCCGCCACCATGGTGCGCATCAGGTGATAGGTGGACGACACCTGCGTCCCCGTGAGCCTGGTGAGAAAGACCGCGTAATACTGTCCCCCATAATAGTAGTTCATCTTCTCGGGGCTGTACCACATATCTGCCGCCGGGAGCGTGGTGCTGCGCATCATGGCCTCCATGAACCCATAATCCATGAATTTCTCCACCCCGTGGGCCTGGGGATGAAAGCCCGCCACGTACGTCCACAGGAGGAACGCCAGATAAAAGATCACCTCTTCCCAGAAGATCAGATCCCCCGCATCCGCCACCAGGACATTGCGCCCCTTTTTATCAAGCCACACAGCCAGCGCCACATTTGCCAGGACGCACAGGATGGTCACCACGATGCATGTCATAGAGGTAAACGGCAGGATGCCCAGCGTGACCAGGACCCAGGCCGCATAGCCGGAGAAGGCCACCCCGAGGACCTTTGAAAAAAGCCAGCCCCGGTCCTTGAACCCTGCAAACAGGATGTCTGTGAGCGGCATGAATGCGCAGCCCAGCGTCCACAGCGCCAGCCACCATGCAAAAAAAGCCCTGCTGTCCCCGCCCAGCAGAAAGACAGCCAGCCCCGCCAGGAAGATCCCGATCAAGATCTTGATCTCCCGCCGTATCTTAAACCTCTCTAATGACTTCTCTAATGTTGTCCGTATCGTCTGTATCTCCATCACCTGATCCTTTTGCGCAGGGCCAGGAACTGCCCGACCGCCTGCCGCCCGATCCGCAGGATCGCCTTTTTATCGATCGAGTTCTGTCCGCCCTGTCTCTGTAAGAATGTGATCGGGTAGTAATAGACGCCCAGCTTCCTCTTCGTATAAAGGACAGTGATCAGGACGTTGCTCAGGAAAAAGTCTTTCGGGACTTTTCTGAGCACCTCCTTCAGCTGGCTGCACCGCATCAGACGATAAGGGGAATTGGCGTCTTTGATCCAGACCCCGAACACTGCCAGCAGCACCAGCCGCAGGACGCGGGTCACGAAGATCCGATCCAGACCGTCTTCCCGCTCCTTGCGGTAGCCGACCAAAAGCCCGCATTTCTTGCGGTTCCGCCAGAACTTCGAAAATTCCGACGGCAGCGTCTGCCCGTCTGAGTCCGTCTGGAACACATAATCCGCTCCATGGCGGATCGCATATTTATAGCCTCTGAGCACTGTGGCCCCGTGGCCCTGATTTTCTTTCGTAAGGACGACCATCTGCGGGTATGCCTCTTTAAGCCCCAGCGCGATCTGGTACGTATCGTCCCGGCTCCCGTCGTCGATGATCACCAGACGGCTCTCGGGTCCGATCCCTTCCACCAGCGGATGCCACTGCGCGACCACGGACCGGATGTTCCCCGCCTCATTGTATGCCGGTATGATGATATAAAGCTTGTCCATATGTTCCTCCATGATATCCTGAATGAATATCCGTGTTTCCATTTTCCGGATGCTCCATATACTATATCACATAATCCGGCTGCGTACCAGACTTCTTTTATCA
>CAJTYN010000133.1:0-5568 GCA_910584115.1 uncultured Lachnospiraceae bacterium
CAAAAGCGCCGGGGGATCGCGATTTCCCCCGGACCCCTTAAAACGCTTTTTTTGAATGGAAAGTATTCTATAATATTTGTAAATTTGTGGTTGTTGGGGGGATTTTAGGTTTCAAAACATGCTTTAGAAAGGAAGATGAGATGGACGATAGAAATATCTTTATTGACCACGGAACAGACTACAAGGAGATGACGAAAGAACTGCTGCGGGCCTCGGATCTGATCGGGCGGATCCTGGACCGGTCCTGCCGGGTGGGCATAAAGCCCAATCTGGTGTCCCCGTCGCCGGCCTCGGAGGGAGCGACCACACATCCGGAAGTGGTGGCGGGCATCATCGAATACCTGCAGGGATACGGCATCCGCCAGATCACGATCATGGAGGGTTCCTGGGTGGGCGCGCGGACATCCGAGGCCCTTCGGGTATGCGGCTACGAGGAACTCTGCCGATCTTATCAGGTGGCGTTCGTGGACGCCCAGAAGGATCCCTGGAGAAAAAAAGATTGCAAAGGGATGGAGCTGGCGGTCTGTTCCTGCGCGGACCAGGTGGATTTCATGATCAATGTCCCTGTGCTGAAGGGCCACTGCCAGACGAAGATCACCTGCGCCTTGAAGAACATGAAGGGACTGATCCCCAATAAGGAGAAACGGCGTTTCCATCAGATGGGGCTGCACCGGCCCATCGCCCACTTGGCGGCGGGGATCCGGCAGGATTTTATCGTGGTGGATCATATCTGCGGGGATCTGGATTTTGAGGATGGGGGCAACCCGGTGATCCGCGATCAGATCTGGACGGCGGCGGATCCCGTCCTGGTGGACGCCTGGGTCTGCCATATGATGGGGTATGAGAAAGACGAGGTGCCTTACATCGGCATGGCGGAGAGCCTGGGTATCGGCTGCGGGGACTGGAGGCAGGCGAAGGTGCATGAGTACAGGGACGGGGAACTCTCGAAAGTCGATCTCCAGGATCTGGCTGTCTGTGATCACAGGAAAGTGGTGGAACTTAAGGACGCGGTGGAAGAAGTAGAATCCTGCAGCGCCTGTTACGGGTATCTCCTCCCGGTGATGGAGCGGCTGCGGGAGGAGGGGCTGTTTGGGCGGCTGGATACGAAGATCGCCATCGGCCAGGGCTATCAAGGCCAGTCCGGGAAGCTGGGGATCGGGAACTGTACGAAAGGATTTTCCCATCATCTGCCCGGCTGCCCGCCCATGCCCGATGAGATCTATCGATTTTTGAAAGAATATATCCTCAGCCTCTGATGTCTCGCTTCTTCAGCCAGACCACAGAGAGCAGGCAGAAGAGGAGCAGAAAACCCGCGGCGGCGGCCAGGAAAGAGACGAACTGTCCGCCCAGCATGTCTTCCGCCTTGTTGGCGTTCATGCCCAGCATCATCAGCGCGTAGGGGGAGAAAAGACCAAACCCCTTGGCGGTGATGCCCACGCTGGCGATGCTGCCTAAGAGGGCGATGATCACCGGAATGGTGAAGCTGCGGATGATCATGGAGAGGAAGAGCTGGAGGGCGGCGATCGCGGCCCCGGCCAGCGTTCCCCGTAGCAGCCACAGTCCGATCTCAGCAGGGATGGGGCCTTCCACTTTGATCATCATCCCGCTGATCAGAAACAAGATCCCGATCCACAGCTGGATCACGAGCAGGAAACGAAAGGCGATGAGCAGTTTTGACATAAAGACGGCCCAGACGGGGACCGGAGCGGTCATGAGCATGTTCCAGTTGTGCTCCCTGTGTTCCAGCCGCCACAGATAGGCGCAGCACAGCCCGATCAGGGGCGCATAAAAGAAATCTGCATAAAAGAGCGTTTCCTGCGTCCAGAGGTTGTACCAGCCCGGCGTGAGGATCTGCAGATTTCCCAGGTAGTTGAAGGTCCCCATGATGGCTGGGATCAGCGGGATGGCGAGACAGGCCAGCCAGAGGATGGAATGTCTGAGTTTCTTTTTTTCACTTCGGATACAGCGGATCAGCATCTGATCAGACCTCCTTTCGTAAAAACAGGGTCCGCCCCAGGATGTACACGCAGACCGTCGCGGCCAGAAAACCCAGGAACAGTTTTGTAGGGAACGGGGTGGCATAGAAGGTCTGCACCCGCGTCTCGGGGTCCCAGTCCATGGCCAGGGGCGTGAACTGGCAGAAATAAGACCAGGGGACCAGGCGGGAGATCCCTTTTGGGAAAAACAGGGAGAACAGTCCGGCAAAGGATCCGACCAGGCCCATAGCCAGAGGCAGGAGCTGGTCCTTCCACAGCAGGGATAGGGTCTGCTGAAAGATGTACAGAGCGGTCCCCGCCGCTATGATCTCCGTAAAATGCAAAAGGAGCAGGCGGACATCCAGCTTTTCCGTGAAATGGTAGAAGATGCCGGCGGCCAGGATCCCTGCCGTCTCCATGAGGGCGATGGAGAAGAGATATCCGAGTCCCATCAAGAGTTTGCAGTCGTAGAATGCGCTCTTTTTCTGGAGGGTGCATAAAAGCTTCAGCGTGTTCCCGCGGATCTCCCAGTCGCACAGTCTGCTGGCGATGACGGCCAGGCCCAGGGGCAGTAAGACGGTGTTCAGCAGCGGGATCTGGTAAAAGAGCGTGCTGTAGCCTGTGGCCAGGTCCTCGGCGTCTGCGTTTCGCAGATTGAACGTACTCCAGAGGAGGAGCGCCAGGCCCAGAGCTGCCGTGACTGCCCAGACATGGCGGCGGCGGGCTTTGATGCGCTCGGCATAAAACTGTCGGCTCATAGGCTCACCTTCTTTCCAGTCAGTTTTAGGAAGATATCTTCCAGGCTCATCTGCGTCTCCTCCACCCGCCAGATCCCGATCCCCGCGTAGACCAGATGGCGGATGGCGCGGGCGACACTGTCGTCGTCGGTGTTCCGTAAGAGCACCCGGTCGTCTTCCTCCATGGCCGGGATGCCTTTTTGCGTCAGCGCGGAGACGGCGCCGCTGTTGTCGGTAGTGCGCAGATGCAGCCGGCAGCGGCTGTGTTCGTGGAGGGAGGACAGGCTGTCCTGAAAGATCAGCTGGCCTTTGTCGATGATCCCTACGTGGGTGGCCATCTGGTCGATCTCGCTCAATAGGTGGCTGGAGACGATGATGGTCATATCTGCCTGGCGGGGCAGGGATGTGATCAGTTCCCGCATCTCCTGGATGCCCGCGGGATCCAGTCCGTTGGTGGGTTCATCCAATAAGAGCAGCCGGGGCTGTCCCAATAAGGCGGCGGCCAGGCCCAGGCGCTGCTTCATGCCCAGGGAATAGTGGCCGGCCTTCTTGTGCTGCTGGTCTTCCATGCGGACAAGCCTCAGCACGTGGTCAATCTCCTGCGGGGGTGCGTTTTTCAGCGTGCGGACGATCTCCAGATTTTCCCGCCCGGTCAGATGTCCGTAGTAGGACGGGGACTCGATCAGGGAGCCTATGTTCTGTAAGATCTTGAGCCGGTTCTTCGTATCCAGGGTCTTTCCGAAGATCTGGATGTGTCCCTGCTGGGGATGGATCAGCCCCAGGAGCATCTTCAATGTGGTGGATTTGCCGGCCCCGTTGGGACCTAAGAAGCCATAGATGCTGCCCGTGGGGACGAGCATGTCCAGATTGTCCACCACGGGTTTATGGCTGTAGGATTTGGTGAGTGATCCTGTCTTTACGATCATTTCCATAAGTGTGCCTCCTTTATCAGTATGGCTTACAGTATAAAGGAGGTTCCTTACGGCAGTCTGACGGTCACCTTATTTTTAGCTTAAGTTTCTGTACGCCGCGCAGACCTTTGGCCGCGATCTTTCCGAGAGTGGGCCCGAAGATCCGGTTGAGCTTTTGGGCCTGTCTCGTCTGTGCTCTCTGTTCCGGGGTGTGCCAGGAGGCGTGGTACCAGTGGATGCTGTAGGTGTTCGGGGTGATCCGAAGACGGCCGTCTATGTAGCTGAGTGGTGAGAAATATTCGGGGGGATACAGATCCATATCGAGCACGGTCTGTCTTTTGCCGTTTGTCCTCAGTCCGTGTGCCTCGAGGAGCTGTGTGGTGTAGACGGGGGAGGGGATGATGTTCAGGGTGCGGTCCTTTCGGATGAAAGAGATGTCTTTATAGATGTCCCGCAGCTCTCTGATGAGCGCATGTCCGGGTTCCGCTCCGAATCCCAGTCCCGGCGCGACGGAGTTTTTATGTTCGAAGCCCATGAAGGCGCGGTGGTCCAGCAGATCGTCCAGGTTCTTGAGGAGCTGGACGTCTGTATCCAGATAGATCCCGCCCTCCTGGTAGATGATATCCATCCGGGCATAGTCGGGCACGAAGCCCCAGAGCCTGGATCGGTAGGCCTGTTCCATGTACGCGCATTTTGAGATGTCATAGCTTGCTTCATCCCATCGGATGATCTCATAGTCCGGGCAGTGTTCTTTCCAGCTTTCGATACAGCGTTTGTTTTTTTCTGGCAGCGGGCTGTCCCCCACCCAGAAGTAATGGATCTTTTTCGGGATCATAGGTCATCCTCATTCTTTTTGAGCTTTTTTCTGAGCATTCTGTATGGGCCGGGCGCTGTGAGGTACAGGAGCATTTTTAGGATACTCCGGCCATCGCGGGCGTTTCGGATGATAAATCGCATGTCCTGTATGGGCGGTCTTTCATTTCCCGCGAGCAGGCATGCCTCGATCATCTGCCTGGAGAGATGGCTCGCCAGGATGCGGTACTGGCGTCCGGTAAAGCCGAGGCTTTTGTAGTAATGCTCCAACTGGCAGAAGATCTCCTTTTTGTTCCGGATGTTCTTCGACTGATCTTGCTGATGGGTGATCGAGCCTTCACGCTGGATATAATCGTAGAGGTGTTCGTCTATATATCGGACTGTATCGGCCAGGAAATAGGCTCTGGGTGTCCACAGTTCATCTTCGTGCAGGAGTCCTTTTGCAAAAAAATGCCGGTGCTGGAAGATCAGGCGGCTCTTGACGGCTTTTGTCCAGACTTGGGTGGTCAGGCTCCTGTTCTTTACGCTGTCTAATAGATAGTCCCTGCCGTTTTTTACGATCCCCACATCCAGGGGGCGTGTGTTGACGGGGCGGATCTTTTGGCCGTTTTTTACGATCCAGCCGTTAAATTCCAGGATATCGACAGGGTGTATGCCGATCTCCCGGTCTACCGTCTCAAGGGCGTCTGCGTGGAGACGGTCGTCCCCGTCGATGAAGAGGAGATAGTCGGAGGTGACCTTTGTAAGGCCCAGATTCCTGGCGTCGGAGAGACCGCCGTTCTCTTTTCGAAAATATAAGAAGCGGGGATCTCTGGCGGCGTAGGCTTGGGCGATCAGCGGACTCTGGTCGGTGGATCCGTCGTCGATCATGAGGGCGCAGAAATCCGTGTGTGTCTGACAGAGGATGCTGTTCAGGCAGTCATCCAGATAGCCTTCCAGATTGTATATGGGTATGATCAGGTCAAATATCATTTTTTATCTTCTATATTTTATATCGGCGATGCATCTGTCTATGAAGCGGATCAGCAGTCTGCGGGGGTATTTTATCTGGTTGAGCAGCAGCATGGCGAGCATGTAGGGCCTGCTGATCAGGCCCATCGCACACAGTTCTCTTATGTTGGCGTTCCTGCC